>NZ_BAABFB010000023.1:0-208400 GCF_039540555.1 Rhodococcus olei | reverse complement strand
CGAGACCCGCGCCCGTATCTACCGACGTGCCTCTACCGCGTCACTAACCTCATGAACCGCAACAGCTAGGTTGACCGGGTGGCTGCACACGACGTCGACCCGGATTTCCTGGCGCTGCCCCTGGCCGCGCTCACCGACGCGGCGCTGTCCGCCGCCCGCGCGGCCGGCGCCGCTCACGCCGACCTGCGGGTGCATCGCCTGCTCACCCAGTCGGTGCGGCTGCGGGACGGCGCCGTGCAGTCCGTCGCCGACGGCGACGAGCTGGGCCTGTCGGTGCGGGTGATCGTCGACGGCACCTGGGGTTTCGCGTCGCACGCCGAGTTGACGCCCGACGCCGCAGCGCGGACCGCGGCCCGCGCGGCCGAGGTGGCGCGGGCGCTCCGCGCCCTGAACCGGGATCCGGTGGAGTTGGCCGACGAACCGGTGTACCGGGACGTGACGTGGGTGTCGGAGTACGAGGTCGACCCGTTCACGGTGCCGGCGTCCGACAAGGTCGGTGTGCTGACCGAGTTCTCGGGCCGCCTGTCCGCCGCGGACGGCGTCGACCACGTCACCGCGAGCGTGCTGCAGGTCAAGGAGCAGACGTACTACGCGGATCTCGCGGGGTCGCGGATCACCCAGCAGCGGGTGCGGCTGCACCCGGAGTTCGAGGCGACCGCCGTCGACGCCGCGGCCGGCACCTTCGAGACGATGCGGACGCTCGCTCCGCCGGTCGGGCGCGGGTGGGAGTACCTGCGCGGGACCGGCTGGGACTGGGACACCGAGTTGGCGCGGATTCCGGAGTGGCTGGCGGAGAAGACGGCTGCGCCGTCCGTGACCGCGGGCCCGACCGACCTGGTGATCGACCCGACGAACCTGTGGTTGACGATCCACGAATCCGTCGGCCACGCCACCGAATACGACCGGGCGATCGGCTACGAGGCGGCGTACGCGGGCACCTCGTTCGCGACCCCCGACAAGCTCGGTACGCTGCGGTACGGGACGCCGGCCATGCACGTGACCGCGGACCGCACGCAGGTGCACGGTCTGGCGACCGTCGGCTACGACGACGACGGGGTGTCGGGGCAGCGGTGGGATCTGGTGCGCGACGGGATTCTCGTGGGCTACCAGCTGGACCGGGTGTTCGCGCCGCGGCTCGGGCTGACCCGATCCAACGGCTGCTCGTACGCCGACTCCCCGCACCACGTGCCGATCCAGCGGATGGCGAACGTGTCGCTGCAACCCGACCCGGAGCGGGACGTGAGCACCGAGGAGCTGATCTCCCGTGTCGAGGACGGCATCTACGTCGTCGGCGACAAGAGCTGGTCGATCGACATGCAGCGCTACAACTTCCAGTTCACCGGGCAGCGGTTCTTCCGGATCCGGGACGGCAGGCTCGACGGACAGCTCCGCGACGTCGCCTACCAGGCCACGACCACCGACTTCTGGGGGTCGATGGAGGCCGTGGGCGGGCCGTCGACGTGGCGGCTCGGCGGCGCGTTCAACTGCGGCAAGGCGCAACCGGGGCAGGTGGCGGCGGTCAGTCACGGCTGCCCGTCGGCGTTGTTCCGGGGCGTGAACGTCCTCAACACCCGTCAGGAGGCCGGACAGTGATCGCGGCGCAGGAACTCATCGAGCAGGCGCTGGCGCTGGTCACCGTCGACGAGGCGATGGTGCTCGTCACCGACGCGGCGGAGACGTCGCTGCGGTGGGCGGGCAATTCGATGACCACGAACGGGGATTCGCGGGCGCGGAGCTGGACGGTGGTCGCGGTGGTCCGCGACGGCGGGCAGGCCCGGGTCGGGTCGGTGACCTCGTCGAGCGTCGATCCGGATGCCGTCGCCGGTGTGGTGCGGGCCGCCGAGGACGCCGCCCGCAACGCCCGGCCCGCCGAGGACGCGATGGCACTGATCCGGCCGACCGGTGGCCCGGACGCCGGATGGGGCGACGGCCCGGCGGAGACCGGTGTCGAGGTGTTCGGCGCGTTCGCCGACGCGCTCGCGACCGGGTTCGACAACGCCGCCGGATCCGGTGGCGCCGGGGCGGCCGACCGGCTGTACGGGTTCGCGCATCACCAGCTGCACTCGACGTGGCTGGGCACGACGACCGGGGTGCGGCGGCGGTTCACGCAGCCGACCGGATCCGTGGAGATCAACGGCAAACGCGGCGACGCGAGCGCCTGGGTGGGGGCGGGCACCCTCGACTTTGTCGACGTACGTGTCCCAGACTTGTTGGCGCAGTTGAGTACCCGGTTGGACTGGGCGGGCCGGACGGTGGAGCTTCCGGCCGGGCGGTACGAGACCCTGCTCCCGCCGTCCGCGGTCGCCGACCTGATGATCTACCTGATGTGGACGATGGAGGGGCGAGGCGCCGAGGAGGGCCACACCGCGCTGGCACGGGCCGGCGGCACCCGCGTCGGCGAGAAGCTCACCGACATCCCGCTGACCCTGTTCTCCGATCCGCACGCCCCCGGCCTCGCGTACGCGCCGTTCGTGGCGACCTCGGCGTCGAGCGAGTCGCTGTCGGTGTTCGACAACGGGATGGACGCTGGCCGCGTCGACTGGATCCGCGGCGGCGTGATCAACGCGCTCACCTACCCGCGGCACGCGGCCGAGGAGTTCGGTGCTCCCGTCGCAGTTCCCGGCGACAACCTGCTGCTCACCGGCGGGACCGACGTGACGCTCGACGACATGATCGCCCGCACCGAGCGGGGTCTGCTGCTGACCACCCTGTGGTACATCCGCGAGGTGGACCCGGCGACACTGCTGTTGACGGGGCTGACCCGGGACGGCGTGTACCTCGTCGAGGACGGCACCGTCGTCGGTGCCGTCAACAACTTCCGGTTCAACGAGTCGCCGCTCGATCTGCTGCGGCGCGTCACCGAGGCCGGGGCCACCGTGCCGACGCTGCCGCGCGAGTGGAAGGACTGGTTCACCCGCACCGCGATGCCGCCGTTGCGGATTCCGGACTTCCACATGTCGTCGGTGAGCGCGGCCCGGTAGATGCGCGGACCGGTGGGGGCTCACCGGGCCCCAGGTCATACTGAAGGCGTGATCGCACCGACCTCCCGCTGCCCCTGCCTGAGCGGGGAGACGTACGGGGACTGCTGTGGCCGTTTCCATTCGGGAGCGCTGCAGGCGCCGACCGCCGAGACCCTGATGCGGTCGCGCTACAGCGCGTTCGCGGTGGGCGACGCCGACTACCTGCTGCGGACCTGGCATCCGACCACCCGGCCGACGACCCTGGACCTCGACGCGGACCAGACGTGGGTGGGACTCGACATCCTCGCCCGCACCGCCGGCGGCCCGCTGGACTCGTCGGGCACCGTCGAGTTCGTCGCCCACTACCGGTACGGCGGGCAGCGGGACTCCCTGCACGAGCACAGCCGGTTCGTCCGCGAACACGGACGGTGGCTGTACGTGGACGCGCTCGGCTGAGTTCCCGGCGCACCGACTCGCGGAACGAGGGTGGACGGCTGGGCGCCGCGAACCGATCAGGAATCGAGAAGCGCCGCCCGCGGAGCCTCAATAGCGTGTTCGGCATGACCTCCATCGATTCCATCACCCTCGAAGTCGCCGACCCGGCCGCCGCCGACCGCTTCTATCGCACCGCGTTCGGCCTGGACACCCAGCTGCGTCTGCGGGCCTCCGACACGCCGACTGCCGGCTTCCGGGGGTTCACGTTGTCGCTGACCGTGTCCCAGCCGGCCACGGCCCGCGGCCTGATCGACGCGGCGGTCGACGCGGGCGCCACGACGCTGAAGCCGGCGACGAAGTCGTTCTGGGGTTACGGCGGTGTCGTGCAGGCCCCGGACGGGACGATCTGGAAGGTCGCGAGCTCGTCGAAGAAGGACACGGGTCCGGCGACCCGGGAGATCGACGACATCGTGCTCCTGCTCGGTGCCACGGATGTGGCCGCGAGCAAGCGGTTCTACGTCGACCGCGGCCTCGCGGTGGCGAAGAGCTTCGGCCGCAAGTACGTCGAGTTCGCCACTCCGTCGAGTCCCGTGAAGCTGGCGCTGTACGGGCACCGTGCGCTCGCCAAGGACGCCGGCGTCGCTCCCGACGGCACCGGATCGCACCGGATCGCGATCGGCAGCGACACCGGTTCCTTCACCGACCCGGACGGGTTCGCGTGGGAAGCGGCGCGCTGAGCCGGATCGCACGGTCGACGGCCGGGACGGTGCCCTCGACCGCAGCCACCGGCACTGACCGGTCGGTCGCCGGGTCCGACCCGCCCGCGGAGGAGTAGCGTCCGTCTCGGGTGCTCGAGATCGGGCATGCGGGTGCGGCGATGGACTGGTTCGGTGTCGGATACCTCGGCCGGTGGCTCTTCACGGAGGGGCTCGCGGTCATCTACCTGGTTGCGTTCGTCGCCGCGGTCCTGCAGTTCCGGCCGCTGCTGGGCAGCGACGGGATGCTGCCGATCCCCCGCTTCCTGGCGGCCAGCTCGTTCCGGCGATCGCCGAGCATCTTCCACTGGCACTACACGGACCGGTTTTACGCCGGTGTCGCGTGGGCGGGCGCCGCGCTGGCCGCGGTCACGGTGGCGGGGCTGACGGCTCGGCTGCCGCTGCCGCTGTGCATGCTCGTCTGGTTGGCGATGTGGGCGCTGTACCTGTCGATCGTCAACGTCGGCCAGCTCTGGTACGGCTTCGGGTGGGAGTCGCTGCTGCTGGAGACCGGATTCCTGGCGGTGTTCGTCGGGAACGCGTCGGTGGCGCCGCCGGTCGCGGTGATGCTGCTGCTGCGGTGGCTGCTGCTGCGCCTCGAGTTCGGCGCGGGGCTGATCAAGATCCGCGGCGATCCGTGCTGGCGACAGCTGACCTGCCTGTACTACCACCACGAGACCCAGCCGATGCCGGGCCCGCTGAGCTGGTACTTCCACCACCTGCCCCGGCCCCTGCACCGCGTCGAGGCCGCCGGGAACCACGTGACGCAACTGGTGGTGCCGTTCCTGCTGTTCGCGCCGCAACCGGTCGCGGCCGGCGCCGCGACGGTGATGATCGTGACCCAGCTGTGGCTGGTGGCGAGCGGGAACTTCTCGTGGCTGAACTGGCTGGCGATCGTCCTGGCGTGCTCGGTGTTGCCGGATTCCGTGCTCGGGCGGGTGCTGCCGGTCGCGGTCCCCGACACCGAGCCCGGCCCACTGTGGTTCGCGATCGCGGTGGCCGCGCTGACGGTGGGCGTGCTGGTGCTCAGCTGGTGGCCGGTGCGGAACATGCTCGGCCACAACCAGCTGATGAACGCGTCGTTCAACCACTGGCACCTGGTGAACACGTACGGTGCGTTCGGCAGCGTGACCCGGGTGCGCACCGAGATCGTTCTCGAGGGGACCCGCGACGAGATCGTCACCACCGCGACCGAGTGGCTGGAGTACGAGTTCAAGGGCAAACCGGGCGCACCCGACCGCCGGCCGCGCCAGTACGCGCCGTACCACCTGCGGCTGGACTGGTTGATGTGGTTCGCCGCGATCTCACCCGGCTACGGGGACCGCTGGTTCGGCGGGTTCGTGCGACGCCTGCTCGAGAACGACCGCGACACTCTGAAGCTGCTGCGCCGCAACCCGTTTCCCGACATCCCGCCGCGGTGGGTGCGGGCGAAGCTGTACGAGTACCGGTACACCGACCGGCGCACCCGCCGGGCCACCGGGCGGTGGTGGGACCGGGAGTTGCTGAGTGTGTGCATGCGTCCGGTGAGCCTGGCTCGGTTCGGTCGGTGGTGAGTCGTCGGTACGCTGGCGGTCGTGTCTGAATCCTCGGGTGTGCGGCTCGACAGCTGGGTGTGGTCGGTGCGCCTGTTCAAGACGCGGTCGGCGGCGGCGTCCGCGTGCCGGGCGGGACACGTTCGCGTCAACGGCGTTTCGGCGAAGCCGGCGCAGTTGCTGCGGGTCGACGACGAGGTGCGGGTGCGGGTCGGTGGGACCGAGCGGATCGTCGTGGTGACCCGGTTGATCCGAAAGCGGGTCGGGGCGCCGGAGGCCGCGCTGTGCTTGATCGACCGGACTCCTCCCCCGCCACCGCGGGAGCTGCTGGCCGCACTGCCGCAGCGCGACCGCGGATCGGGCCGGCCGACGAAACGTGAACGGCGCGAATTGAATCGGCTTCGCGGGTTCAACGAAGACTAGCTACCCGAACGATCGAGATCATTACCCCGAATCGCCCCCACCTGGACCGCTGTCCATGTCATGCTTCCGGCCGCCGACGGCGTCCGCCGCGGCATGGACGTGAATGAGTGAGGTGCGGGTTGATGGTGGGTCGGGTCAGCAGTCGGCTTGGATCGGTGCGCGTGCGTCGGGTGGCGGGGCTCGCCGCGGCCGTCGGCCTCGTGTGCACATCGGCCGGGATGATGGGTGCGGGTGCGGCGTCGGCTCAGGCGGCGCGGAGCATCGGATGCTCCTCGACCGTCGGCAACACGAGCTGCACCTATGACAGCGTCGGAATCGACGAGTACTTCCTCGACGTGCCTGCCGACGTGAACACGATGCACGTGACGGCGACGGGTGGCGCCGGCGGCGGAGCCCAGGGCGGGCGCGGTGCCGTCGTCGACGCCGACGTCCGGGTCACCCCCGGGACGAGGCTGTACGTCGTGGTCGGCAGCGGCGGCGGTACCGGCACCAACCGTGGCGGTGGGTACTCCGGTGTCAGCACCGCCTCCCTCGACGACGGGCTCGCCGCACTGACCGGCAGGCTCCTGGTCGCGGGCGGTGGCGGTGGTGCGGGCCTCGGCGCGGGCGGTGACGCCGGTGCCCCGTCGCCGGGCGGCGGCCTGGCCGGCACCGAGGCCGCCGGCGGCGCCGCAGGTCTCGGTGGCGGCGCCGGACAGCTGGGTGTCGGCGGCGCGGGTGGTGTCGGCGGAGGCGGGGGCGGGGGCCTGTACGGCGGGGGCGGCGGCACCGCCGGTGGCGGGGGCGGCTCGTCGCTGGTCCCGACCGGAGGAACCCTCACCCTCGCGTCCGCCGGAACCGCCGCGAAGGTCGTGGTCTCCTTCTCCACGAGCCAGCTCGCGCTGACGGGAAGCGACGACGGCGGCACCGGCAGCGGCGGGAGCTCCGGCAGCGCGGGCAGCGGTAGCGCGGGCAGTTCCGGTAGCGGCAGCGCGGGCAGCTCGGATCCGTTCGGCAGTTCGGCCTCCTGACCGCACGTCCCGCAGCGGGACTGGACGGTTGTTCGAAACGAGGGTCGCGGGCGCCGCGGACATGGCAAGCTTCCTGCGGCCGTGGCGTCCGCCCCGGCACGTGGCGATCGGTGAGGGTGAACAGATGGACAGTGGGTACTGGCACTCGGGTTCGACGCGACTGCGGCGCGCCGCGGGAGCAGTGGCCGTGGTGGGCGTCGCGACGGCCTCCGCGCTGACGGCGGGCAGCGGTGTCGCCGCCGCGGACTTCGCCGTCGGGTGCGCGCAGTCCGGTCCGTTCGTGACGTGCGGATACATGGGCACCACCGACGAACAGAAGCTGATCGTCCCGCCGGGTGTGACGAAGATGCACGTGACCGTGATCGGTGGCGCGGGCACGGACTCGGGGACCACGAAGGGCGGTCGCGGCGGCGTCGTCGAGAGCGACATCGCCGTGACCCCGGGCTCCACCCTGTTCATCCGCGTCGGGGCGGACGGGGTCGGCGGCGGCGGAGGCGCGTCGAGCATCGCCACCAAGTCGATCGCCGGTGACCGGAACGCCGGTCTCGAGTCGAGGATCGTCGTCGCGCCGGGTGGCGGCGGGGCCGTCGTCGGCGGCACCGGTGGTGACGCCGAGTCGGATGCTCCCGGCGCCGCGGGCGGCAAGGCCGGCACGGCGACCGCGGGCGGAGCCGGCGGTGCCGGCGGTGCCGGTGCGGGTGCGCTCGGTGTCGGCGGCACCGGAGCCGGTGGGGCGGGTGGTGCCGGCCTGTACGGCGGCGGAGCCGGTGGCACCGGAGCGGGCGGAGGCGGTGGTTCCTACCTGGTTCCGCAGGGTGGCACGAGCAAACTCGCCGACGCAGGCACCCAGGCCGTCGTGGCGCTGAACTTCAGTGTCGTGCCCGACCTCGGCGGCCTGCTCGGCGGGCTGGGCAGCAGCGACACCGGCAGCGGCGACACGGGCAGCCTCGGCAGCAGCGCGGGACTGTCGGCTTCCTGATCACGGATCCGCGCCCGCGGCCCGTCGGTGACCTCCTCGAATGGGTCGCCGGCGGGCCGCGGTCGTCAGGAGGCGGTGATCGCCACCCCGACCGTGCCGGTCCGGCCCCGGCGCAGCAGGCTGCCCTTCATCGTCAGCCAGCCGAGGACGCCGTAACGCCGGGCGATCGCGGCGCGGGCCCGGTCGGTGCCGACCGCGTCGAGCAGCTCGGCCGTCGCCTCGATCGCCTCCCCCTTCGGGTTGCCGCGCACGTCGCAGGCCGCCACGGTGACCGCGCCGTTGCGGCGAATCCGCTTGACCTTCCACGAGTCCCTGACCGTCCACATCAGCAGCCGATCCCCGTCCAGAGCCGCCCACAGCGGCGTCGGCACCGCGGTCCCGTCCTTGCGGAACGTGGTCAGCAGGACGTACTTGGCGGCACCGATCTCGGTCAGCGTGGTCATGACGACAGCGTACGGCCGAGTGTGGTCCCGGTCACCGGGACCTGCGCGAACCGCCCGACCCCGACGTCGTAGCTTCGTGCCCGCGTGAACGTGGTTCACGCAGGTGACAGGTTCGGGTCGGGCGGTAGGACGGGCATCAGGTGACAGCGACAGAACACATTCGGATCGAGGAGTCGTCCTCCGGAACCGAGAAGACGGGGCGGTACCACCGGACGCGGCCGGTGTGGGCCGTGATCGCGGTCCTCGTGGCCGTCGAGATCATCAGCGCCTTCGAGACGTCGATGGTGTACGCGGCGATTCCCACGTTCATCGCCGAGTTCCACAGCAACGCCGCGACGGTCGGCTGGGCGGTGACCGCGTTCCTGCTGGTCGCGGCCGCATCGGCGGCGGTGTGCGGGCGACTCGGCGACATGTACGGCCGCGAACGGGTCCTGGTCGTCCTGCTGGCCGCCGCGGCCCTCGGGTCGACCGTCAGCGCCGTCGGCGACAGCATCGGCAGCATCATCGCCGGCCGCGCGATCCAGGGCGTCGCCGGCGCGATCCTGCCGCTGTGCATCGGACTGGCCCGGGAGCACCTGCCCGCCACCCGCGTCCCGGTCGCGGTCGCGGTCATCTCGGGTTCCGCGGTCGCCGCGGGATCGGCGTCCCTGCTCGTCGCCGGGGTCATGCTCGACCACGCCAGCTGGCACATGATCTTCGTGGTCGCCGCCGTGTACGCGGTCGGTGCGGTCGCCCTGGTCGTGTTCGTGCTCCCGTGGCGGCGGCCGACCGGAACCACCGAGAAGGTCGACTACGTCGGCGCGGTCGCGTTCGTGCCCGCGATCGCGGCCATGCTGCTCGGCATCAACAAGTCCGCCACCTGGGGGTGGACCGATCCGGCCACGCTCGCGCTGGTGCTCGGCGGTGTGACCGCGCTGGTGCTGTGGGTGTTCTGGGAGCTGCGGACGGTGTCGCCGATCGTCAACATCCGCCAGTTCGGCGACCGCAAGTTCGCGTTGACGATGCTCGCCACCCTGGCGATCTCGATCGGCCCCATCGGCGTGACGACGATGATCATCCCGATCGTCCTGCAGTCCCCCGCCAGCGCGCCGTTCGGGCTCGGCCTGACCCCGACGAACGCCGGGTGGCTCTCGTTCGTCGGCTCGATGTTCGGCTTCGCGTGCACCCCGCTCAGCGGCCGGATCGCGGCCGCGACCGGTGCCCGGACCTCGATGCTCCTCGGCAGCACGCTGTTCCTGATCGGCAACGCGATGCTGCTCGTCTTCCACGACTCGGTCGTCGGCATGATGGCGATGGTCGTCACGGTGTCGGTCGCCACCGCGTTCGCGTACACGGCGCTGCCGAACCTGCTGGTCGAGGCGGTCCCCGAGCACGCCACCAGCGAGGCCGCCGGCACCAACGCGGTGATCCGCACGGGCGGCAGCGGCATCGGCGTGTCGATCGCGACGATGCTGTTGTCGAGCACCGCGCTCGCGAGCGGACTGAACACGGTCAGCGGACTGAACGCGGTGGTGGCGATGCTGGTCGTCACGTCTCTGGCGGCGATCGGTTTCACCGTGATGATCCGGCGGGGACCGTCCCGGACCTGACCGGGACGGTGGCGGCGGCGCCCGGACCGCCGGGGTGCGGGTGAACATCGGGTGAAACCTCCCGGCGGCCACCGCATGTCGAGTTGAACGATGGTCCAAGTTCGGGTTGGCTGGTCGCGATGTTCGACCGATGCGACCGACGAGGACTGGCGTGATGACGTTCGATCCGATCAATCGTCGGCGGTTCCTCGCGGGCGCCGCCGCCGCGGGGGCCGCCGCCCCACTGGCGGGCATGGCCCCCGCCGCCGCCGACCCCGGCAAGTTCCCGTTTCCGGCCGGCCGCGAGTTACGGGTGCTGGTCACCGGCGACGCCGGCACCGGTGCGCCGCCGCAGTGGGCCGTCGCCGACGCGATCCGCGACCTGCACCGCCGCGAACCGCTGTCGATGGCGCTCGGTCTCGGCGACAACATCTACGAGGCGGGACCGAACGGCGACCACGACACCCAGTTCGCGGCCAAGTTCGAGGACCCGAACCACGGACTCGACTTCCCCTGGGTGATGGCGCTGGGCAACCACGACACCAGCTCGGTGTTCCCCGGCGACGGCGGTTGGCTGCTGCGCGGCGACGACGAGGTCGCCTACCACCGGCGGTCGCGCCGGTGGTGGATGCCGAGCCGGTACTACTCGGTGCGGGTGCCCGAGCAGAACCCGGTCGTCGAGTTCTTCGTGCTGGACCTGAATCCGCTCGCCGCGTATCTGCCGCCGCTGTTCGTGCCGTACTGGGCGGCGGACGGGCAGTTCATGAACGAACAGCGCGCGTGGCTGGACCGGGCGATCGCCGAGTCGCCCGCGCAGTGGAAGGTCGCCTGCACCCACCACCCGTACCTGAACAACGGCTCGCACGGTGACGCAGGCGAGTACGACGGGATCCCGATCGAACCGATCAACGGGGTGCACGCCAAGCGGTTCTTCGAGGACCACGTCGTCGGCCGCTGTCAGTTCATCCTGTCCGGACACGACCACTCGCTGCAGATCCTCGAACCGACGATCGCGTCGAAGGGGACCCGTCAGATCGTTTCCGGGGCCGCGGCGAAGAACAGCCACGGCAAGGCCGGAAACAGCGACCGGGCCAACCTCTTCCAGAACTTCACCGACGTCGGCTTCATGACGATGGACCTGACCGCGGATTCGGTTCGGGTCCGGGTGCACACGGTCGACATCGTCACCGCGACGGCGACGGTGGTCTTCGACCGGCGCCTGCACTGAGCTCGGACGCCGCCCGGTGGCCGGCCGTCGAACGGGTCCGGCCACCGGGCGGGGCGGGGATCACTCCCCCTCGAGTTCGCCCTCGGTCTCGAGGTACACCTGACGCAACCCGTCGAGGACGTCCGGTGCCGGCTCGGCCCACATGTCACGTTCGACGGCCTCGAGCAGGCGTTCGGCGATCCCGTGCAGCGCCCACGGATTCGACTTCTCCATGAACGCGCGGTTCTGCTCGTCGAGGACGTACGTCTGCGCGAGCTTCTCGTACATCCAGTCCGCGACGACGTTCGTGGTGGCGTCGTAGCCGAACAGGTAGTCCACCGTCGCGGCCATCTCGAACGCGCCCTTGTAGCCGTGCCTGCGCATCGCCTCGACCCAGCGGGGGTTGACCACCCGGGCACGGAACACCCGCGCCGTCTCCTCCGAAAGGGTGCGGGTGCGCACCGCGTCGGGCCGGGTGCTGTCGCCGATGTACGCCTCGGGGTCCTTGCCGGTCAGTGCCCGCACCGTCGCGACCATGCCGCCGTGGTACTGGAAGTAGTCGTCGGAGTCGGCGATGTCGTGCTCACGGGTGTCGGTGTTCTTGGCCGCCACCGCGATTCGCCGGTACGCGGTGCGCATGTCGTCGGCGGCCGGCGCGCCGTCCAGGCCGCGGCCGTACGCGTAGCCGCCCCACGTGGTGTACACCTGCGCGAGGTCTGCGTCGCCACGCCAGGACTTCGAGTCGATCAGCTGCAGCAGCCCGGCGCCGTAGGTGCCCGGCTTCGACCCGAAGATCCGGGTGGTGGCCCGGCGCGCGTCACCGTGCTCGGCGAGGTCGGCCTGCGCGTGCGCCCGCACGAAGTTCTTCTCGGCCGGCTCGTCCAGCGCGGCCACCATCCGGACCGCGTCGTCGAGCAGCGCCAGCACGTGCGGGAACGCGTCCCGGAAGAAGCCACTGATCCGGACCGTCACGTCGATGCGGGGACGGCCCAGCTCGGCGAGGTCGATCACCTCGAGCCGGGTGACGCGCCGGGACGCCTCGTCCCACACCGGCCGGACACCGAGCAGCGCAAGCACTTCCGCGATGTCGTCGCCGGAGGTGCGCATCGCGGACGTGCCCCACACGCTCAGGCCCACCGACGTCGGGTACACGCCGTGGTCGGTGTGGTAGCGGGTCAGCAGCGACTCCGCCATCGCCTGCCCGGTCTCCCACGCGAGCCGTGACGGCACCGCCTTCGGGTCGACGGAGTAGAAGTTGCGGCCGGTCGGCAGGACGTTCACCAGGCCGCGGAGCGGGGATCCGCTCGGGCCGGCCTCGATGAACCGGCCGTCCAGCGCCCGCAGCACCTGGTCGATCTCCCGGGCGGTTCCGCGGAGCCGCGGCACCACCTCGGTCGCCGCGAACTCCAGCACCGCCACCACGTCGTCGCCGTGGACGCCGCCGATCTCCTTGGCCCGCGCGGGATCCCAGTCCGCCGCCTGCAACGCCGACACCAGACCGTGTGCGGTCTCCTCGATCTCGTCGACGCGCCCGCGGGCCTCGTCGCCGGCCTCGCTCAGCCCCAGCGCCTCCCGCAGCCCGGGCACGGTGCGTTCGCCGCCCCACATCTGCTTCGCGCGCAGCACCGCCAACACCAGCTCGACCTCGGCGTCGCCGACCGGGGCCCGGCCGAGCACGTGCAGACCGTCGCGGATCTGTACGTCCTTGATCTCGCACAGCCAGCCGTCGACGTGCAGCAGCATGTCGTCGAACACGTCCTCCTCGGGACGTTCCGCCAGGCCGAGGTCGTGGTCCATCTTCGCGGCCCGCATCAGCGTCCAGATCTGCTGACGGATCGCCGGCAGCTTCGACGGGTCGAGCGCGGAGATGTTCGAGTGCTCGTCGAGCAGCTGCTCGAGGCGCGAGATGTCGCCGTACGACTCGGCCCGTGCCATCGGCGGGATCAGGTGGTCGACCAGGGTCGCGTGCGCGCGACGCTTGGCCTGGGTGCCCTCGCCCGGATCGTTGACCAGGAACGGGTAGATCAACGGCAGGTCGCCGAGGGCGGCGTCGGTCCCGCACGACGCGGACATGCCGAGGGTCTTGCCCGGCAACCACTCCAGGTTGCCGTGCTTGCCCAGGTGCACGATCGCGTCGGCGCCGAAACCGCCCTGCTCGGCGGTCGCCCCGATCCAGCGGTACGCCGCCAGGTAGTGGTGGCTCGGCGGCAGGTCCGGGTCGTGGTAGATCGCGACCGGGTTCTCCCCGAACCCGCGGGGCGGCTGCACCATCAGCACCACGTTGCCGACGCGCAGGGCGGCGATCACGATCTCGCCGTCCGGGTCGGTGGCGCGGTCCACGTACAGCTCGCCGGGCGCGGCACCCCAGTGCTCCTCGACGCCCTCCCGGAAGTCCTCCGGCAACGTCGCGAACCACTCGCGGTAGCGGGCGGCCGAGATCCGGATCGGGTTGCCCTCCAACTGTTCCGCGGTCAGCCAGTCCGGGTCCTGGCCGCCGGCGGCGATCAGCGCGTGGATCAGCGCGTCGCCGTCTCCGGACGCCAGCCCCGGCAGCGCGTCCTCCCCGTCGGCCGGTCCGAGGTCGTAGCCGGCTTCGCGCATCGCGGTCAGCAGCGCGATCGCGCTGGCCGGGGTGTCCAGGCCGACCGCGTTGCCGATCCGCGCGTGCTTGGTCGGGTACGCCGACAGCATCAGGGCGATCCGCTTGTCCGGGTTCGGGATGTGCCGCAGCCGCGCGTGCCGCACCGCGATCCCCGCGACCCGGGCCGCGCGGTCGGCGTCGGGGACGTAGGTGGTCAGCCCGTCGGCGTCGATCTCCTTGAACGAGAAGGGAACCGTGATGATCCGGCCGTCGAACTCCGGCACCGCGACCTGCGTGGCGACGTCCATCGGGGACAGTCCGTCGTCGTTGGACTCCCAGGCCTCGCGGCTGCCGGTCAGGCACAGGCCCTGCAGGATCGGGACGTCGAGCGCGGCCAGCGCCGAGACGTCCCAGGACTCATCGTCCTCCCCGGCGGACGCGCCCGCCGGCTTGGTGCCGCCGGCCGCCAGGACCGTCACGACCATCGCGTCCACCCCGGACAGCACGTCGAGCAGCTCCGGCTCGGCGGTGCGCAGCGACGCGCAGAAGATCGGCAGCGGCCGGGCCCCGCGATCCTCGATCGCCCGGCACAGCGCCTCGACGTAGTCGGTGTTCCCGGCCAGGTGCTGGGCGCGGTAGTACAGCACCGCCACGGTCGGGTTCCCCGATGTGACATCGGGGAACCTCGGGGCCCGCTCGAGGTGGCCCCAGGTCGGGGTGTGCACCGGCGGCTCGAAACCGACACCGGTCAGCAGCACCGTGTCCGAGAGGAACCCGTGCAGATGGGCGAGGTTCTCCGCTCCGCCCTCCGCGAAGTACGCGTGGGCCTGCGCGGCCACGTTGCCGGGCACCGTGGACAGCTCCATCAGCTCGGCGTCCGGCGCCAGTTCGCCACCGAGGACCACGGTCGGCGTGCCCGCGGCCAGGACCGCGTCCAGACCCTCCTCCCAGGCCCGGCGGCCACCGAGGATGCGCACGACCACCAGGTCGGCGCCGTCGACGAGCTCGGGCACGTCGTCGACCACGATCCGGGCCGGGTTCGCCCAGCGGTAGTCGGCTCCGCTCGCGCGGGCGCTCAGCAGATCGGTGTCGGACGTGGACAGCAGCAGGATCACGCGGCAGGCCTCCTCGGGGTTTCGCGCCCCGCTCGGTTCGGGACGGCAGCCGACGAGTGTCTGGCTCCCCGGACCGGTGTCCGGGTCACAGTGGCGCGACCGCACCGGGTTTGCACCGGTTTCCTCGCGAGCTGCCGCAATCGCCGCTGATCGTACCGGCACCCGGTCGCCGCGTCGGCGGCGCTCGGCACCGGGCGCCGCGCCGTACCCTGGAAGCGATGTCCGATCCCGAGTCCTCCCCCGAACGATCGCGCCCAGACGCCTGCCCGGGCGCCCTCCAGGTGCACCAGGCCGCCGACGGCGCCCTGTCCCGAGTGCGGTTGCCCGGCGGGGCGATCGCCCCCGAACAGCTGCAGGTCCTCGCCGACGCGGCGCGCGACCTCGGGAACGGGGAAGTCGAGCTGACCTCGCGCGGCAACCTCCAGCTGCGCGAGGTGACGGACCCGGGCGCGTTCGCGGACCGGCTGTCCGCGGCCGGGCTGCTGCCGTCCGCGACCCACGAGCGGGTACGCAACATCCTGGCGACCCCGCTGTCGGGCCGGATCGGCGGCCTCGTCGACGTCCGCGACTGGGTGCCCCAGCTCGACGCCGGGCTGTGCGCCGATCCGCGCCTCGCCGACCTGCCCGGCCGCGTCCTGTTCACCCTCGACGACGGCCGCGGCGACGTCACGGGACTCGCCGGTGACATCGGGTTGCACGCCGTCGGCCCGGACCGGCTCGCCCTGGTGCTCGCGGGGCGCGATCACGGCGTCCGGCTGCCCGCGGGCGACGCGGTCGCGGCGGCCCTCGACGCCGCCCGGGCGCTGCGGGAGATCCGCGGCACCCGGTGGCGGCTGCACGAGATCGAGGGCGGCCCGGACCGGGTGCTCGAGCGCCTGGGACTGGCCGCGACCACCGATCCCGTCGACCTCGCCGCCGCGGACGCGTCGGCGCCGATCGGCTGGCTCGACCAGCCCGACGGACGGGTCACCCTCGCCGCCGGACTGCGGTTCGGGATCCTGCCTGCCCGCGTCGCGGACTTCCTCGTCGCGGTCGAACGTCCGATCACGATCACACCGTGGCGGTCGGTGCTGCTGCACGACCTCGACGAGTGGGCAGCCGAGCAGGTGGTGCGGGTGCTCGCCCCGATGGGGCTCATCTTCGACGCGAACTCCCCGTGGCTGCAGGTGTCCGCCTGTGCCGGGCGCCCGGGCTGCGCGAAGTCCCTCGCCGACGTGCGGGGTGACGCCGCCGCGGCCGTCGAGTCCGGCGACCTGCCCGCCGACGGCCGCCAGCACTGGGCGGGCTGCGAACGCAAGTGCGGTCGCCCCCGCGGCGCGGTGACCGACGTCGTCGCCACCGGCGACGGCTACCGGGTGGACCGGGCCCCGTCCTGACCCCATATCGTGGAGACCCATGACCGACTACATCCGCGACGGCGCCGAGATCTACCGTCAGTCCTTTGCCACGATCCGGGCAGAGGCCGACCTGTCGAGGTTCCCCGCGGACGTCTCCCAGGCCGTCGTCCGGATGATCCACGCGTGCGGCCAGGTCGACCTCGTCGACGACGTCGCGTTCACCCCCGGTGTGGTGTCGACGGCCCGCGCGGCGCTGCGGGACGGGGCGTCGATCTTCTGTGACGCGACGATGGTGTCCTCCGGGGTGACGCGGAAGCGTCTGCCCGCCAAGAACGACGTCGTCTGCATGCTCGGCGACCCGCGGGTACCGGTGATCGCCGAACGGCTCGGCAACACCCGCTCGGCGGCCGCGCTGGAGTTGTGGGGGCCGAAGCTCGAGGGCGCGGTCGTCGCGATCGGCAACGCGCCGACCGCACTGTTCCACCTCCTCGACATGATCGACCAGGGCGCTCCGAAGCCCGCCGCGATCATCGGCTGCCCGGTCGGCTTCATCGGTGCCGCCGAATCCAAGGAGGACCTGATCGCCCGCGCCGGCGACGTCGAGTATCTCGTCGTGCGCGGCCGCCGCGGTGGCAGCGCGATCACCGCGGCCGCGCTGAACGCGATCGCGACGGAGGTCGAGTGATGGCCGGCAGGCTCTTCGGCATCGGTCTGGGCCCCGGCGATCCGGAACTGGTCACCGTCAAGGCCGCGCGGCTCATCGGCGAGGCGGACGTGATCGCGTTCCACAGCGCCCGGCACGGCCGCAGCATCTCCCGCGCCGTCGCGGCCCCGTACATGCGCGAGGGGCAACTCGAGGAGCACCTGGTCTACCCGGTGACCACGGAGACCGTCGACCATCCCGGCGGCTACCAGGGCGCGATCGACGACTTCTACGTCGAGGCGTCGCAGACCCTGGCCGCGCACCTGGAGGCCGGTCGGACCGTCGCCCTCCTCGCCGCAGGCGACCCGCTGTTCTACAGCTCCTACATGCACATGCACAAGCGGCTGTGCGACCGCTTCGACGCCGAGGTGATTCCCGGCGTCACCTCGGTCAGCGCGGCCTCGGCGGCGCTCGGGGTGCCGCTCGTCGAACGCGACGAGGTGCTCACCGTGCTGCCCGGGACGCTGCCCGCCGACGAGTTGACCCGCCGGCTGCGGGAGACCGACGCCGCGGTGATCCTCAAGCTCGGCCGCACCTTCCCGGCGGTGCGCCGCGCGCTCACGGACTCCGGCCGGCTCGCCGAGGCGTCCTACGTCGAACGGGCCAGCACCGACCGGCAGCGGGTCCTGCGCGCCGCCGACGTCGACGAGTCGCAGGTGCCGTACTTCTCGATCGCGGTCGTGCCGAGCCCGTCGAACAACCCGGCCGCGCAGCGACCCACGGCGATGGGCGAGGTCGTCGTGCTCGGCCTCGGCCCCGGTGACGACGCCTGGACCACCCCCGAGGTGCGGGGCGAACTGGCCCGGGCCACCGACGTCGTCGGCTACACCACGTATGTGAACCGGGTGCCGGTGCGGCCCGGGCAGAACCGGCACGCCAGTGACAACAAGGTCGAATCCGAGCGCGCCGCAATGGCATTGGACCTCGCCAAGCGCGGCGCCCGGGTCGCGGTGGTGTCCTCCGGCGACCCCGGCGTGTTCGCGATGGCGGCCGCGGTGATCGAGATGGCCGCCGACGAGCAGTGGCGCGACGTGCCGGTGCGGGTCCTGCCCGGCCTGACCGCCGCCCACGCCGTCGCCAGCCGCGTCGGCGCCCCGCTCGGCCACGACTACGCGATGATCTCGCTGTCAGACCGGCTCAAGCCGTGGGACGTCGTCGCGCGGCGGATCTCCGCGGTCGCGGCCGCCGACATGGCGATCGCGGTCTACAACCCGGCGTCACGCTCGCGCACCTGGCAGGTCGGGGCGATGAAGGACCTGCTGCTCGAACACCGCTCCCCCGACACCCCGGTGATCGTCGGCCGCGACGTCGCGGGTCCGCAGGAGAGCGTGCGGATCGTCGCACTCGGTGACCTCGAACCGTCCGAGGTGGACATGCGGACCCTGCTGATCGTCGGCTCGTCGCAGACCACGGTCGTCGAGTCCGCCGGCGGGCGGAAGGTGTTCACGCCGCGGCGCTACCCCGGCTGACCTCGACCCCGGCCGACTCGCCGGCGGTCAGTGCTCGTCGTAGTGGCCGTCGTGCGGGGCGTGCCGGTGACCGTCGTGGACGTAGTCGACGTGGTCGCCGTGCGGGACGGCCACGTGGCCGCAGCCCTCACCGTGCCGATGTTCGTGCTCGCCGTGCACGGCGTGCCCGGTCGTCTCGCACTCGTCGACGTGGTCGCCGTGGACGCGGTGCAGGTGTCCGTCGTGGACGTAGTCGGTGTGGTCACCGTGCGGAACCGCGACGTGACCGCAGCCGGCCCCGTGGACGTGGTCGTGCTCGGTGTGCGGATGGTGCTCGGGTGTCGTCACCGGACTGTCCTCCCTCGAGCGGGTTGGGCCCCCGCTCCGACGCTACGTCAGCGGTGACCGCGGTCACAACCGGCCGCGGCCGGGCGTCACCGTCGCCAGAAGAAGTGGTGCACCACGCCGCTGGGGCTCGGGATCCGCTCGAGGTGGAACCGGTCGACCAGGTCGTCGGGACTGGTCCACAACCGTTCCCCGCGCCCGATCTCGACCGGCGACACGGCGACGTGCATCGCGTCGACGAGATCGGCGTCGAGAAACTCCCGGACCGTGGCGACGCCGCCGCCGATCCGTACGTCCTTGCCGCCGGCGGCCTCGAACGCCCGCGCCAGGGCGTCCTCCGGGGATGCGTCGAGGAATTGGAACGTGGTGTCCCCCAGGGTGAACGACGGTCGCACGTGGTGGGTGAGGACGAACACGGGGGTGTGGAACGGGGGTTCGTCCCCCCACCACCCCTGCCAGTCGTGGTTCTCCCACGGCCCCCGTTGCGGACCGAACTTGTTGCGGCCCATGATCTCGGCGCCGATGTTGTTGGTGAAGTCACGAGTGCAGTAGTCGTCGAGACCGTACGTCCCCCCGGGGTCCGTCCGGGTGGGCCAGTGTGCGGTGGCGCCCGCCCAGGCGAAGAGGGCACCCGGATCGGCGTGCCCGAACGGGCGATCGAGGCTCTGCCCCTCCCCGGAACCGTATCCGTCGCCGGAGACGGTGAAGTTCTGAACGCGGACCATCTGTGCCATGGGGACCCCTCCTGGTTGCACCGTGCACGCGGTTGGCAACCTACGGGATCGAGTCCGGGTGGCACCGGAACCGACCGCGGCGCGTCGCCGGGCGTCGGTCGATCACGCCCGCACGCGTCCTCGGCGAAACAATCCGGGAAGAATTTTCGCGACGGTGTCGAATCGGGGCCACCCCGATCGACGTACGGGTGGAAGGGGACCGTCCCCGCCGCGAAACCCGAGGAGGCGTCATGCCCCGTTACCTGTCCCTGATTCACGTCGACGAGCGCACCGCACCCGCCGACGGACCCAGCCCCGAGCTGATGGAGCGCATGGGCGCGCTGCTCGAGGAGATCACCAAGGCCGGTGTCATGCTCGACACCCATGGCCTCACCCCCACCTCGGAGGGCACCCGGATCACCTGGTCGGGCGGCCAGCTCAGCTACACCGACGGGCCGTTCACCGAGAGCAAGGAGGTGATCGGCGGATACGCGATCATGCAGTGCAAGGACAAGGCCGAGGCACTGGAATGGTCGCGGCGGTTCCTGCAGGTACACGAGGACTACTGGACCGTGACGCTCGAGCTCCGCCAGATCGTCGAGGACTAGGCGCCGCCGCCGCGACATGCCG
Source organism: Rhodococcus olei (assembly GCF_039540555.1). Lineage (NCBI taxonomy): Bacteria > Bacillati > Actinomycetota > Actinomycetes > Mycobacteriales > Nocardiaceae > Rhodococcus > Rhodococcus olei. Next base: position 188,216 of record NZ_BAABFB010000023.1, on the reverse strand, counting down.
TCCTTGACCGTTCCCCACGGGTCTGTTGTCATCGGACCCGTGGGGGCGCGGCCGGTGGACGAGGCGATCGAGACGGTGTACCGGATCGAGTCGCCGCGCATCATCGCGGCCGCGGCCCGGATCGTCCGCGACGTCGGTCTCGCCGAGGAACTCGCGCAGGACGCCCTGGTCGCGGCCCTCGAACAGTGGCCGCAGACCGGGATCCCGGATCGGCCCGGCGCCTGGCTGATCACCACCGTCCGCAATCGGGCGGTGGATCTGGTGCGCCGCGAACAGAACCACACCCGCAAACTCGCCGAGATCGGTCGCGGGCTCGAGGAGACCCGGCCGCCGGACCTGCCTGCCGATCCCGACGACATCGACGACGATCTGCTGCGGCTGATCTTCGTCGCCTGTCACCCGGTGCTGTCCACGCCGGCCCGGATCGCGCTCACGCTGCGTCTGCTCGGCGGGCTGACCACGGTCGAGATCGCCCGCGCGGTGCTGGCCCCGGAGTCGACGGTGGCGCAGCGGATCGTGCGGGCCAAACGCACCCTCGCGGCCAGGCAGGTGCCGTTCGAGGTACCTGTCGGCGCCGACCGGGCGGCCCGGCTGTCGTCGGTGCTCGAGGTGGTCTACCTGGTGTTCAACGAGGGCTACTCGGCGACGGCCGGCGACGACCTGCTTCGACCCGGTCTGTGCGAGGACGCGTTGCGGCTCGCGCGGGTACTGGCCGTGTTGATGCCGGACGAGCCGGAGGTGCACGCGCTGCTGGCGCTGCTGAGCCTGCAGGCGTCCCGGACCGCGGCGCGTGTCGACGCCGACGGCGACCCGGTCCTGCTCGCCGACCAGGACCGCACCCGCTGGGACCGGATGCTGATCCGGCTGGGTGTCGAGTCGCTGCAGCGCGCCCGGAGTCTCGGTCGTGGCGGGCCCGGGCCGTACACGCTGCAGGCGGCGATCGCCGCGTGTCACGCCGGTGCACTCCGGTACGCCGACACGGACTGGGCGACGATCGCCGCGCTGTACGGGCAGCTGTACGTGCTGACCCCGTCGCCGGTGGTGGAACTCAACCGGGCGGTCGCGGTGTCGCGGGCGGACGGACCCGACGCGGCGCTGGCGATCGTCGACGGACTCGCCGCCGACCCGGCGCTGCGGGGCTACCACCTGCTGCCGAGCGTCCGCGGCGATCTGCTCGAACAGTTGGGCCGCGACGCCGATGCACGCGCCGAGTACACCCGCGCGGCGGAGCTGACCCAGAACCTGCGCGAACGCGACCTGCTGCTGCGCCGGGCGGCGGCGGTCGGCGGCTAGCGGCGACGAGTCCGGTGTCGCAGCGACGGCCGCTCCGCCGGCGCGGTTCGAGGTGGTCACGGCCGTCTCGCCCGGTCCCGGCGTGGTGGTGACGCAGATTCGCAGGCGGGCAACGGATCCCGACGGGTTTTCCGAGATGGCGATGTACGTTCTCGTCGAACGCGAGGGCCGGTGGTGGCTTTCGGCAGCGCACAACACCCCGATCCGGCCTGCTGGATCCGAACGGGGCTGATCGCCGCGGCGCCGTCCGGATCCCGGCCCGCGTCCCGGCTCTGCCGGCGGCCGCCGCCGGTCACGTCCGCTCGGCCTGCGGCGCCTCCCCGTGCGCGAGCCGCGTCAACAGTGCCGTCGCGGTGGGAATGTCGACGCCGGCGAAGACGTCGGCGTCCACGGCCTCGACGACGGCGATCGCCCGCGGTGCCAGGTCGGCGCCGGCCGGGGTGACCCGCACCAGCTTGGCGCGGGTGTCGGCCGGGTCGGGTTCCCGGACCAGCAGACCCTTGCCCTCGAGCGTGCGCAACACCTGCGAGGTCATCTTCACGTCGGTGCCGGCCTGCCGTGCGAGGGTCAACTGGTTCGGACACGTGCCGCGCTCGCCCAGCCACCACGCGCAGGCCAGCAGCACGAACTGCACATGCGTCAGGCCGAGTGGACGCAGCGCGTCGGCGACTGTCCGCTGCCAGCGCAGCGTCGCGTGCCAGAGCAGAAACCCGGGACTACGGTCCGGATCGAGCATCAGGGCCGGCCCGCGTGCTCGACCAGGGCGGCGACGGTCTCCGGCCAGTCCGCGGTGATGCCGGGGCCGATCCGTGGGCCCACCTCGTCGGCGCCGGGTCCGGTGATCACCATGCGGTAGACCACGCGGGTGCGTCCGTCGGCCAGTGGGATCATCCGGTGATCGGTGCGCAGCACCAGATCGCCGAATCGGGCCTGGTCTGCGAACATCTCGCCGTCGATCACCTCGACCAGTTCGAGGTGGACGACGTCCTCCCCCGGCGGCGTCATCTCGATCGTCCCGCCGCGGGCGAACGGCCCGGTGTGCTCGATGGCCTCGACGCCGTCGTTCCAGTCACCCCACCGCTCGACGTCCGCCCACAGCCTCCAGATGTCGGCGCGCGGCGCGTCGGTGTCGATCGCGAACTCGTACTCCCACATGATGACGCCTCCCATTTAGTCTGTGCGAAGATAATCTACACGCAGACTGATCGCGGTGCAGCGTTTCGCGCGATTCGTCGGCGGGTCGGGACGGCGCCGGGGTCACAGGAGGGCGGCAACCTTCTTCGCCGTCGCCCTGGCTGATCCGGGGTTCTGCCCGGTCACAAGGTTGCCGTCGACCACGGTGTAGGAGACGAACGGCAGTTTGGCCTTCGTGTAGAGAGCGCCGCGCTTCTTCATCTCGTCCTCGGCGTTGTAGGGCACCAGTTTGTTCACTCGGGCGAGGACTTCCTCCTGCCGGGCGAACCCGGTCACCTTGCGCCCGGCGACGAGGTGGGAACCGTCGGACAGCCTGGTGTTGAGCAGGCCGCAGTAGCCGTGGCAGACGGAGGCGACGACGCCGCCCCGTTCGTAGATCTCGCGGGTGATGCGCTGGAGGCCCGCGCTGTCCGGAAAGTCGTACATCACCGCATGCCCGCCGGTGAAGAAGATGGCGTCGTAGTCCGCAGCATTGATGCCCTCGGGGCCGGCGGTGGTCTCCAGCAACGCCATCCGGGCCGGGTCCGCACGCCAGGCCTTCGCGGTCCTGTCGTAGTTGGGGAATTTCAGCGACCGCGGCTCCAGGGGAGATCGGCCGCCCGCCGGGCTGACGAGGGTCTGGTCGAATCCGTGCTGTTCGAAGACGCGCCAGGCGTGACTGAGCTCGGACAACCACAAGCCGGTCGGGTGCGCGGGGTCGTCGTAGTGCCCGACGTTGGTGACGACGTTCAAGATGCGCTTGGTCATGGGTGGGCGTCCTTCGTGAGTGGCTGGTGCCGGTCCGGTTCCACGTCTTCCCGTCGCCGGTGCACATTCCGTCCACGACCCAGTGTGCTCGGGCAACCTCGGCGCGGGCGAGCGCCTGCTCGACGTCCGGAGTCGAGGTGCGGGCACGTCGGCGAGCCGCCGGCCCGTGTACCGGGCATTCGTGGTCGTACGGGCAGCGTTCGGATGCAGCCGCGACGCCCTCCGGTGGCGGCGGTGGGTCAGTGCCGAGACGGGTCCCGCACCCAGTCGCCCGCGGCCGCGACGTCCGCGGTGACGGCCACCCCGGCCGGTACGGGCGGCCGCTGCACCATCAGCACCGGCACCCCGAGCTCACGGGCCGCGACCAGCTTCGCCTCGGTCGCCGCTCCCCCGCTGTTCTTCGTCACCAGTAGGTCGATGTCGTTGCCGCGCAACAGTTCCCTCTCGCCTTCGAGGTCGAACGGGCCGCGGTCGAGCAGCAGCCTCGACCGCGCGGGCATCCGGCCGTCGGGTGGGTCGATCGCGCGCACCAGGAACCAGGCGTCGGCGTCGGCGAACGCGTCGACACCCTGGCGGCCGATCGTGAGGAACACCCGACGGCCCAGGCGCGGCAGTGCCGCGGCGGCGGCGTCGAGGGAGGCGACCGGTGTCCACCGGTCGCCGGCTCCGGGCTCCCACTGCGGGCGGCGCAACACCAGCAGGGGGATGCCGAGCAGGTGTGTGGCCGCGGCGGCGTTCGCGGTGATCCGCGCCGCGAACGGGTGCGTGGCGTCGACGACACGGTCGATCCGGTTGTCCCGCAGGTACTCGCGCAGACCGTCGACACCACCGAACCCGCCGACCCGGACCTCGCCGTCGGGCAGCCGGGGATCGCGCACCCGGCCGGCCAACGAGGATTCGACCTCGATCCCCGGTTCGTTCACCAGCGTCGTCGCCAGCGCACGCCCTTCGGACGTGCCGCCGAGGATCAGGACTCGCCGCATCAGTGCGTGACGCGGGCGCGCGTCGCCGAGTACAGGTAGCTGTCCGGGAATCCCGCCGCACCGAGCACCCGGCCGACGACGATGACCGCCGTCTTCGTCACACCGGCGGCGTGGACCTGCGCCGCAATCGAATCCACGGTGCCGCGCAGCACGATCTCGTCGGGTCGGCTGGCGAACGCGACCACCGCGACCGGGCAGTCCCCGCCGTACGGTCCGCGCAGCTCGTCGGCCACCTGGTCGATGCGGTGGGCGGCCAGGTGGATCACCAGCGTCGCCCCGCTCGCCCCGAGCGTGGCCAGGTCCTCGCCGTCCGGCATCGCCGTCGACAGGGTCGACACCCGGGTGAGGACGATCGACTGCGACACGCCCGGCACCGTCAGCTCGCGACCCAGCGTCGCGGCGGCGGCGGCGAATGCCGGTACGCCCGGCACGATCTCGTAGTCCACGCCGGCCGCCTCGAGGCGGCGGACCTGTTCGGCGACGGCGCTGTAGATCGACGGGTCGCCGGAGTGCAGCCGCGCGACGTCCTTACCGGCGCGGTGCGCGGTGACCAGCAGGTCGGTGATCCGGTCCAGGTCCAGCCGCGCCGTGTCGACGATCTCGGCGCCGGCGGGGCACAGCTCGAGCAGCTCGGGCGGGACGAGGCTGCCCGCGTACAGGCACACCGGGCTCTCGCCGATGATCCGGGCGCCGCGGACGGTGATCAGGTCGGCGGCGCCGGGGCCGGCGCCGATGAATCGGACTGTCACGACGGGTTCTCCTCGGTCTCGGATCGGGTCTTGGTGGCGATCCACTGCGCGACCGGCAGGTGTGGTCGCCATGCGGTGAACCCGCCGAGGGCCTCGCCGCGGTAGGTCTGGAACTTGCGTAGCCGCCCGCCGTGCTCGGCGTGCCAGCGCAGCAGCAGCGACTCCGATTCGGCGGTCACGGCGTTCACCACGATCCGCCCGCCGGCCGGCAGGGCCGCCCAGCACGCCTCGAACACCCCGGGTGCGGTGACACCGCCGCCGAGGAAGACCGCGTCCGGGGTCGGGGCACCGGCCAACGACTCGGGCGCGGCGCCGCGCACGTCCAGTGTGGGCACCCCGAGCCGGGTCGCGTTCGCGACGATCCGGTCACGGCGGGTGGCGTCCCGTTCGAATCCGACGGCCCGGCAGGTCGGGTCGGTGCGCATCCACTCGATCGCGATGCTGCCCGAGCCGCCGCCGACGTCCCACAACAGCTCGCCCGGCTCCGGCGCGAGAGCCGACAGGGTCAGCGTCCGGACCTCCTGCTTGGTCAGCTGCCCGTCGGAGTCGAACGTGTCGTCGGGCAGGCCCGGAATCCGGGTGCGGCGCACCGTGCCCGGGCTGCGCCGACAGTGCAGCGCGATCAGGTTCAGCGCGTCGCCGGGCGACCGGGTCCACTCGGCGGCCGTTCCCGACGCGACGGATTCGAGTGCCCCCCCGAGCTGCTCGAGAACCGTGACCTCGGTGTCGCCGAAACCGTTGTCACGCAGCAGTTCCGCGACCCCGTTCGGGGTGTGCCGATCGCGGCTGAGGACCAGCAGTCGGCGTCCGTCCGCGAGCGCCGGGACCAGTGTCGTCACCGGCGCCGTCACCAGCGACACCACCGGTGTCTCGTGCAGCGCCCAGCCGAGGCGGGCGCAGGCCAGCGATGCCGACGAGGGATGCGCGATCACCCGCACCCGATCCGCGCCGAGCACCCGGACCAGGGTGACGCCGATGCCGTGGAACATCGGGTCGCCGCTGGCCAGCACGCAGACGCGGCGGCCGTCCTGGGCGGCGAACAGCCCCGGCAGCGCAGGCACCAGCGGCGACGGCCACGGGATCCGGTCGGCGGCGGACTCCGGCACCAGGTCGAGCTGGCGCGGCGATCCGATCAGCACCTCGGCGTCGTCGACCGCGCGGCGGGCTTGCGCGGACAGCCCGTCCCAGCCGTCGGCGCCGATGCCGACGACGGTGACCCGTTCGCCCATCAGCGCGGCATCCGGCGCCAGATCGACTGCGGCAGCAACCGCATCACGAAGAAGGCCGGACGCAGCAGCCCCGGCACCCACACCCGCTCGCGACCCTTCCCCAACGCCGCGACGACCGCGTCCGCGACCTGGGACGGCGTGCTGGACATCGGCGCGGGGTTCATCCCCTCGGTCATCCGGCCGATCACGAATCCGGGCCGCACCAGCAGCAGCGACACCCCGCTGCCGTGCAGGGCGTCGCCGAGCCCGCTCGCGAACCCGTCCAGTCCGGCCTTCGCGGACCCGTACACGTAGTTGGCGCGACGCACCCGGATCCCGGCGACCGACGAGAACACCACGATCCGGCCCGACCCCTGCGCCCGCAGCAGCTGCGCGAGGTGGGTCAGCAACGCCGCCTGCGCGACGAAGTCGGTGTGGATGACGTTCACCGCGTGCTGGGCGTCGGTCTCGGCGCGCTGCTGGTCGCCGAGGACGCCGAACGCCAGCACCACCGTGTCGATCGGGCCGAGCTCGGCGATCTCCGACAGCACCCGGGCGTGGTCGGAGATCCGGTCCGCGTCGAACTCCACCGTGTCCACGCCGGTCGCGCCGGCGCCGAGCACCGCGCGGCGTTCGGCGTCGAGGTCGGTACTGCGCCGCGCCGCGAGCACCACCCGGCGACCGGGCGCCAACCGGATCGCGACCTCGAGCCCCATCTCGCTTCGTCCACCGAGGACGACCACCGATCCGACAGTCATGGTTCCAGTGTGCCGGGCCGCGCGGCGATGCCCTAACGTCGGGTCATGGCCCGCGCTCCACTCCATCCCGCCGACCTGACCGACGAGGCGCTCGCGTTCCTCACCGACCGTCATCTCGCGTCGCTGACGACGCTGCGTCGCGACGGCACCCCGCACGTGGTGGCGGTCGGCTTCACGTGGGACCCCGAGCGGCACCTGGCGCGGGTGATCACCAACGGGGGATCGCAGAAGGCCCTGAACGCGCACCGTGGCGGGTACGCGGCCGTGACCCAGATCGACGGCCCGCGGTGGCTGACCCTCGAGGGTGACGCACGGGTCAGCGACGATCCCGACGACGTCGCCGAGGCGGTCGCGCGGTACGCGCACCGGTACCGGCCGCCGCGGGAGAACCCGACCCGGGTGGTGATCGAGATCCGCGTCCGGCGGGCACTCGGACTCGCCCGTCTGCTCGGCCGCTGACCCCTCCGAGGGCCGCCGGTCGGCGATCGACCCTCGACTCCGCCCCGGCCCCGGCGATACCGTTGTACGGATCACAGTGTTGTCAGAAGCACAGGGAACCTCGACCGAGGGGCAGCCATGAGACGCACGGCAACCCGAGTATCGATCCTGGCGGGCGCGGCGGTGGCCGCTCTCCTCGCCGCCGGTCCGGCGCAGGCCGGGCCACCCCACCCGTTCGGCCCGCCGGCACTGACGATCGGCTGCCCCAACCAGGGCAGCCTGATGTCGTTGACCGGCGCCACCGGACAGTCCGGACCCGAACCGGGAATCAATCCCGGTGAGATCCGGTTCCAGACCTTCCCCGCCGCACCGCCGATCCCGGCGGCCGGGCAGGTGACGGTCGCGTGGATCAACTTCGACACCGGCCAGACCGGCATCGCGGACCTCGTTGGCACCTACCCGTACTACTCACGGACGGTGTACACGGGACAGGGCCGAGTGATGGCGACCGTGTTCGGGTCGATCAACCTCGGCAGCTCCCCGCTCTGCCAGTCGAACCCGACGTTCGGCAACTTCATCGCCTGAGCGGTGCCGTCCGAGCGGCCCGTCACCGCCGGGCGGCCGTGGCGAAGACGGCTGTCGGGGTCGCCCGGTGACTACCGGGTCGACTCCGCGAACGAGGCGGCGTCCTCCTGACCGAACTTCTCCTCGAGCGTTTCCGGCGTGTAGTCGAGGTCGATCTCGGCGACCGGACGCCCCCGCGCCGACTCGATCGCGCCGAGGCGTCGCTGCGCGCGGTCCGCGGCGTACGCGACGAACTCGTCGTTGTCGAGGCCGAACGGCTGCACCTCGAACTGGTCGTTGACCCAGTTGATCATGCCGAGCGCCAACGGCATCAGTTCGGTCATCCGCTGCTGCACGACGTCCCAGTTGCGGTCGTCGGCGGCCACGTGGCGCCGGCAGGTGAACGTGCCCCACGCCATGTGCCGACGTTCGTCGTTCCCGATCTGACGGACCAGTTCCACCATGCCGGGCAGGATGTTCCACTCCGTGCACACCTTCTGCCACGCGAAGTACCCGGTCAACGCGAGGCTGCCCTCGATCACGTGGTTGTAGGTGACCGACGCGCGGACCTGGTTCGCCGGGCTCGGATCGGACTCGAGCACCCGCAGCGACCCCGGCAGCTCCTCGTAGAACAACTGCCGGTAGTAGGGGTTCTCGGCGACGTACGGGTGCAGGTCCCCGGTCAGGCCCACCGCGTCCATCCACAACCGGAAGACCTGGGTGTGTTTGGCCTCCTCGAAGCAGAACTGGGTCAGGTACATCTCGTCGCCGAGCCGGCCCTCGGCGGCCATCGCCCGCATGAACGGCTGGATGTCCTCGGTGACGGCCTCCTCCCCGGCGATGAACTGCGTGCACAGGTAGGTGGCGCTGCGCTGCTGTTCGCTGGTCAGCCCCTGCCAGTCCTCGGCGTCCCGGCCGAAGTCGATCGACAGCGGATCCCAGAAGTGCGCGTTGCCCTTCGCGAACAGGCGCAGCGGGAAGGAGTCCCAGTTGAGCCCACCGGACCTGATCGAGCCGAATCCTTGGCGGGTGAGCGGGGAAGCGGTCATGGCGGCACGTCCTCACGGCGTCGCGGTGAATGTGTCCTGACTCACACCTTAGGCGCCCCGTGCGCGGTCCCGACGGACTTACAGCACTGTGAGTCCGTGGGGGCGGGTGTTCATCGGCTCGCAGCCGTCCGCGGTCACCACGACGATGTCCTCGATCCGGGCGCCCCAGTCGCCGCGGAAGTAGATGCCCGGTTCGATGCTGAACGCCATCCCCTCGACCAGTTCGGTGCGGTTGCCGGCCACGATGTACGGCTCCTCGTGCACCGACAGCCCGATCCCGTGCCCGGTGCGGTGCACGAACACCTGCGCCAGGCCCTCCGCGCCGAGGACGTCGCGGGCCGCCGCGTCCACCGCCTCAGCGGTCACGCCCGGCCGCACCGCCTCGACCGCCGCCCGCTGCGCCCGCTCGAGGACCGCGACCTTGGCCGCCACGTCGGGAGCCGGTTCGCCGATGCTGTAGGTGCGCGTGCTGTCCGAGTTGTAGCCCGGCGCAACGGGTCCGCCGATGTCGACGACCACGACGTCGCCGGCCTGGACGACGCGGTCGGACACCTCGTGGTGCGGGTCGGCGCCGTGCGGGCCCGACCCGACGATCACGAATTCCGCGCCGGTGTGGCCCTCCTCGACGATCGCGGCGGCGATGTCGGCGGCGACCTCCGCCTCGGTGCGGCCGGGGCGCAGCCACTCCCCCATCCGCGCGTGCACCCGGTCGATCGCCGCGCCCGCTCGGCGCAGGGCCTCGATCTCCGCCCGGTCCTTGACCATTCGCAGTTCCCGCAGCACCGAGGTCGCGAGCACGGGGGGCGCGCCGAGCGCGGCGGTGAGCGGAATGACGTGCAGCGCCGGCATCGCCTCGGCGACCGCGGTGCGACCCGGAGTCGGCAACAGCGACCCGACCACCGCGTACGGGTCGACGCCGTCCACCCAGTCGTGCACCGCCAGCTCGAGGTCCCCGATCGCCGACTCCCCCAACCCGGCCAGTTCCAGCGTCGGCACCACCACCGACGCGGCGGAGCCGTCCGCCGGAATCACCAGGCAGGTGAGCCGCTCGAACGACGCCGCCCCCGACCCGACCAGGTACTTCAGATCGGGGCCCGGAGTGATCAGCAGCGCGTCCAGCCCGGAGGCCGCCGTGAGCTCGGCGGCGCGGCGCAGCCGCCCCGCGTAGACGGCGGTCGGAAAGCGGGGCGCGGACTCGCTCGGTGCACTCATGCGGTCCAGGCTAGTGGGGTTTGGCAGGATGAGCGGCATGACCGGCCCACTGCTTCTCCTCGACGGCGCGAGCCTGTGGTTCCGCGCGTATTACGCGCTCCCCGAATCGTTCACGGCCACCGACGGCCGCCCGGTGAACGCGGTCCGCGGCTTCACCGACATGGTGGCCTCGCTGATCACGAGGCACCAGCCGAGCCGGCTGGTGGTCTGCCTCGACCTGGACTGGCGCCCACAGTTCCGCGTCGACCTGGTGCCGTCGTACAAGGCGCACCGGGTCGCCGAGGAACACGACGCCGGACCCGACGTCGAGGAGGTGCCCGACACCCTGACCCCGCAGGTCGACATGATCATGGACGTCCTCGGCGCCGCAGGCATCGCCACCGCGGGCGCGGTCGGGTTCGAGGCCGACGACGTTCTCGGCACCCTCGCCGCCCGCGAACGTGACGACACCACCGTCGTCGTCAGCGGCGACCGGGACCTGCTGCAGGTCGTGACCGACGAGCCCGTCCCGGTGCGGGTCCTCTACGTCGGCCGCGGCCTGTCGAAGGCCGAGCTGTTCGGTCCCGCCGAGGTCGCCGAGAAGTACGGCGTTCCCGCGGACCGCCCCGGTCCCGGCTACGCCGAGTTGGCGCTGCTCCGCGGCGACCCGTCGGACGGACTGCCGGGCGTCAAGGGGGTCGGCGAGAAGACCGCGTCGACGCTGCTGCTCCAGTACGGCTCCATCGCCGCTCTCCGCGCCGCCGCCGAGGACCCGGAATCGGGACTGGCCAAGGGAGTTCGCGGCAAGCTCGCCGCATCGGCCGACTACCTCGACGCCGCGCTGCCGGTCGTGCGGGTCGCGGTCGACGCACCGGTGGAACTGTCGGGACCGGACACCCTCCCGGCGACGCCGAAGGACTCGGACCGGCTCGCGGATCTGGCCGAACAGTTGAACATCGGCGCGTCGGTCGGCAGGCTCACCGCGGCGCTCGCCGCGCCGCGGTGACCGTCCGGGTCACCGCGCGGTCGGCCGGCTGACCTCGTAGGTGCCGTCGTCGTCGGTGAAGGTCACCGTCACCTGCTGCGGCTGACCCTTCACCGTCAGCGTGCACGTGAACGTCGCACCCTGCTCGACCTTGCGGCCCGCCGGGCAGGTGACGTCCGCGACGCCGGTCAGCCCGTACGACTCGGTCAGCACCTGCGTGACGCCCTGCTGCGCGGCCGTCCGGTCGAGCGTTTTCGAGCCACCGAGCACGACGACGGCGACGATCGCCGCGATCACCAGGACGGCGCCGACGCCGAGTCCGATCCACAGCGGCCGCCGCGACTTCGGCGCCGCCGGAGGCTGGGGGTGGTGCGGCTGGGGGTACTGCGCCTGCGGATAGCCGGGCGGCGGGCCGTACTGCGGGGGCGGGCCCGCCTGCGTGAACTCCCCGGACGGCGGCTGCGGATAGCCGGGCTGCGGGTACTGCCTCTGCTGGGGGTAGGGGTAGGGCTGCTGCGGATAGCCCGGCTGGGGGGCGTACTGCGGCGGCTGCTGGCCGTACTGAGGGGGCTGTCCGTAGTGCGACGGCTGCTGGCCGTACGGCTGGGGCTGCTGACCGTACTGCGGCTGCGCGCTCCAGGCCTGTTGCCCCCACTGCGGGTACGGCTGCTGTGGCATCGCCACCGTCGGTTGGGGCGGTGCCGCGTCGGGCGCCGCCGCCTGCTGGTCGGAACCGGTTCGACCGTTCTCGGTGTCGTTCGTCCCCGGGCCGCTCATCCCTTGCCTCCACTCACACTCTGTCGCTGTCCGCACGTCCCCCCTGTCGCCACCTGTGTCCCGATCCCCCCGGGTGGCGGAGAGTGCGAGCGAATCCAATCACACAACCGTCGATCAGGCGGCGTCGACCGCGACCACACCACGCCGGATCGCGCCCACCGCCTTCGCCGCCGCCGACCGCACCTGCGCGTCGGGTGCGGTCTGGTGCACCTGGTCGAGCAGGTCGATCACCTGCCGGCACCACCGCACGAAGTCGCCGGCCGACAACGCCTGGCCGCGGTCACCGGCCGCGAGCAGTGCGTCGACGAGGGGTTCCCCGCCCGCCCACTTGTGGATCGCGGTGACGAACCCGAGGTCCGGCTCGCGGGTCAGCGGCAGCTTGTGCCGCACCTCGTCGGTCCGCAGCGCGGACCACAGCTGCACGGTCTCGCCGAGCGCATGCCGGATCGGCGCGGTCGGGCCGCGGTCGGCGACCGAGGCGTCCTGCCGGGACTCGAACACCAGCGCGGACACGACCGCGGCCAGCTCGGCCGGGGCGAGACCGCGCCAGGTGCCGTTCCGGAGGCACTCCGCGACCAGCAGGTCGCTCTCCGAGTACAACCGCATCAACCGGTGCCCGTGTTCGGTCACCGCACCACCGGGCGCGATGTAGCCGCGTTCGGTGAGCAGGCGCAGGATCCGGTCGAAGGTGCGGGCGAGCGAGTTCGTCGTCGCCGCGACCTTCTGCCGTTTCGTCTCGGTCTCGCGGGCCAGCCGGTTGTACTTCTCCCCGATCCGGCTGAGCCGGTCACGGTCCGGGTCGGTGTGGCACGGATGCGTGCGCAGCGCGCGCCGCAGCGCCGTGAGCTCCCGGTCGCTCGCCGCCGGGGACTTGCGCTTCGAATACCGGCCGGGTGCGACGATTCCGGTGCTGCGCAGCGCCGACGCCAGGTCGCGGCGGGTGCGGGCGGTGCGGTGCTCGACGTGCCGCGGCAGCCGCATGCTCCCGAGTGCCCTCGCCGGTGCCGGGAAGTCGGCCGCCGAGATCCGCCCCGCCCACTTGTCCTCGGTGAGCACCAGGGGCCGCGGATCGGTCGGGTCGGTGTCGGTCTCGAGGACCACCGCCAGCCCGGACCGGCGGCCGGTCGGAATCGCGATCACATCGCCCCGGCGCAGGGCGGTCAGCGACGTCACCGCGTCCTTGCGGCGGTCGGTCCGGCCCTGTCGTTCGAGCTGGCGTTCCCGTTCGCGCACCCGTTCGCGCAGTTGCGCGTACTCGAAGAAGTCGCTGTCCGGTCCGCCGAGCTGGTCGCGCAGGTCGGTGAGCGCCTTCTCGTCGCGCTCGATCGACCGCACGAGGCCGACCACCGACCGGTCCGCCTGGAACTGCGCGAACGACCGCTCGAGCAGCGACCGCGCCTCGCCGGGGCCCATCCGGTCGATCAGGTTGATCGACATGTTGTACGAGGGGCGGAAGGAGCTGCGCAGCGGGAACGTCCGCGTCGACGCGAGGCCGGCCACCTCGGTGGCCTCGACCCCCGGCTGCCAGAGCACGACGGCGTGCCCCTCGACGTCGATGCCGCGTCGGCCCGCACGGCCGGTCAGCTGGGTGTACTCGCCGGGTGTCAGGTCCGCGTGGGTCTCGCCGTTGAACTTGACGAGCCGTTCGAGCACCACGGTGCGGGCGGGCATGTTGATGCCCAGCGCGAGGGTCTCGGTGGCGAACACCGCGCGCACCAGGCCCTTGACGAACAGTTCCTCGACGGTGTGCCGGAACGCGGGCAGCATGCCGGCGTGGTGGCCGGCGATGCCGCGCTCGAGCCCTTCGCGCCACTCCCAGTACCCGAGCACGGACAGGTCGTGCTTCGGCAGATCCCCGGTGTGCTTGTCGATGATCGCGGCGATCTCGTCGGCCTGGTCCTCGGTCGTCAGGCGCAGCCGCGACCGCAGGCACTGCGTCACCGCGGCGTCGCAACCGGCCCGGCTGAAGATGAACGTGATCGCCGGGAGCAGGCCCTCGTCGTCGAGCCTGGCGATGACCTCGGGCCGCGGCAGGGGCCGGTTCGACGAGCTCGGCGCGGGGCCGCGCCCGCGGCCGCGGGGCTGCCAGGAGTCGTAGCGGTCCAGTGCCTGGCGTTGCTTGAGGTACCGGACCAGCTCCTGGTCGACGACCAGCCGCGCCGACGGCTCGGTTGCCGCTCGCCCGGTCTCCGGCGCCGTCGTGTTGGCGCGGGTGTCGAACAGGTCGAAGAGCCGGCGGCCCACCATCATGTGCTGCCACAGCGGGATCGGGCGCACCTCGTCGACGATGACCTCGGTGTCGCCGCGGACCGTGCCCATCCAGGCGCCGAACTCCTCGGCGTTGCTGACGGTCGCGGACAGGCTGACCAGGCGCACGTCCTCGGGCAGGTGCAGGATCACCTCCTCCCACACGGCTCCCCGGAACCGGTCGGCGAGGTAGTGCACCTCGTCCATCACGACGTGGGACAGTCCCCGGAGGGTCGGCGAGTCCGCGTACAGCATGTTCCGGAGCACCTCGGTGGTCATCACGACCACCGGGGCGTCGGAGTTGATGCTGACGTCGCCGGTGAGCAGCCCGACCGACGCCTTGCCGTACCGGTCGACGAGGTCGGCGTACTTCTGGTTGCTCAGCGCCTTGATCGGTGTCGTGTAGAAGCACTTGTGCCCCGAGACCAGCGCGAGATGCACCGCGAACTCGCCGATCACGGTCTTGCCCGCACCGGTGGGCGCGCACACGAGCACGCCGTGCCCGGCTTCGAGTGCCCGGCAGGCCTGGTCCTGGAACGCGTCCAGGGGAAAGCTCAGTTGCGCCGCGAATACGTCGAGTTCCACCCCGTCAGGCTATCGACCGGGGTCGACCGGGGTGCGCCCGCGTCAGAGCGTGTCCGAGTAGTCCCGCACCGGGGTCGGGGCGTCGATCGGTTCCGCCGTGCCGAGGCCGCCGGATCCGCCGAGCGGGGACGCCTCGTCGTCGGAGAGGGCGCCCCAGTCCTCGGTCGCACTCCGCGCCTTGCGCCGGTCGTTGAGGCGCGTGATCTGCACCGCGAGCTCGAACAACACGGTCAGCGCCGCAGCGAGCGCGAGCATCGAGAACGGGTCCTGGCCGGGGGTGGCGACGGCCGCGAACACGAACAACGCCATGATCAGGCCGCGTCGCCAGGCCTTGAGCTTCGCGTAGCTGAGGACGCCGGCGAAGTTCAGCGCCACGATCAGCAGCGGGATCTCGAAGCTGACGCCGAAGATGATCAGCAGGTTGATCACGAAGCCGAAGTACTCGGCGCCGCCGAGGGCTGTCACCTGGACGTCGCCGCCGATCGTCAGCAGGAAGTGCAGGGCCTTCGAGACGACGAGGTAGGCGAGCACCGCGCCGAAGACGAACAGCGCCGCCGCCGAGACGACGAATCCGATCGCATAGCGGCGTTCCTTGGCGTACAGGCCGGGGGTGACGAACGCCCACAGCTGGTAGAGCCACACCGGGCAGGCCAGCACGACACCGGCGGTGAACGCCACCTTGAACCGCAGCATGAACTGCTCGAACGGCCCGGTCGCGAGCAACCGGCAGGAACCGTCGGTGGTGAGCGCGGCCCGCGACTCCGGGGGCAGCGAACAGTAGGGCTCGCGAAGGATCTCGCCGAGACTCTCGAGCCCGAACAGCTGGTGCGAATACCAGTAGAAGCCGAACGCGGTGGTCACCACGATCGCGAGAAGCGACCACAGCAGCCGCGTCCGCAGTTCGTAGAGGTGGTCGATCAACGACATGGTGCCGTCGGGGTTGACCCGGCGCCTGCTGCGCCGTGGGTCGAAGGGGATTCGCACTGATTCGGGCCCTGGTTCTGCTCAGGCGTCACCCGGGGCGCGTCGGGACCCCGGGTGCACTCGGTACTCGGTCTACGACGCCTTGGGCTCGGGGTTCGTGGTCTCGGCCACGGTGGTCTGCGGTACCGGAGCGGGGTTGGCCGCGGGCAGCTGGGCCGGCTGGGCCGGCTGAGCCGGTGCGGCGGCGGTCGAGACGCCGTCGTTCTGCATCTCCTTGACCTCGCTCTTGAAGATGCGCAGCGAGCGACCGAGGCCGCGGGCCGCGTCGGGCAGCTTCTTCGAACCGAACAGGATCACGACAACCAGCGCCACAATGGCCCAGTGCCAGGGGCTCATTGCACCCATTTCAACCTCCAGAGATCAGTTGGCTCGATGCTACCGGACACAGGTGGTGTCGGCGGGGGCGAATGGGCGGAGTCACCGGTCGATCGGCTGCCGGTACATCTCCAGCGCCGCCGCCGCCCGCGCCCGGATCGACTCGGACAATTCCGTCGGTCCGAGCACCTGCACGCCGGTCCCGAAGCCGGCCATCAACCGGGCCATCCACTCCTGCGACGCGTAGCGCATCGACGCCTCGACGGAGCCGTCCGCCCGCACCACCACGTCGGTCATCGGGTAGTAGTCCATCACCCACGCGTGGTCGGGGGCGATCAGCAGCCGCGCCCGCGGCAGCGTGCCGTCGTCGTGGAACAGGTCGAGCGACGCCGACTCGGCGTACGCCCCCTCGGGGGCGCGTGCGGGCTCGTCGAGTTCCGTGGCCGCGTCGATGCGGTCGAAGCGGAACAGCCGCACCCCGTCCGCGTGCCGGCACCACGCCTGCAGGTAGCTGTGATTGTCGACGAGCACGACCCGGATCGGGTCGACGGTACGGCGGGTCACCGCGTCCCGGGACGCCGAGAAGTAGGTGATGTCGAGGGCATGTCCCTGTCGTACCGCGGACCGCACCGTCGCGACCACCGGGCTCTCCGGTTCGGGGTCGCCGCCGGCGTTCGTCACCACCCCGCCGGCCGCGACCCCGGCGGCGGATTCGATCTTCGCGATCGCTCCCTGCACCGACGACGGGTCAGCGGTGCCCGGCAGCTCGACCAGTGCCCGCAGCGCGATCAACAGCGCCGTCGCCTCGGTGGACGTCAGCCGCAGCGGCCGGTCGATCCCGGCCGAGAAGGTGACCTCGACGGTCTCCTCCTCGAACGACAGGTCGATCAGGTCGCCGGGGCCGTATCCGGGCAGGCCGCAGACCCACAACTGGTTCAGGTCGGTCTGCAGCTGCGCGACCGTGACCCCGAGCTCGGCCGCCGCCTCCACCTTCGTGATGCCGGGGTTCGCGACGAAGTACGGGACCATGTTCAGCAGTCGGGACAGCCGCTGCGACAACCGCTGGCTCATCGGGTCTCCCCCGCCGCCACGGTCAACCGGGCGATCACGTCGTCGCGCAGGCCGTCCGGTGCCAGCACGACGGCGTCCTCTCCGTATCCGGCGATCAGCCGCGACAGCCATTCCCGGGACCGCACCGGTACCTCGAGCAGGGTGCCGGTGCGGCCGGCGATGTCGCCGGGCGACGTGGCATGGCCGAGTCGGCGCAGCTCCTGGGCGCGGCCGTCGCGTACCCACACGGTCGCCGTTCCGGAGACACCGGCCGTGCCGACCGTTCGGGCGACGACGGCCCGCAGGTCCGTACCGGCCGGCTTGTGCACCGCGCCGGCGGGACCGAACGCGGTCACCGGCTCACCGATCCGCGACAGCCGGAACGTGCGGGTCGCCTGCCGGTCGCGGTCGTGCCCGACCAGGTACCAGCGCCCGTCGTGGGTGACCACACCCCACGGTTCGACCGTGCGGGTGACGAACGGCGCATTCGCGGCGGAGCGGTGCTCGAACCGAATCGCGCGGCCCGCCTCGAGCGCCGCGAGCACCTGCTCGAGCACCGGTTCCGAGCCGCGGATCCGCGCCGGCAGCGCGGTGAACAGCGCCGACGCGGACTCCTGGTCGACGACGACACCGGCGGCTCGCAGCTTCAGGACCGCGCCCTGCGCGGCCGCCGTCAGCTCGGGTGATTCGAGCAACCGGACCGCGATCGCGACCGCGGCGGACTCCTCACTGGTCAGGTCGATCTCCGGCAGTGCGTAGGCCTCCGGGCTGATCCGATAGCCCTCGATCGTCCCGAACCGCGACGCCTGGCCGGTCTCGAGCGGCACGCCGAGGTCCCGCAGCTCGTTCTTGTCCCGCTCGAACATGCGGCTGAACGCCTCGTCGCTCGCCGACTCCTCGTAGCCGGCCACGCTCTGACGGATCTTCTCCGCCGTCAGGAACTGCCGGGTCGAGAGCAGGCAGATGACGAGGTTCATCAGCCGCTCGACTTTGCTGGTCGCCACGGTGCAGCAGCCTAACGGCAGGGCCCCTACATCGAGGCGATCAGCCGTTCGACGCGCTCGTCGACGGCCCGGAACGGGTCCTTGCACAGCACCGTCCGCTGGGCCTGGTCGTTGAGCTTGAGGTGTACCCAGTCGACGGTGAAGTCCCGGCCCGCGTCCTGCGCGGCCGCGATGAAGTCGCCCCGCAGCTTGGCGCGGGTCGTCTGCGGCGGCGTGTTCACCGCCGCGTCGATCTGGTCGTCCTCGGTGACCCGCTTGGCGAGTCCCTTGCGCTGCAGCAGGTCGAACACGCCGCGACCCCGTTTGATGTCGTGGTACGCGAGGTCGAGCTGCGCGATCCTGGGGTCGGACAACTCGAGGTTGTGCTTGTCCTGGTAGCGCTGGAACAGCTTGCGCTTCATCACCCAGTCGACCTCGGTGTCGACCTTCGCGAAGTCCTGCGACTCGACGGCGTCGAGCACCCGCCCCCACAGCTCGACGACCTGCGCGACCTGCGGGTCGGGTTCCCGGTTGTGCAGGTGTTCGACGGCCCGCGCGTGGTACTCACGCTGGATGTCGAGCGCACTGGCCTGGCGCCCGCCGGCGAGGCGGACCGGGCGTCGGCCAGTCAGGTCGTGACTGACCTCCCGGATCGCGCGGATCGGGTTGTCGAGTGCGAAGTCGCGGAACGAGACGCCGGCCTCGATCATCTCCAGGACCAGCGCCGCGCTGCCGACCTTGAGCATCGTGGTGGTCTCGGACATGTTCGAGTCGCCGACGATGACGTGCAGCCGGCGGTACTTCTCGGCGTCGGCGTGCGGCTCGTCGCGCGTGTTGATGATCGGCCGGGACCGGGTGGTGGCGGACGAGACGCCCTCCCAGATGTGCTCGGCTCGCTGCGACAGGCAGAAGGTCGCCGACTTCGGGGTCTGCAGCACCTTGCCCGCGCCGCAGATGAGTTGCCGGGTGACCAGGAACGGCAGCAACACGTCCGAGATGCGGGAGAACTCGCCTGCCCGGACCACGAGGAAGTTCTCGTGGCATCCGTACGAGTTGCCCGCCGAGTCGGTGTTGTTCTTGAACAGGTAGATGTCACCCCCGATGCCCTCTTCGGCCAGTCGCTGTTCGGCATCGACGAGCAGATCCTCGAGCACGCGCTCACCGGCGCGGTCGTGGGTGACGAGCTGGACCAGCCCGTCGCACTCTGCGGTGGCGTACTCGGGATGCGATCCCACGTCGAGGTACAGCCGCGCCCCGTTGCGCAGGAACACATTCGAGCTGCGACCCCAGGACACCACCCGACGGAACAGGTACCGGGCCACCTCGTCGGGGCTCAGGCGCCTGTGACCGTGGAAGGTGCACGTCACACCGAACTCGGTCTCAATTCCCATGATTCGCCGCTGCACACTTCGACAGTACAACGCCGCGGGCCTTCGCCACCGGGTTCGCGACGAGCGTTCTGTCCGTAGGGTGAGAACGTGGCCGAAGCGAGATCTTTCGCGAAGAATACCGACCGGATCGTCATGCGCCTGAGCGCCGATCTGCCGCCGTCGCGCCTGGATGCCGGCCTGCGCGCGCTGACCACCGCGGCCAACCACAGCGTCCTGTGGGCGGTTCTCGCCGCGGGGCTGGGCCTGTCCGGTCGCAGGGCCCGCCGGGCTGCGCTCCGGGGCATGCTCTCCGTGGCCGGCGCGAGTGCACTGTCGAACGCCGTCCTCAAACCGCTGCTGCCCAGAAGACGCCCGCCGGCGGGCACCCCCGAGTTCACGCTGCGGCGCGGCGTACCGATCCCCCGTTCGTCGTCCTTCCCGTCCGGCCACTCCGCGTCCGCCGCCGCGTTCGCCACCGGGGTCGCCCTCGAGTACCCGCTGGCCGGCGCCGCGGTCGCTCCCGTCGCGGCGGCGGTGGCGTACTCGCGCGTGCACACCGGGGTGCACTGGCCGTCCGACGTGATCGTGGGCGCGGCGGTGGGTGCCGCCGTGGCCCTCGGAACGCGCACCTGGTGGGCGGTCCGCGAGCAGGAGCCGGCCACTCTCGGCCGTCGGCGCCGGACGACGCCCCTGCCGGACGGTGACGGCATGATCGTCTTCGTGAACCCGGGCTCCGGTACCGAGGACGACCCGATCCGCGCGGAGGTCGAGGAACACCTCCCGCGCGCGGCCGTGGTCGAGTTCGATCCCGGCCGGGACTTCGGCGACCAGATCGACGACGTGGTCGCCGCCCGCGGCCCGGCCGCGCTCGGCGTGTGCGGCGGCGACGGAACGGTGGTCACGGTCGCGAACGCGGCCGTGCGGCACGACCTGCCGATCGCGGTGTTCCCCGGCGGGACGCTCAACCACTTCGCCCGCGACGCGGGGGTCGGCGACGTTTCCTCGACGGCGCAGGCGATCTCGGACGGCAGCATCGAGCTGGTCGACCTGGGCGCCGTCCGCGTCGACGGCGGCACGGAGACCGCGTTCGTCAACACGTCGAGCCTGGGCGGCTACCCGGACACGGTCCGGCTGCGGGAGCGGTGGGAACCCCGATACGGCAAGTGGCCGGCGGCCGCGGTCGCGATGACCCGTGTCCTCGCCTCGGCGCAACCGCTGACCGTGACGATCGACGGTGCCCGTCACTCGGTGTGGATGCTGTTCGTCGGCAACGGCCGGTACGCTCCCGCCGACCAGGTGCCGATGTCCCGGCCGGCCATCAACGAGGGCACCCTCGACGTCCGCTTCCTGCCCGCGGACCGTCGGTGGTCCCGGCTGAGGCTGGTCGGGGCGGCGCTGACCGGCACCCTCGCGACGTCGGACACGTACACGCAGCAGCGCGTTCCCGCGGTGTCCGTCGGCATCGTCGGCGAGCCGGTCGCGCTGGCGGCCGACGGCGAGGTTGTCGCCGACGGCCGCCGGTTCGAATTCCGGAGTGAGCCCGGGCGGGTGCTGCTCTACCGCCGGCCCTAGCCGGCGTCCCCGCCCGCGTCGGTGGTGTCCGTCGATTCGGTGTCCTGCGCGCCGGTGGCCTCGGTCGGTGTCGCGACGACCGGAAGCAAGGACTCCAGGGTGGACCCGGTCAGTCGACGGAAGGCACGTCGCGGACGGTTCTGGTCGAGCACCGCGACCTCGAGGGACTCGACGCCGATCCGGCGCCGTTCGGCCTCGCCGTTGCCCGGGTGCGCGGTGCCGATCTGCAGCGCGTCGACCGCCACCGCGACCGCCTTCGCGAGGGGCATGCCCTCCTCGTACGACGCCTTGAGCGCTGTCGCGATCGGTTCGGTGGCGCCGCCCATCACGACGAAGTGGTTCTCGTCGACGATCGACCCGTCGTAGGTTATCCGGTACAGCTGCGCGTGCCGCGGCTGTGCGACCCGTCCGACCTCCGCGACGCACAGTTCGACCTCGTACGGCTTCGGTTGCTCGGTGAAGATGGTGCCGAGCGTCTGCGCGTACGCGTTCGCGATCGAACGTCCGGTGACGTCGCGGCGGTCGTAGGAGTAGCCACGCATGTCGGCGTGCATGATGCCGGCGCGCCGCAGGTTCTCGAACTCGTTGTACTTGCCCACGGCCGCGAAACCGAGCCGGTCGTAGAGCTCGCTGACCTTGTGCAGCGACGACGACGGGTTCTCGGCGACGAACAGCACACCGTCCGCGTAGATCAGCGCGATCACGCTGCGGCCACGCGCAATACCCTTGCGCGCCAGCTCCGAGCGATCGCGCATGATCTGCTCGGCGGAGGCGTAGTACGGCATCGTCACGGCGTGTCACCTGCCTTCTCGGTGCGGTCGGCGATCACGGCCCGGGCGAAGTCGGCGAGCCGGTCCTCCGCGACGACCTCGGCGCCGTCGGAGGTGATCACGATCGCCGTCGGGTAGATCCCCCGGGTCAGGTCGGGACCACCGGTCGCGGAGTCGTCGTCCGCGGCGTCGTACAGCGCCTCGACCGCCGTGCGCAGCGCACCCGCCTCGTCGGCCGCGGGGTCGTGGATCTTCTTGAGCGACGACTTCGCGAACAGCGAACCCGACCCGACCGCGTGATAGCCGGCGCGTTCCTCGTACCGGCCACCGACCATGTCGTACGAGACGATCCGGCCGGCCTTGGCGGGCTCGGCGGTGTCCAGGTCGTATCCGACCAGCAGCGGCACCACGGCCAAACCCTGCATCGCCGCACCGAGATTGCCACGGACCATCGACGAGAGCCGATTGGCCTTGCCGTCGAACGTGAGCGGCACGCCCTCGATCTTCTCGTAGTGCTCGAGTTCGACCGCGAACAGCCGGACCAGTTCGATGGCGACGCCCGCGGTACCGGCGATCCCGGCCGCCGAGTAGTCGTCGGTGACGTACACCTTCTCGACGTCGCGGCTGGCGATCATGTTGCCCATCGTGGCCCGACGGTCGCCGGCGATCAGAACGCCTTCGGCGAAGGTCAACGCCACGATCGTCGTGCCGTGCGGGGCGATGTCCGCCCGCCCGTTCACCGGCTCACCCCTTCCTCCGGACAGTGGACCGAGATCGAATCGGTTCTCCGGCAAAAGCTCCGGCGCATGGGCACGCAGATGCTCCGTGAACGAGGACAGCTGCGAGTCGAACCGCAGCACCCCGCCCCCCGCCACCGAGCGCGCCGCCGGGGAATCCGGCGTCACTGGCCGCCCTTTTGCACGTACGCGCGCACGAAGTCCTCGGCGTTCTCCTCGAGGACGTCGTCGATCTCGTCGAGCAGATCGTCCGTGTCCTCCGCAAGCTTCTCCCGACGTTCCTGACCCGCGCCCGCGTCGCCGATGGCGGCATCGTCGTCGTCGCCACCGCCGCCGCGCTTGGTCTGCTCCTGCGCCATAGCCGCCGACCTCCTCGTTCTCGTGCACTGCACCTGCACACCAGTGTGCGCTCGTGCTCGGACCTTCACCCTACCGATCGGGACCGGCGGTCGGCCGATTCGCAGTCGTGTCGTGACTTTCGGGTCACGTGGTCAGCTGATCGACCAGGTCGGCCGCCGAATCCGCGGCCTCGAGCAACGCTCCGACGTGCGCCTTGCTGCCGCGCAGCGGCTCCAGAGTCGGGATCCGGACGAGGGAGTCACGACCCAGATCGAAGATCACCGAGTCCCAGCTCGCGGCCGCGATGTCGGCTCCGAACCGCCGCAGGCACTCGCCACGGAAATAGGCCCGGGTGTCGGTCGGTGGGTTGTGGATGGCGTCGAGAACGCTCTGCTCGGTGACCAGCCGTTCGATCGACCCACGCGCGACGAGGCGGTTGTACAGACCCTTGTCGAGTCGGACATCCGAGTACTGCAGGTCGAGCATGTGCAGCTTCGGCGCCGACCACGCCAGCCCCTCCCGGTTGCGGAAGCCCTCGAGGATCCGCAGTTTCGCGGGCCAGTCCAGCAGGTGCGCGCATTCCATCGGGTCGCGCTCGAGCAGGTCGAGCACGGTCGCCCACTTGTCGAGGATGTCGCGCACGCGGGGGTCGCCGGCCCCCTCCTGCTCGACGAACTTCGCGACCCGCTCCTGGTAGATCCGCTGCAGCGCAAGACCGGTCATCTCCCGGCCGTCGGCGAGGGCGACCGTCCGCCGCAGGGTCGGATCGTGGCTGATCTGGTGCACGGCCGTGACCGGCCGGGCCAGCTGCAGGTCGGACAGATCGACCCCGGCCTCGATCAGGTCGAGCACCAGCGCCGTCGTTCCGACCTTGAGGTACGTCGACCACTCGGCGAGGTTCGCGTCCCCGATGATCACGTGCAGGCGGCGGTACTTCTCGGCGTCCGCGTGCGGCTCGTCGCGGGTGTTGATGATGCCGCGCTTGAGCGTGGTCTCCAGACCGACCTCGACCTCGATGTAGTCGGCGCGCTGCGACAGCTGGAAGCCGGCCTCGTCGCCCGACTGCCCGATCCCGACCCGGCCCGACCCGGTGATCACCTGCCGCGACGCGAAGAACGGCGTCAGACCGGCGATGATCGCCGAGAACGGCGTCTCCCGCGAGCACAGGTAGTTCTCGTGGGTGCCGTACGACGCGCCCTTGCCGTCGACGTTGTTCTTGTACAGCTGCAGGCGCGGCGCACCGGGCACGCTCGACGCGTGCCGCGCGGCGGCCTCCATCACCCGCTCCCCCGCCTTGTCCCAGATCACCGCGTCGAGCGGGTCGGTCACCTCCGGCGCCGAGTACTCCGGGTGCGCGTGGTCGACGTACAGCCGAGCGCCGTTGGTGAGGATCATGTTGGCCGCGCCGACCTCGTCGGCGTCGATCACCGGGGCCGGACCGTTGAATCGCCCGAGATCGAATCCCCGGGCGTCCCGCAGGGGCGATTCCACCTCGTAGTCCCAGCGTGTCCGCTTGGCCCGAGGTACGCCGGCGGCGGCCGCGTATGCGAGCACCGCCTGGGTGGAGGTCAGGATGGGATTCGCCGTCGGCTCCGACGGGGAGGAAATCCCGTACTCGACCTCGATTCCGATGATCCGCTGCATGGCGTCGAGCCTAGAACGTCGGGCGGCACCACACGGAAGGCAGCGCCCGGGCCCGGCCGTGTCGGGGCGGTGTCGTGTGGTGAGGCGGGAGGGAAACCGGAGCCGAACTTTTGTGCCGATAAGTTGCGTTATGACATTATTGCAGGTGGTGGCGCGCACTGTCAGGGGACGATCACTCCTGGATTGCCTGCTGCGCTCGGCCCCGTCGAGACATCCGGGGCGCCTGCCGGTGGCACCCTCTCCCCTACCTCGACAGGCCCTGGACCTCGCTCGATGCCCGGTGGGGGCGGTTCACTCCGCCCCCACCGGGCCGCAGATGGGTTGTCGGTGCGCCGATTGGGTCTCGCTCCCGGTCGCGGGAAGCAGGACAACCAACCACCCGTTCGGCGACGCCCGGATGGCGAACGACGTTCGTCAGCCCCGGCAGTGCGGATTTCCCGGGAACGCCGGCACCCCGGCGCGACAGCCGACGTCGACGACCGCGTTCAGCCGAGCCACCGGATCGTGGATCTGGAGCGCCGGTACCAGGCCGTCGGTCACGAGTGCGGCCTTGACGTCCGGGGTGGTCGCACGCTGGTCGAGGGTGCCCCGTTCTCGCGCGAACGCGACGAGTTCGTCGTAGGCCATCGACAGCATCGCCTCGGTCGTGCGGTCCTCGGCGGCGAGCCCCGTGAAGTTCACTCCGGTCTCGTACTCGTGGCGGAGAGCGTGCGGACCCTGATCGCAGGTGGGCACGTTCAGGTCGATCCGAAACTCCGGCTGGTCCGGTCTCGGCGGTGTGATCGTGCCGGCGTCGGTGCAGACGTGGTGCGAGATGCGGTCACCGAGGGCGTGCAGGTAGATGCCGATCCTCGCGTTCCAGGAGTTGTCGCCGATCCAGGAGTCGAACTGCGACGACCGGACCGTGCCGGAGATGATCTGCTCCCCCGTCTCGTTGGTGAACGGGTAGGCGACCGGAGCCACCACCGCGTACGTGCCGTCGATCTGCGCGGGCTGTGGTGATCCGTAACACGTTGTGCCGGTGGCGTGGTCACCGTCGGGTCCGGGATCGGTGAAGCCGGCGGTGCACAACGGCGCGGCGCTGCCCGGCCCGGCCATGGCCCAGCGCCGCAGGTGCGTGAGCATCACCTCGTGTGCGGTGTCGTCGACGTCGGGGTGCAGCCCGTCCGGCAGCGGATCGAGCGGTCCACGCATCGTCGGCAGGAAGTGGAAGAGGAATCCGCCGGTGGCGAAGTGGGTGCGCACCAGTCCGCTGATGTCCTTCGTCGTGAGCGCATCGGCATCCGGTACGGGCCGGCCGTCGACCTCGCGCGGGACGAAGCTCCCGAGGTCGGTCGCCTCGTCGTACGCCGCGATCCAGTACGCGTCCTGCGCCGAGAAGCCGACGCTGCGAGCGATGATGTACGTCGAGTCGGTGTGCACGAGGCTGCGGCCCCCGAGCGGTCGCCGGAGCGTGAATCCGTAGGTCGCGAACGCCCCCAGACCGCAGAGCGGCACGTCCGGATCGTCGATCGGGCACTCGGGCGGCAGCGGTCCGCAGTTGTGCGGCGGTGCGCCGTTCTCGGTGTAGCAGACGTCCTCCGCGAACCCCTGCGCCGCGGGCGGCGGAATCGCGATGAATGCGGCGGCCACGAAGGTCAGCGCCACGCCGGCCAAACCCACTTCTCGACTGAGTGTTCTCATCGAGCTGCGCCTCTCGGTGTGGCTGATGCGCGAATCCCAACGGTAACGCGCTACCGGCGCCGACGGGCCCGATTCGGCGGCCGAACGCTCACGATCCGCGCTCGAGACGACACTGCAGGTACTCGCTCGCGCGGATCCTCCGCAACACGGACCGCGCCGGCCACGGTGCCCACCGCGCCTCGGGGTCGCTCCCCCGGCGTGGCTCGGTCAGGCTCACCAGGTGTCCCCTGGTCGTGACGTCCACTCGGCCGGCGGCGAGCACGTTGCGTACCCAGTCGCTGTCCGGACCGTAGGTCAGCGCGAACCGGTAGCCGTCCCCGTACCGGAACACGTTGACCGGGGTTCGGTAGAGGCGCCCGCTGCGGCGACCGCGGTGCAGCACGATCGCGATTCCCGGGACCCAGCCCGCCAGCAGCAGCACCACGCGGTTCGTCACCACCCGGTTGAAGCGTGCCAGCCGCCGAGGAAGGGCCACGTCGCGAGCCTAACGCCGCGTGACACGATGAGGGAATGGATCAGATGCCCGGCGCGGGCGGCCCGGCCCGGGACGAGGTCGTCGCCGTGTACGACGGGCGCGGCCGGGTCACCGGTACCGCGGCGCGCTCGCGGGTGTACGCGGAAGGTCTGTGGCACGCCAGCTCCGGGGTGCTGCTGCGCTCGGCCGACGACAACCGGATCTACGTGCACCGCCGGTCCCCGGCGAAGGCCGTGTTCGGGGGCATGCACGACTGCCTCGCCGGCGGCGTCGTCGACCCCGGAGAGACGCCGCGGGACACCGCCGAGCGCGAACTCGCCGAGGAGCTGGGAGTCCACGGCATCACGCTCACCCCGCTCGCGCGCGTCGCCTGGGACGGCCTCTGGAACGGGAAACCGTTGCGCTGTCACCTGTTCGCGTTCGAGGGGCGTTGGGGCGGACCGATCGTGCACCAGGCCAGCGAGATCGTCGACGGCTGGTGGTGGACCGTCGAGCAGCTGCGTACCCACCTCGCCGATCCGACGTGGCCGTTCGTGCCCGACACCCGCGCCCTGCTGACCGACGTCGTCCTGTGAGCGCAGCGGGGTGGGCCGGAAGCGGCATTCCGCTTCCGGCCCATCCCGGCGGCCGTCCTACAGGTACTGACCGGTGTTCGACTCGGTGTCGATCGCGCGGCTGGCGCTGGCGTTCTTGCCGGTGACCAGCGTGCGGATGTAGACGATCCGCTCACCCTTCTTGCCCGAGATCCGTGCCCAGTCATCGGGATTCGTGGTGTTCGGCAGATCCTCGTTCTCCGAGAACTCGTCGACGATGGAATCGAACAGATGCTGCACGCGAAGACCCGGCGCACCGGTCTCGAGGACCGCCTTGATCGCGTACTTCTTCGACCGGTCGACGATGTTCTGGATCATCGCACCCGAGTTGAAGTCCTTGAAGTACAGGACCTCCTTGTCGCCATTGGCATACGTCACCTCGAGGAAGCGGTTCTCGTCGCTCTCCGCGTACATCCGATCGACGACCCGCTCGATCATCGCCTTGATGCAGAGCGCGTGATCGCCGCGGAACTCGGCGAGGTCGTCCGCATGCACCGGCAGGTGCTCGGTCAGGTACTTCGAGAAGATGTCCTGCGCGGACTCCGCGTCCGGACGCTCGATCTTGATCTTCACGTCGAGCCGGCCGGGACGCAGGATCGCGGGATCGATCATGTCCTCCCGGTTGGACGCACCGATCACGATGACGTTCTCGAGCCCCTCGACGCCGTCGATCTCGCTGAGCAGCTGCGGGACCACCGTCGTCTCGACGTCCGACGAGACACCGGACCCGCGGGTCCGGAAGATCGAGTCCATCTCGTCGAAGAACACGATCACCGGGGTGCCCTCGGACGCCTTCTCGCGGGCACGCTGGAAGATCATCCGGATGTGCCGCTCGGTCTCGCCGACGAACTTGTTCAGGAGCTCGGGTCCCTTGATGTTCAGGAAGTAGGACTTGGCCTCCTTCGCGTCCTGGCCCCGGGCCTCCGCGATCTTCTTCGCGAGCGAGTTCGCGACCGCCTTCGCGATCAGCGTCTTGCCACAGCCCGGCGGGCCGTACAGCAGGACGCCCTTCGGCGGTCGCAGGGCGTACTCGTGGAAGAGGTCCTTGTGCAGGAACGGCAGCTCCACCGCGTCCCGGATCTGTTCGATCTGCCTGCCGAGGCCACCGATGTCGTTGTAGTCGACGTCCGGCACCTCCTCGAGCACCAGGTCCTCGACCTCGGCCTTCGGGATCCGCTCGAACGCGTACCCGGCCTTGGTGTCGACGAGCAGCGAGTCACCGGGACGGAGCTTGCGGGTCGGCGAGTCGATGTCCTCGTCCTCCGGGTGCAGCGTGGTCTCCGACGCCGCGACCGCCAGCGGATGGGCGAGCCACACCACCCGCTCCTCGTCCGCGTGCCCGACCACCAGGGCGCGTTCCCCGTCGTCGAGGACCTCGCGCAACGCACAGATCTCCCCGATCCGCTCGAACGAGCCGGCTTCGACCACCGTGAGCGCCTCGTTGAGGCGGACCGTCTGACCCGGCTTCAGCTGCTCGGCATCGACGTTCGGGGAGCACGTCAGCCGCATCTTGCGGCCCGACGTGAACACGTCGACGGTCTGGTCCTCGTGAGCGAGGACGAGCACGCCGTAACCACTGGGCGGCTGACCGAGCCGGTCGACCTCCTCACGCAACGCGATCAGCTGCTGACGCGCCTCCTTGAGGGTGTCCATCAGCTTCGAGTTGCGGATCGACAGGGAATCCACCCGTGACTCGAGTTCACGCACCTGCTCGGGTGACTGGGCAAGTTGTCGGCGAAGTGCAGCGGCCTCGAGCTTGAGGGCTTCGAGTTCCGCCCTGGCAGCCAGCGAGTCCGGATTCTCTGTTGCGCTCATGTGCGGCTCCTCCCAGTTCGATCTATCAACGCTACCGCCGTGCGGACGAAACTGTGTTGCGACACTTGCGACATCGCACACTGTGGGATGTTCACCGAAATCCGAACCCGGTCCATCTCATGTTAGCCTCACCTACATTACTTGCCGACCAGGGAGAGGCCTCCTCGTGATCATCCGTACGTCTGTCATCGCCGCCGGAGCCGTCCTCGTCACCCTGGGCGTCACCGCGTGCGGCTCCGAGGACTCCGGCAACTCTGCGAGCGGGACCCCGTCGAGCACCACCTCGGTGGCTGCGACCAGCGCGAACGCGGTCGCCGCCCCGAGCGCCGAGGCGCTGAACGCGACGCTGACGACGTTCTTCGACCCGGCGGTCCCCGCAGCCGACAAGGTGGTACTGGTCGAGGACGGCGCCAAGCAGGCCGCCGTCCTCGACCAGTTCAACACCGTGCTCCAGGGCTACCCGCTGACCGCCGATGTCACCAAGGTCGCGACCGTCGACGACGACACGGTCACCGCCACCACCACGATCGCCGGACCGCACGGCGGAGCGCCCACCGACATCACGTTCGACGAGGTGAACGGCGAGTGGGTCGTCTCCGACGACGCCACCTGCACGATCCTCGGCATGGGCCGCCTCGCCTGCGTGAAGTGAGCGCCCCGCGCACTGTGAGTGGTCGTCACCCCTCGGGGTGACGACCACTCACAGTGCGTCAGCCCTTGCTGGGGCGCCGCTGCGGCTTCGGGGTGACCGTGCCCTCGGCGAGGCGCCGGGCGCTGACCAGGAACGCGGTGTGGCCCTGCATGCGGTGCTCGGGCCGCACCGCCAGCCCGACCACGTGCCAGCCGCGGACGATCGACTCCCAAGACCGCGGTTCGGTCCAGCACTCCTGTGCGCGCAGCGCCTCGACCACCGTCGACAGCTGCGTCGTCGTGGCCACGTACACGATCAGCACGCCACCCGGAACCAGTGCCTTCGAGACGGCGGGCAGGACGTCCCACGGCGCCAGCATGTCCAGCACCACCCGGTCCACGGTGCCGTGGACGTCGGCGTCGTAGTCGGCCAGGTCGCCGATCGTCAGGTCCCAGTTGTCGGGGCGCCCGCCGAAGAACGTCTCGACATTCCGGACCGCGTGCTCGGCGTGGTCCTCCCGGACCTCCCACGACGTCACCCGGCCCTCGGGCCCGACCGCACGCAGCAGCGAGCAGGTCAGTGCGCCCGATCCGGCGCCGGCCTCGAGCACCCGGGCACCGGGGAACACGTCGCCCTCGTGCACGATCTGCGCGGCGTCCTTGGGGTAGATGACCTGCGCGCCGCGGGGCATCGAGAGCACGTAGTCGACGAGCAGCGGCCGCAGCGCCAGGTAGGGGGTCCCGTTCGTGGAGGTGACGACGCTGCCCTCGGGGGTGCCGATCAGGTCGTCGTGGAGGATGCCGCCCCGGTGGGTGTGGAACTCCTTGCCCGGCTCGAGCACCACCGTGTACTTGCGTGCCTTCGCGTCGGTGAGCTGGACGCGGTCGCCGACCCGGAACGGTCCGCTCGGACGACCCTGCAACGCTGACATTTCTCGCTACTCCTCTGCTGTTGTGCTCCGGCGACCCGTGCGCCGACCCCCGACAACCGTGCACCCGTGCCGGCCCGCCGGCGTGTCGGGCCGTCCGCATACCCTGCCAGGTGTGAGCAGTCCCGTGACGACGCACCCCACCGAACCGGCCGCTGCCGTCGATGCGAGGCGACCTCGGTCGCGGCCCGCGCTGTCCCCGTCCCGCGCCGGCGACTTCAAGCAGTGCCCGCTGCTGTACCGGTTCCGGGCCGTGGACCGGTTGCCCGAGAAGCAGTCGAAGGCGCAGGTGCGCGGCACCGTCGTGCACGCCGCCCTAGAGGCGCTGTACGCGCTCCCCGCCGCCGAGCGCCACGTCCGGACGGCGGTCACGCTGGTCGGACCGGCGTGGGAGCGGGTCCTGGCGGAGCGTCCCGAGGCGACCGATGCCGTCCCCGAGGCCGAGCTCGACCAGCTCCTCGCCGAGGCGCGCCGGCTCGTCGAGGCCTACTACCTCCTCGAGGACCCCACCCGGTTCGACCCGGAGTCGTGCGAGCACCGGATCGAGACGGACCTCGACGACGGCGTCCCGCTGCGCGGGTTCGTGGACCGGATCGATGTCGCGCCGACCGGCGAATTGCGGGTCGTCGACTACAAGACCGGGCGGGCGCCGGGCGACGGCTTCGAGCAGGGCGCGCTGTTCCAGATGAAGTTCTATGCGCTGATGCTGCTGCAGTCCCGCGGCGTGGTGCCGGCGCAATTGCGCCTGCTGTATCTCGCCGACCGCGAAATTCTCACGTACACACCGGATCACGACGAGCTGCGCCGCTTCGAGCGGACGGTCGGTGCGCTCTGGCGGGCGATTCTGGTGGCCGGAGAGACCGGGGACTTCGCGCCCAACCCCGGCCGCATGTGCAAATTCTGCGACCACCGAGATGTGTGCCCCGCATTCGGCGGCACCCCGCCGCCCTATCCGGGCTGGCCACAGGAAAGCGAGGAGTTGCCCGGTGAGTGACCGGTCCTATTTCGTTCCACTGGAACCACTGCCGGACGGAACCGAACGGTTTCAGCCCTCCCCCCACACGATGAGCACCTGGGCGGACGACATGCAGCACGGTTCCCCGCCGTCCGCGCTGCTGGCCCGGGCGTTGCGACGCCTGGAGGCCCGTCCCGACACCCGGCTCTCGCGCGTCGTGATCGAGATCCTCGGTCCGGTGCCGCTGACGGAGATTCGGGTGCGCTCGTGGATCGAGCGGCCCGGTCGCCGGATCGAACTCGTCGTCGCCGAACTCGTCGCGGCCGGGCCCGACGGGTCGTGGCGCGCCGTCGCCCGGGGCACCGGCTGGCGCCTTCAGACGGCGGACACCACCTCGATAGCACGCCCCGCGGACCCGGCCATGCCCCCGCGCTCCGGCGAGCGGGCACCGCTGCCGGACAACACCTTCTGGCGAACCGGCTTCGTCGATTCGGTGGAGTGGGCGTGGCTCACCCCGTTCGGGTCTCCCGGTGTCGGGCACGCCTGGGGGCGGCCGGAGCCGGTGCTGGTGGAGGGCGAGCCCCTCGACCCGGTCGATCGGCTCTTCCTGATCGCCGACACCGCCAACGGGGTCGGTACCAAGCTGGACCCGGTGCACTGGACGTTCCTCAACACCGACGTGACCGTGCACATCTTCCGCGTCCCCTCCGGCGACTGGATTGGGGTGTCGGCCGAGACGTCCTACGGCCCGGACGGGATAGCGATGTCGTCGGGCGTGCTGCACGACGACGCGGGCCCGGTCGCCCGGGTCACGCAGACCGTGCAGGTCCGGGCACGGTAGCGGGCGAGACGGCCCGGCCGCGCGCACCCCTGCGCGGCCGGGCCGTCCGTCACCGCACCCCGTCGTCTGCCGGATCGAAGGCGCTCGCGAGGATCGCTCGCGACTCCTCCTGCCCGTCGAGAATGCGGCTGGTCCGCGACGTGACCCGCCATCCGTCCACGGTGCGGATCAGCTCCCATCGGTTGGCCGTGACCCGGCTGACCTGGTAGCCGCTCCCGTCGGGCAGGCGGAGGATCAGCTGGGTGTGGCACACCGCGACGGCGGTGTCGCCGTCGACGGTGATGTGCGCCGGACTCATGACGTGCCCACACCCGTGCTGGATGAAGCCCTGATGCGGGTGCGTCCGGACCATGTTCGCGATCTCGTGCCTGCCGTCCATCCGGCCGGTGTCGACGTCGTAGACGCCGTCCTCCGTCCAGAGGCCGGCGACCACGGCGGCCAGGCCGCTGTCGACGCTCGGGCCGTAGGAGTACATCAGTCGCATGATCGCGTTGTGGTCCTCGAGCACCCGAACGCGCTGTTCGAGGCTGCGCATCCACGAGCCGCCATCCACCGGACCTTCACTCGTGGTCATCGGCGGCCCATCATCGCGCGGGCCTCGGCGGACGCCGACCGGACGATCTCTGCGCGGGGGAATCCGGCACGGCCGGCGGCCAGCGCGTGGTTGCCGCCCGCGACCCGGATCGGGCCGTCGGAGAGATGGTCGAGGCCCTCGCGGGCGACCGCGTACGGATCCGCCGCGTCGAGCCCGGGCAGATCGAAGTCGAGGCCGGCTCGCTCCATCGCCGGCGTCCGGGTGACACCGAGCACCAGGTGGAGCACGTCGACGCCGTGGCCGGCCATCTCCAACCAGAGTCCCTCGGCGAAGACGCGACCGAATGCCTTCGCCGCCGCGTAGATGCTCATGTGCTCGGCGCCGACGAAGCCGGCCAGCGAGCCGAGCAGGATGATGCCGCCACGACCGCGCTCGCGCATCGGTGCGCCGAAGATCTGGGAGAGCTCGAGTTGGCGGTCGATGTTGAGCGTGAGCACCCGTCGGCAGGCGTCGAGATCACCGGTCACGAACTCGTGGCCGTAGGTGTTGGCGCCGGCGTTGAAGATCAGCAGCCCCACCTCGAGATCTGCGGTCGTCTCGCGGATCCGCTCGACCGCGTCATCCGCCAGCAGGTCGAGGGCGAGCGTCCGCACCTCGACGCCGTGAGCCCGCGCCGTTGCCGCGGTCTCCTCGAGCGGGCCCGGCTTGCGGGCGAGCAGCACGAGGTTGAGCCCGGCCATCGCCAGTTCCTCGGCGAACCCGGCGCCGACGCCCTCCGAGCCGCCGGCGACGAAGGCCCACGGGCCGTACTTGTCCTTGTCGATCATCGTTCTCTCGTTTCTTCCGGATCGGCGGTCAGTCGGGTACCGGGACGCGGCCGTCCACCGCGGCTGCGGCGATCGAGTCGCGCAGCGCGGAGCAACGACCCACGCGGGCGCCGCGCAGCGTCAGCGACGGATCGTCCCGGTACTCGGCGCAGACGGTGTCGGGTCGGGCGGTGTCCCACTGGACGCTGGTGTGCTCCCAGCTGTTCTTCTCCACGAGGACCCCGGCCCCGCAGCGCGCACAGTCGACGGGCTCCATCAGGCCGGCAACTCCGCGTCGGCGCGGCGAGCGAGGATGTCGGCGACCTCCCTCTTCCACGCCTCGACCGGTTTGGTGGTGTCGAGTTCGAACTCGAATCGGTCGACCATGTCGGGGGTGATGTCGGCGACGTCGACGTAGAACTGCTCGTACCACCGGCGCAGCTGGTAGACGGGGCCGTCCTCGTTGGTCAGCAGCGGGTTCTCGATGCGGGACTTGTTCTTCCAGATCTCGATGTCCTGCTCGAAGCCGACGCCGATGTAGCCGATCATCGCGTCGACCAGCTGATCGGCGAACTCGGCCGGAACCTGCTCGGTCTTCTTGACGGAGATGCCGTACATCAGCACGAACCGGTTCGGGGAGATCGGGTAGTGGCAGTTGATGAGCACGGCCTCCACGTCGTACCCGTCGTACCGGTAGACGAGATCGTCGATCATGAACGACGGCCCGTGATACGCCGCGACCGAGCGGTGACCGAGCAGCTTGGGGACGTCCGGGTCGGTCCACTCGGTGATGTCCTCACGACCCACGCCGGCCTGTTCCTGGATCGCGACGTGACCCTCGAAGATGTTCTTGAAATAGGTCGGGAACGAGTAGTGGACGTAGAAGAAGTGCGCCATGTCGACGACGTTGTCGATGATCTCGCGGCAGTTGGTGTCGATGACGATCGACTTCCACTGCCAGTCGGTCCACTCGGCGTCGTCGGTCCGCATGGCGGGGATCGCGACCTCCGGCGACGGCGGGTTGCCCTCCGGATCGTGCCAGACGAACAGCAGGTCGTCCTGCTCCGCGGACGTCCAGGCGCGGGTCCGGGCCAGCGGCGGAACCCGCCGTGCATAGGGAATGGCGGTGCACCTGCCGTTGCCGCCCCATCGCCAGTCGTGGAACGGGCAGGCGATCGAGTCGCCCTTGACCGAGCCCTGGCTCAGGTCGCCGCCCATGTGCCTGCAGTAGGCGTCCAGGATCTTGATCTCACCGCTGCTGTCGGCGAACACGACGAGCTTGGTACCGAAGGCCTCGACGGAGTGCGGTGCGCCGTCCTGGAATTCTTCGACCAGCCCCAGGCAGTGCCAGCCCCGCGCGAAGCGAGCGGGCGGTGTGCCCTCGTCGATGACGCGAACCTCGCCGTTTTCCTCGATGTCCACAGTGGTTCCTTTCGGTCGTCAGGCGCATTCACAAGGTTGGCCGCGGCCGGTCGATGTGATCTCCGTCGCCGCGTGAGGTGACCCTCCCAACCCGGCGAACCAGCCTCAATTCGCGCACCCGCTGACCGGAATAGATGCAGGTCAGCGGGTACGCGGGCAGGGTCGACCACCGCCTCGCCGTGCGGCGGTCCCACCGGGTGCACCGCCCGCGGGCCTCGGACCCCGGAGAACACGAACGGCCCCGACCACAGTGTGGTCGGGGCCGTTCGGCTGTCGGCTCAGAACGCCCGGCAGGTCCGGATGTCGGTGGCCAGGATCGCCTTCGCGCCGATCTCGGCAAGCCGGTCCATCATGTCGTTGCTGCCCTTGCGCGGCACCATCGCGCGAATGGCCACCCACTGCTCGTCCGCGAGCGGCGCAATCGTCGGCGACTGCAGACCCGGGGTGACGGCGAGTGCCTCGGGCAGCCGGTCCCGCGGGCAGTCGTAGTCGAGCATCAGGTACTGCTGGGCGCGCACGACGCCCTGCACGCGGGCGATCAACTGGTTGCGGGCCTTGTCCTCCGGGTCGGAACCGTCCCGCTCGATCAGCACACCCTCGGAGTCGCACAGCGGCTCACCGAAGGCGACGAGGTTGTGCTGGCGCAGGGTGCGGCCGGAACCGACGACATCGGCGATCGCGTCCGCGACACCGAGCTGGATCGAGATCTCGACCGCACCGTCGAGGCGGATGACCGTGGCCTCGACACCCCGGCGGGCGAGGTCGCTGCGCACCAGGTTCGGGTAGGACGTCGCGATCCGCAGACCGGCGAGGTCCTCGGGCGCCCAGGCCTTGCCTGCCGGGGCCGCGTAGCGGAAGCTCGACCGGCCGAAGCCGAGCGAAAGACGTTCGGTGACAGGCGCGCCCGAGTCCAGCGACAGGTCACGGCCGGTGATGCCCAGGTCCAGTTCCCCGGACCCGACGTAGATCGCGATGTCCTTGGGACGCAGGAAGAAGAACTCGACCTGGTTCACCTGGTCGAGGACGGTCAGCTCGCGGGAGTCGACGCGGCGGCGGTAGCCGGCCTCGGTGAGGATCTCGGCGGCGGATTCGGACAGGGAGCCCTTGTTGGGTACTGCGACGCGCAGCATGGTGTTCCTTCCTTCGAAGGCGGTCGGGGCCTCCGGGTGGTGAGACGACGGCAAGTCGGCGTGCTGCGACATCACAGATGTCGGTAGACGTCCTCGAGCTTCAGTCCGCGTCCGATCATCAAGACCTGCACCCAGTACAGCAACTGCGAGATCTCTTCGGAGAGTTGTTCGTCGCTCTGGTACTCGGCGGCGATCCACACCTCGCCGGCCTCCTCGATCACCTTCTTGCCCTGGGCGTGGACGCCGGCATCCAGCGCGGCGACGGTGCCGGATCCCTCTGGACGGGTGGCGGCACGCTCGGACAGCTCGGCGAACAACGCATCGAAGGTCTTCACGGGGCGCCATTGTTTCACAGCCTCTCACCGCCGCTGCGCTGCGGTCGCGCCGTGTCCCGTCGCCATCGGCGCACTCAACCGTCCCGCGCGGCGAGGGTCGGTGCGCTGGCGATCAGGGTGCGGGTGTACGGCTCGAGCGGACGCTCGTACACCTGCTCGGTGGGCCCGCACTCGACGATCCGGCCCGCCTGCATCACTGCGACCACGTCGCAGACGTGCCGGATCACGGCCAGGTCGTGGGAGACCAGCAACAGTGTCAGGTCGTGGTCGGCGACCAGCCGCGCCAACAGGTCGAGGACCTGGGCGCGGACCGAGACGTCGAGTGCGCTGACCGGTTCGTCGGCGACCAGAAACCGCGGCCTCGTGACCAGCGCGCGGGCTATCGAGATCCGCTGCCGCTGACCACCGGAGAACTGGTGCGGGTACCGCTGCGCCGAGTCGGGGTCGAGTCCGACCTCGACGAGCATCCGGCTCACGAGGTCGTCGGCGTCGGTCCGGTCGGTGAGCGGCTCGGCGACGATGTCGCGCACCCGCATCCGTGGGTCCAGTGAGCCCATCGGGTCCTGGAAGACGATCGAGACGTCGCGACGCAGGTCGGCGAGGTCCCGAGGCCGGGCGCCGACGATCTCCTGGCCCGCGACCCGGATCGAGCCGGTGCTCGGGGCGTCGAGGGCACACAACAGCCGGATCAGCGTCGATTTCCCCGACCCCGACTCGCCGACGATCCCGAACCGCTGACCGGCAGCGATGTCGAACGACACACCACTCAGGGCAGGCACCGGCTGCCGCCGACGACGCAGCGACTCGCGGGAACCACGGTAGGTGCGCGACAGGCCCCGTACCGCGATCAGCGGCGCGGGTCCGCCCTCGGACACCGGCTGCTCGTTGAACACGACCGGCGCACCGGAGGCATGCGCGGTGTCGGCCGACCGGCCGTGGCCGAGCCGGGATGCGTCGAGCAACGACCGTGTGTACGGGTGTTCGGGGTCGCCGAGCACCTTTCCGATCGGGCCGGCCTCCACGATCTCGCCGCCGCGCATCACCAACGCCCGGTCGCACAGCTGCGACACGACCGCGAGGTCGTGGGTGATCAGCAGCAGGGCGGTGCCGTGCTCGCGGACCGTGCCGTCGATCAGATCGAGGATCTGCGCCTGCACCGTGACGTCCAGCGCGGTGGACGGTTCGTCGCAGATCAGCAGCCTCGGACGGTTGGCCATCGCGATCGCGATCAGGACCCGCTGCCGCTGTCCGCCGGACAACTCGTGCGGATACGAGCGCGCGATCCGTTGCGGGTCGGGCAGATTCACCGCCGTCAGCAGATCGAGTACCACCGACCGCCGTTCCCGCCGTCCGAGGTCGCGGTGCAAGGCCAGCACCTCGCCGACCTGGTTGCCGACGCGCATCAGCGGGTTCAGTGCGCTCATCGGTTCCTGGAACACCATCGACACGTCGTCGCCGCGCAGCCGTGTCCACGCCCGCTCGGACAGGTCGAGCAGGTTGCCGTCGACGCCGTCGAGTCGCACCGACCCGGTCGCGGTGAGCTGGTCCGGCAACAGTCCCATCAGGTTCAATGCGGTCAGCGATTTACCTGACCCGGACTCGCCGATCAGGCCGAGCCGCTCCCCCGGTTCCAGGTGGAATCCGACATCGGCCAGCAGGGTCCGATCACCTGCCCGCACCCCGAGTCCGGACACCTCCAGCATTGGCGCGCTCACCGGACCAGCCTCGGGTCGAGTCGGTCCCGGAGCCCGTCGCCGAGGAGGTTGAACCCGAGCACGGTCACCGCGATCGCCAGCCCCGGCCACAGCATCACCATCGGCTGCAGATACAGGTACGGCTGCGTCTCCTGCAGCATCCGCCCCCAGGACGGAGTCGGCGGCGGGGTCCCGAAGCCCAGGTACGACAGCGCCGCCTCGGCGAGGACCGCGATCGCGAACGTCACCGATCCCTGCACGATCAGCGAACTCGAAATGTTCGGCAGCACATGGCGACCCGCGATCGACGCGGAGCCGCGTCCGCAGGCCCGGGCGGCGAGAACGTAGTCCTGTGCCATCACCCGGCGGGTACCCGCTCGGGCGACCCGCGCGAACGCCGGCGCCGCCCCGATACCCAGCGCCACCATCGCCGTGACGGTCGACCCGCCCCAGATCGCGGCGAACACGATCGCCAACAGCAACGCGGGAAACGCCAGCAGCACGTCGTTGCCGCGCATCAGGATTTCGTCCGGCACACCCGGCCGCATTCCGGCGCTCACCCCGACCGGGATCCCCAGGACGGCCGCGACCCCCACCGCGACGACACCGACGAGCAGCGTGGTTCGGGCACCGACCAGCAGGATGCTGGCGATGTCGCGGCCGAAGTCGTCGGTGCCGAGCCAATGTGCGGCGCTCGGCGACTGCAATCGCGCCGACGGATCCACGACCGTCGGATCGAACGGCGTCCACACGAGCGACAGCACCGCGGCGGCCACGACCAGCGCGACGAGCAGTCCGCCCACGACGAGCGTCCCCGGTAGCCGCCGTGTCACCGCACGCTCCGCAATCGAGTCGTCCATTGCTCCGCAACACGTGTCATCCATTGCTCCGCAACACGTGTCATCCATTGCTCCGCAACACGTGTCATCCATTGCTCCGCAATCGTGGATCGATCACCGTGTACGCCAGGTCGACCACCAGGTTGAGCACCAGCACCATCAGCACGAGCACCATCACGATCGACTGCACCTCGGCCATGTCGCGTTGACCGACCTTGTCGAGCAGCAGGCTGCCGAGGCCGGGTACCACGAACACCCGCTCGATCACGACCGCACCGATGAGCAGGGTGCTCAGTTGCACGCCGACCACGGTGACCACCGGAACCGCGGCGTTGCGCAGGCCGTGCCGCAGCAGTGCCCGGGTTCGGGTCAGGCCCTTCGCGCGGGCCGTGCGCAGGTAGTCCTCCCCCAGCTCGTCGAGCACCGCGGACCGCACATAGCGGGTGAGCACCGACCCCTGCACCAGACCGAGTGCCAGCGCAGGCAGCGTCAGGTAGGACAGGAACCCGCCGACGCCCTCGATCGGCGCCTGCCAGCCGCTGGACGGGAGCCACCCCAGCCCGACCGCGAACACGGTCGCGAGCAGCACACCGGCGAGGAACGCGGGAATGGCGATGCCGATCTGGCTGACACCGCCGATCAGCAGTGCGTCGGGTTTGCCTGCACGCATTGCGGCCGCGACGCCGAGGGGCAGGGCGACGACGAGCGCGACGACCATGCCGGCACCGACGAGCCACAACGTCACCTGCAGGCGGTCGAGGATCTCCGGGCCGACG
The DNA here is from genome assembly GCF_039540555.1 of Rhodococcus olei. Taxonomy (NCBI): domain Bacteria; kingdom Bacillati; phylum Actinomycetota; class Actinomycetes; order Mycobacteriales; family Nocardiaceae; genus Rhodococcus; species Rhodococcus olei. The sequence goes on along the minus strand of NZ_BAABFB010000023.1, from coordinate 148,226 downwards.
GGCTGCCGGGTCAGGTAGGAGTTCCCCATGTCGCCGCGCAGCATCGCCCACACCCAGGTCGAGTACCGCTGCAGCGGAGACGCGTCCAGACCCATCGCGACCCGCTCCCGGGCGACATCGGCCTCGGATGCCTGCACTCCCAACGCGATCCGCGCCGGATCGCCGGGCAGGATCGAGAGCATCGCGAACACCAGCACCGACGCGAGGGTCACGGTCAACGCGAAGATGCCCAGCCGGCGGGCGATCGCCACCATCATCGCCGCTACCCCCGGCGCACCCGGGACACGTCCAGCGCGAGACTGGTCGCGTTGCGCGGCAGGCCGGTCAGGTCTGAATCCGCCACCACCAGAAGCGGGAACAGGAACAACCAGTCTGCGGCGGCGTCGTCGGTGATGGTGCGGGCCACCTCGCGCATCCGAGTGACACAGCCGGCGTCGTCGGCGGCGTCCGCCTCGGCGAGCAGTGCGGTCACCGCCGGATTGTCGTAGCCCCAGTAGAACTTCGGGTTGCCGAAGGTGACGATGTCGTGCGGCTCGACGTGCTGGATCACCGACATCTGGTAATCGTGCCGGGTGAACACCCGATCCAGCCACACCGCCGGGAACTCGACCGGGTTGATCTGCACCGCGAACCCGACCTGCTGCAGCTGGGACGCGACGACCTGAGCGGCCGCCGTCGCGTACGGCAGGTTCGGCACGTCGAAACGCACCGCCGGATGCGGCGCTCCGGCCTCGGCGAGAAGGGCGCGGGCCCGGTCCGGGTCGTACGGGTACACACCGGTCAGGTCCTCGTACCACGGGTCGGTCGGCGGCACCATCGACCCGATCAGCTGGCCGTACCCGGCATAGGCGGTGTCACGCACCGCCTTCCGGTCCACCGCGTACATCACCGCGCGCCGCACGCGGACGTCGTCGAACGGGGCGACGGCACCGTTCATCGACAGCACCACCTCGCCGTTCGTGGTGCCCTCGGTGACCCGATACCTCGGGTTGCCGGCGAACTGGCCGAGCAACTGTGGGGCGCCGAGGCTGTAGATGACGTCGACACCGCCGCTGAGCAGCGCGTTGGCCTGCGCGGTGGCGTCCGCGAAGTAGCGCAGTCGGACGTGCTTCATCGCGGGAGCCGGTCCCCAGTATCGGGGGTTGGCGCCCAGCTGCAGCTCCGAGCCCGGATTCCACCGCGTCACGGTGTACGGACCGGTCCCGATTGCGGTGGTCGCCAGCTGCGCGACACCGGTCGGGCTGAACATCGCACCGACCGGGCCGGTCATCGCGAACAGCCACTCGTTGCTGGGCCGGCGCAACACCACCCGCGCGAGGTCGGGTCGCGGCGTCTCGACCCGGTCGACCACCGCCATCGCGGCGGGGCCGTTCGCCGTCCAGTCGGTCGTGACCCGCTCGATGCTGAACCTCACGTCCTCGGAGGTGAACGACGCGCCGTTGCTGAACACGACGTCGGGCCGCAGCGTGAACTCGTACACCGTGCGGTCCGGGCTGATCGTCCAGGAGGCCGCGAGGAGCGGGACGATCGCGCCTGCGTCGTCGAGCCGGACCAGGCCCTCGTACACGTTGTCGAGCAATGCCTGAGGGATCGCGGCGCCTGCCGTGCGGGTGAAGTCGAGGTTGTCGGGCTTCGCGGTCAACGCCACCGTCAGGGTGTCCGGCCCGCTGGTTCCGGACAGGCCCGCGCCGGCCGCGCACCCGCTGCTGACGAGGAGCGCGGTGGCGACGAGCACTGCCCGGAAGGGTGCACGAGCGCGCACCGTCATGTCGGTGGATGCGCGCTCGGAGCGTGGTCGACCGTCACGTCAGGCACGCTGCAGACGCTCGGCCAGCCTCTCGCGCAACGACATCGACAGCACCTTCCCCACCACGAGCCCCTGCCAGAACTGGGCCCTGAGCTTGTCCACCGCGCCCCGTTGCAGGGCCTGCTCGAGGGCGGCCTCCAGCTCCGGGTCGTGGACTCCGGCCGCCCGCATGGCGTCCAGGTTCTCGCGGACGAAGAACAATCCGCTCTCCTCGTCCAGGACGACCCGGGGCAGCGCCCGGACCGGATCGATCGCCGGGAGTGCCGTGCACCGGTCGCCGGCACCGGCGATCCGCATGTTGATCGCGGTACGGACACACTTCTCGCACTCGCCACAGTTCTTCCGGTCGGTGCGGTTCCACCAGCACACTCGGAGGTTCCGCATCGCCGCGTCGCTGTTCTTGATCAGCTGGGCCTTCATCACCCGGGTCGCCTCGAGCCCGTCGTACACGACGCTGGTCGCGCTGCTCGACCAGAGCGGATCGAGCTCGGGATGCGTGCCGTAGGGCTCGAGATTGCTTTCGGCGTGGGAGGCCGGGACCAGCACCGTGTGCAGATGCTCGGACAGCAGCAGTGCCACGTGTGCGAGGGCAACGCCGTGTCCGAGATCCCATCCGCCCCGGTACCCCTCGTACAGGTGCCGGATGTTGGTCCGGACCTCGATCAGCTCCTTGCCGAGGTCGGCGGCTGCCCGACGCAGATCCGCCAGCGTCCGCTCGTAGTACTTCTGGTTGTTCAGGAAGATGTCGAAGCCGTGGACGAACACGAGGTGGGTGATCTCGGACTGGTTGGCCACCACCGAGTAGAACGAGTCCACGCCGCCACTGAAGAAGCAACCCACACCGCGACCGTCGCGCGCGGGCTCGGTCGTGGTGGGCGCGTCGATCGAGATCCTGGTCATCTTCTCCGGCCACCAGGACACGAGAAGGTCCTGCGCCGGGCCGGTCGTCGACAGCGCCTGCGCGTCCACCTCGCCGTCGATGCGCAGCGGCATCGCATGCTCCATCGCGATCGCCAGCCCGGGCGCCAGCCAGGCGGTGGCCGAGTTGTACAGGGAGACGTTCGCGGATTCCTCCACGACGAAGGTCTCCGATCCCCACGACACCTCGGCGCCCGCCTCGTTGGGCCCCCCGGCACGCGGGCGCACGGTGACTACGGAAGACATGACAACTCCTCGGCTAGGGTCGCGACCACTTCTGTCGCGAGCGTGTTCGTCCGACCTCGTCGATCATCGTGGTGCGGGCGAACCGGGAGTCGGCACCACTGCATCCTCCCCCGATCCCTCCCCCGATTCTCCGAGCGCACGTACGAGTTCGTCGAACGACTGCCGGAGCAATGCACTGTACCGCTCGGGATCCGGGAGCATCTGCGGGTCGGACACGAAGCACAACGACAGGCTGTCGCCGATCGAGTAGATCCCGTGGCACAGCGCGGTGTGGTCGTCGGGCGAGGGCAATCCGTAACTGCTCACCACCGGCGCGTCGCCCAGCCGCATGTCGGCCGGCCCTCGCATGACGTTGGTGACCATCGTGTTCGACAGCGAGACCCGGTCACCGGACTCGGGCCAGTACCGGGAGACCACCGACAACACCGCGACCCCGGGCGCGGGCAGCACCCGGACCAACCCGCGCGATCGCTGGACCGCATCGTCCAGATCACGCTGCTTGTCCTCCCGGATCGAGGCACTGATCAGCTCGAGCCGGCGGCGCAGGTCCGGTTCGGTGGTGTACAGATCGACGATCAGCGGGTCGTACTGGTTCACCGATCCCCGTTCGAGGATGCCCCGGGTCGACATCGGCACCAACGCCGCCAGCGATTCCGGCGGCAGCTCACCCTTCTCCTCCAGGTACCGCCCGAGCGCCGCGGAGACCGTCGTCAGCAGAACGTCGTTGACGGTCGTGCCGGGGACCATCGCCCGCGCGACCTTGACCTCGGCGACGGTGAAACGTGCGGCGTCGAACGTTCGCGCACGCGTGGGCCGATGGTTGAAGCGGGTGCGCGGCCGGGTCGGTTGCGGAAGCGTGATTGCCCCCTGTCTGGCGCGATCGCCCGCCTCACGCGACGCCGCGACCGTGTCCCGCACCCCGCGCCCCGCCTCGACCAGCCGCCGGGGCGCCTGCCGCAGGGCCCGCCACACCAGGTCCGTCCCGTTCGGGGCCTGCGATCCGACGTCCGCGTGGGCCGCACCGAACGACGCGTCCTGCACCTCGTCGGTGAACAGCGTGCGGGCGATCTCCACGCTGGCCAGACCGTCCCCGAAGACGTGGTGCAGCCGGATCACGACCGCGGTCGCCTCGGCGGCACCGTCGACGTCGCGGAGCCCCGTGACGACGTGGATCTCCCACGGCGGCCGGGACAGGTCCATCGGCGACTCGGCGATCTCGATCAGCCGACGCCGCAACGCGGCCCAGTCACCCCCCTGGGAGTCGTGGAAGTGGAGGTGCCGTGCGGCGTCGAAGGATGTGTCGTCCACCCAGTACGGATGGTCGAGACTCAGCGGGACGGTGCAGACCCGGTGGCGCAGCGCCGGGATCCGGGCGATCCGCGCGACGAACCGGTCGGTCACGGATTCCCTCGTGAGCGACCCGGCCGCCGCGGCACCACTGTCGAAGACGTAGACCGCGAGGACCTGGGGCGGTGTGGTCGGTGTCTCGAGGTGAATGTAGGCCGCGTCGAACGGATCCAGTTGCTGCACCAGGGCTCCTCGGGGTCGGTTGCCGCCACGCCCGCTCCGAAACGCACGGACAGACGGCTGCCGGCGACACGGGAGCGACGGCTCCGAACGTAGCACCGCGGATCGACCCATTCGATCGACGGGAAGTTTTACCGCCTCTTTGCCCCATGTTCGCTGCTCGGCGCGTAACATCCAGAAGCTGCTACAGCACACCCGTAGCTATCTTAGCTTCCCTAAGGAGTTTCTTCGTGTCTCTCGAGGTAACAGTCACCCCGCACACGAGGGACGAGAATTCGACCTCCGCGCAGCTTTCCCTCGGCAAAAAGTCGCTGACCGTCGAGACCTCCGCCAGTGTGCCTCTCGACCAGAGCGCAACTCCCTGGCTGGCGCCGGCACTCCTGGTCGCGATGCGCCACGACGTCTCCGTGACCCTGCCGGGGTCCGTCGACGCGACGGCGCTCGAGGGCGCCGACCAGGCGCAGAAGGTGCTGAACACCTGGTATCCGCAGCGTATGCGGAGGGTCGAGGTCGACGCGACGCCTGCGGAGCCGGAGACCGCGCCGGACGGACGGGGCGTCGGCTGCTTCTTCTCCGGGGGTGTGGACTCGTTCTACTCGACGGTCAAGCACCTCGACGAGATCACGCACCTGATCTTCATCCACGGTTTCGACATCGCGCTCGACAACGAGGACCTGGCCGAGAGGAGCCGCCGCGCGCTGCGAGAGGCCGCCCGAGACCTCGGCCGGCCGCTGATCGAGGTGCGCACCAACCTGCGGCAGGTCCACGCCCGGTTCGGCCTGGACTGGGAGGCCCACTCCCACGGCAGCCTGCTCGCGCACGTGTCCTTGCTGCTGGCGCCGCATCTGCGCAAGGTCTACCTGCCGTCGTCCTTCGTCGCCGGTGAACTGGTGCCGTATGCGACGCACCCGGATCTCGACCCGCTCTGGTCGTCGAGCCGGGTCGACATCGTGCACGACGGGCTCGAGGCCGCGCGCGCTCAGAAGATCGCCGCGTTCGCCGACAACGAGGCGGCGATGAACAACCTCCGCGTGTGCTGGTACAACAAGGACAACGACTACAACTGCGGCCGGTGCGAAAAGTGCCTGCGCACCATGATCAACATCAAGATCGCCGGCGCCGCGGGCAAGTGCAGGACGCTGCCCGCCGAGGTCGACCTCGATCTCTACGACCACACGTACATGAACTCCGGCGGTGTCGAATCCGCGAAGGAGAACCTGAACGTCATGAAGGTCATGGGCTACGAGGATCCCGAGCTCGAGGCCGCGCTGCGGCGCGCCATCGACCGACCCTGGCTGGCCAACGAGCTGCTGCATGCACGCAAGTTGGCGTCACTGGCACCGGAGTTCGTGAAGTTCGTCTGGAAGCAGGGTCGCGCACAACTCGGTTCCGGTCGCGGCTGACCACACCGGCCCGGGTCGGCGCGGTGCGGGGCCGAACGCCGAACCCGCCGGACGGGAGACCACCCGGCGATCCGGTCACCGCGTGCCGACGGGCAGCGTTCTCCGGCTTGTGAACACGCGCGTTTCCCCGGTGACCGGGTCGGGGAACCGCACGCTGCGCGCCAGCAGGCGCAGCGGGTCGGTGAAGTCGCCGGGCGCGCGGTCGCGCAGCGTCGGATAGAAGTCGTCGCCGACGACCGGCACACCCAGTGACCACATGTGCAGCCGCAGTTGGTGGGTCCGTCCGGTGGTCGGGAGCAGGCGATAGCGGGCATGCTCGCCGGCCACCTCGATCAGGTCGATCTCCGTGTGCGCGTTGGGTTCTCCCGGAACCTCTCGGGCGGTCGGCTCACCGTGGCGCTTGGCGATGCGGCTGCGCACCGTGCAGGGGAACTCCCGGCCCGGCGCGTGCCCCGCGACCGCCTCGTACTCCTTGACCACGCGGCGCTGCTCGAACAGCTGCTGGTACGGCTTGCGCAGCCGCGGGTCCGTCGTGCAGACGAGCACCCCCGCCGTCATCCGGTCCAGGCGGTGGACCGGAACGAGATCCGGCACGTCCAGTTCCCGCCGCAGTCGCACCACCACCGATTCCCGGATGTGCCTGCCGCGCGGGATCGTCGCCAGGAAGTGCGGCTTGTCGACGACGAGCAGCCCGTCGGCATGGTGGAGCACGTCCACCTCGAACGGCACCGGATCCTCGACCGGCGGTTCCCGGTAGAAGTACACCAGCAGCCCCGGCGGGCAGGCATCCGCGGGCCCGAGCGGTCGGCCGGTCCGGTTGACGACCTCACCGGCGGCGAACCGGGCATCCCAGTCGTCCTCGGGCGCGACCGCGCGCAGGTGGACACCCAACGCCGTCGCCGGGTGGTCATCGGGCACCCGGATCCGGTCGGGTCCGAGTCCGTCCCGCAGCGGTAGGGGTGGACGGGTCGCCGTCCGCCGGCGCGCCATCGCCGTTCAGGCGTCCGGAACGCAGGCGGTGCAGAGCAGTGTCCGCGCCCGCCCCTCGGCGGTGTTGTGGTCGACGTGACGCGAGGTCGGCGCGCCGCAGCCGGTACACCGGCCGAGAATCGCGGCGTGGTCGGAGAACTCGACCTTCCCGCGACCGTCGAAGACGTACAGGGACCCGTCCCACAGTCCGTCGTCTCCGAAGGTCTCGCCGTAGCGGACGATCCCCCCGTCGAGCTGGTAGACCTCTTCGAACCCGCGCCGCCGCATCAACGCCGAGAGCACCTCGCACCGCACGCCACCGGTGCAGTAGGTGACGACGGGTTTCGCCTTGAGGTGGTCGTAGCGGCCGCTGTCGAGTTCGGACACGAAGTCGCGGGTGGTCGCCACGTCGGGCACCACCGCGCCGCGGAAGCGGCCGATCTCCGCCTCGAACGCGTTACGGCCGTCGAAGAAGACCACCTCGTCGCCGCGCCGGTCGACGAGGTCGTGCAGATCGGTCGGCGACAGGTGGGCGCCACCGCCCACCACTCCGCCGGCGTCGACGTGCAGCTCGTCCGGCGCACCGAAGGTGACGATCTCCGGGCGCACCTTCACCGACAGGCGGGGGAAGTCGGCGCCGGTGCCGTCGGACCACTTGATGTCGGCGTCGGCGAACGGCGCGTACTCGCGGGTGCCGCGGACGTAGCGCTTGACCGCGGCCACGTCCCCGCCGACCGTCGCGTTGATGCCGTGCTCCGACACCAGGATGCGTCCGGTCAGGCCGTTGGCCGAGGCAAGGGTGTACTGCCACAGGCGGATCGCCTCCGGATCCGCGAGCGGCGTGAACCGGTAGAACAGGACGATCTTCGGAATCGACACTCAGACCACCGCGAGCGCGTGCAGCGAACGCAGGTCGTCGGCGGCGAGCCCGACCAAGCTGTCCCGGAAGGTCCGCCGCGGGCCGGAGGGGACCTCGATCAGGGACGGCACCACCAGCACCGCGCAGCCCGCCGCCTGCGCGGCCGCGGCACCGGTCGGCGAATCCTCCACCGCCAGGCAGTGCTCCGGGTCCACTCCCAGCAACTCCGCCGCCCGCAGGTAGGGCGCCGGATCCGGCTTGCCCGCGGCGACCTCGTCGCCGCACACCGAGTGGTCGAAGTGCTCACGCCCGAGGGTGTCGAGCGCGAACTCGCACAGCTCGCGCTCGGTGTTGGTGACCAACGCCGAACCGAGACCGAGGGAGCGGACCAGCGACAGCGCCTCCCGCGCCCCCGGGCGCCACGGCAGGCCCGCCGCGAACAGTTCCGCCATCCGGGCATACAGCCAGGACTTGGCGTGCGCCAACGCTTCCGGCGACTGTTCGAGACCCAGCGAGGCGAAGATGATCGCCAGGGCGTCGGGGCTGGACGCCCCGATCGTCGCCTGCCGCGTCTCCTCCGACATCGGTCCGCCGAGGTGCGCGGACAGCTCACGGACGCCGCTGTCCCACAACTCCTCCGACTCGAGCAGCGTGCCGTCCATGTCCCACAGGACGGCCAGCAAGTGCTCAGACATTGAAGTACTTCGCCTCCGGGTGGGTCAGGACGAACGCATCGGTGGACTGCTCGGGGTGCAGCTGCAGTTCCTCGGACAGGGTCACCCCGATCCGCTCCGGCTCGAGCAGTTCGACCATCTTCCGACGGTCCTCGAGCTCCGGGCACGCGCCGTAGCCGAACGAGTAACGGGCGCCGCGATATCCGAGTTTGAAGAACTCCTCCACGTCGGCCGGGTCCTCCTTCGCGACCGCGTCGCCGCCGGGCATGGTCAGTTCCTCACGGACCCGCCGATGCCAGTACTCGGCGAGTGCCTCGGTCAGCTGGACGCCGATGCCGTGCACCTCGAGGTAGTCGCGGTAGTTGTTCGCCGCGAACAGCTCGTTGGCGAAGTCCGCGATCGGCTGGCCCATCGTGACGAGCTGGAACGGCAGCACGTCCACCTGGCCGGACGCGCGGGCGTCGTCACGGGAGCGCAGGAAGTCCGCGATGCACAGGAACCGGTCCCGTTGCTGGCGCGGGAAGGTGAAGCGGTACCGCTCCTGTGCGTCCGGGTCGGGCGACTCGAGCACGACGACGTCGTCGCCCTCCGACACCGCCGGGAAGTAGCCGTACACCAAGGCCGCGTGCGCGAGGATGCCCTCGGTGGCGAGGCGGTCCAGCCAGTACCGCAGTCGCGGCCGGCCCTCGGTCTCGACGAGCTCCTCGTAGGTGGGTCCGTCGCCGGCACGCTGGCCACGCAGTCCCCACTGCCCCAGGAACAGCGCACGCTCGTCGAGCAGCCCGGAGTACTCGGCCAGGGCGATGCCCTTGACGATCCGGGTGCCCCAGAACGGCGGTGTCGGCACCGGCAGGTCCGCGGCCACGTCGGACCGCGCCGGCACGTCGACCGGCGTCTCGGCCGCCTTGCGTGCCTCCGCGATCCGCTTCGAACGCTCGTGCCGCGCCTTGCGTTCGGCGGCCTTCTCCCGCGCCGCGACGGCCTCCGGGCTGTCCGGGTCCGGGCCCTCGCCGCGCTTGGTGGCCATGATCGTGTCCATCAGGTGCAGGCCCTCGAACGCGTCGCGCGCGTAGCTGACCTCGCCCTCGTAGATCTCGGCGAGGTCGTTCTCGACGTAGGCACGGGTCAGCGCCGCGCCGCCGAGCAGGACCGGGAACTGGTGGGCGACGTTCCGGGCGTTGAGTTCCTCGAGGTTCTCCTTCATCACCACGGTCGACTTCACGAGCAGACCGGACATGCCGATCACGTCGGCCTTCTTGTCCAGGGCCGCGTCCAGGATCGTCGCGATCGGCTGTTTGATGCCGAGGTTGACGACCTCGTAGCCGTTGTTGGACAGGATGATGTCGACGAGGTTCTTGCCGATGTCGTGGACGTCGCCCTTGACGGTGGCCAGCACGATCCGGCCCTTGCCTGCCTCGTCGGTGGCCTCCATGTGCGGTTCGAGGTGTGCGACAGCCGCCTTCATCACCTCGGCGGACTGCAGGACGAACGGCAGCTGCATCTGCCCGGAGCCGAACAGCTCACCGACCGTCTTCATGCCCGACAGCAGGGTGTCGTTGATGATCTCGAGCGGCGGGCGGGTCGTCATCGCCTCGTCGAGGTCCGCTTCGAGGCCGCCGCGTTCGCCGTCGACGATGCGCCGTTCCAGCCGCTCGAACAGCGGCAGCGCCGCGAGTTCCTGGGCCCGGGTCTCGCGGGCCGACGCCGCCGAGACACCCTCGAACAGTTCCATCAGCTTCTGCAGCGGGTCGTAGCCGTCGTGGCGGCGGTCGTACACGAGATCGAGGGCGGTCTCGCGCTGGTCGTCGGGGATCCGGGACATCGGCAGGATCTTCGAGGCGTGCACGATCGCGGTGTCGAGCCCCGCCTGGACGCACTCGTGCAGGAACACCGAGTTCAGCACCTGCCGCGCGGCCGGGTTCAGGCCGAACGAGATGTTCGAGATGCCCAGCGTGAAGTGCACGTCCGGGTGCCGCTTCTTCAGTTCCCGGATCGCCTCGATGGTTTCGATGCCGTCACGCCGCACCTCCTCCTGGCCGGTGGAGATCGGGAAGGTCAGCGCGTCGATGATGATGTCGTGCTCGGACAGTCCCCAGTTCCCGGTGATGTCCGCGATCAGCCGCTCCGCGATCCGCACCTTGTGATCGGCGGTGCGGGCCTGGCCCTCCTCGTCGATCGTCAACGCGACCACCGCGGCGCCGTGCTCCTTGACCAGCCGCATGATCCGCTGGAACCGCGAGTTCTCGTCGTCGCCGTCCTCGTAGTTCACGGAGTTGACGGCGCTGCGACCGCCGAGGTGTTCGAGACCGGCCCGGATCACGTCGGGCTCGGTCGAGTCGATCATGATCGGCAACGTCGACGCCGTCGCGAAACGGCTTGCCAGCGCGGCCATGTCGGCGGCGCCGTCGCGGCCGACGTAGTCCACGTTCAGGTCGAGCATGTGGGCGCCGTCGCGGGTCTGGTCCTTCGCGATGTCGAGGCACTTCTGGTAGTCCTCGGCGATCATCGCTTCGCGGAACGCCTTGCTGCCGTTGGAGTTCGTGCGTTCGCCGATCACCAGGAAGCTGGCGTCCTGTTCGAACGGCACCGGCGCGTACAGCGACGAGGTGCCCGGTTCCGGCTCGGGCGCGCGGAGCCCGCGTTCGACCAGGCGCACCGCCTCCGCGACGCGGGCGATGTGCTCGGGTGTCGTACCGCAGCAGCCGCCGACCATCGACAGCCCGAACTCGCTCACGAACGCGGTCAGCGCCTGCGCCAGTTCCTCGGCGGTGAGCGGGTATTCGGCCCCGTTCGCGCCGAGGACCGGCAGGCCGGCGTTCGGCATCACGGACACCGGCAGCCGCGAGTGCTTGGACAGGTGCCGCAGGTGTTCGCTCATCTCGTCCGGGCCGGTCGCGCAGTTCAGCCCGATCATGTCGATGCCGAGCGGTTCGAGCGCGGTGAGCGCCGCCCCGATCTCACTGCCCAGCAGCATCGTTCCGGTCGTCTCGACGGTGACGTGGGTGATGATCGGCAGCCGGCGCCCGGCGCGATCCATCGCGTGCTGGCTGCCGATCACCGCGGCCTTGACCTGCAGCAGGTCCTGACAGGTCTCGACGAGGATCGCGTCCGCGCCGCCGTCGATCATGCCGAGCGCGGCGTCGGTGTACGCGTCGCGGAGCACCGCGAACGGCGCGTGCCCGAGCGTCGGGAGCTTGGTGCCCGGCCCCATCGATCCGAGCACGAACCGGGCCATCCCGTCACGGCCGGGCCCCATCTCGTCGGCGACCTCGCGGGCGATGCGGGTGCCGCGCTCGGACAGGTCCCGGATCCGGTGCGCGATGTCGTAGTCGGCGAGGTTCGACAGGTTGCAGCCGAATGTGTTGGTCTCGACGGCATCGGCGCCGGCCTCGTAGTACGCGGCGTGGATCTCGCGCAGCACGTCGGGGCGGGTCTCGTTGAGGATCTCGTTGCAGCCTTCGAGGCCGAGGAAGTCGTCCAGGGTGAGGTTCGCGGCCTGCAGCATCGTTCCCATGGCACCGTCGCCGATGACAACGCGCTCGGTGAGCGCATCCAGGAGTGCGGAATGGAATGAGGCAGACATGCCGTCCAGAGTAGTGGGCGACCCGGACCACCCTGGCCGTAGGCTGGGTAGGTGAGTCCAACCGAACCCTTCGCGGTGCCCGAGAGCCACGAATCCGACGACGAGAGTCCCACCCTGCGCGACCCGATCCTGGTGGCCGCGTTCGAGGGCTGGAACGACGCCGGGGACGCCGCCAGCGGCGCGGTCGAGCATCTCGAACTGATCTGGGACGCCCGCCCGCTCGCCGAGCTGGACTCCGAGGACTACTACGACTACCAGGTCAACCGTCCGCAGGTGCGGCAGGTCGACGGCGTCACCCGCGAGATCCAGTGGCCCGCGACCCGCATCTCCGCGTGCTCGCCCCCCGGCAGCGAGCGCGACGTCCTCCTGCTGCGCGGCATCGAACCCAACATGCGCTGGCGCAGCTTCTGCGAGGACCTGATCGAGATCATCGAGGAACTCGGGGTCACCACCGTCGTGATCCTCGGCGCTCTGCTCGCCGACACCCCGCACACGCGCCCGGTGCCGGTCACCGGCACCGCCTACAGCACCGAGTCGGCGCAGCACTTCAACCTCGAACAGACCCGGTACGAGGGGCCGACCGGTATCACCGGGGTCCTGCAGGACGAGTGCGTCAAGGCCGGGGTCCCGGCCATCTCGTTCTGGGCGGCGATCCCGCACTACGTGTCCCAGCCGCCGAACCCGAAGGCGACCGTCGCGTTGCTGCGCCGCGTCGAGGACGTGCTCGATGTCGAGGTTCCCCTGGGCGAGCTGCCCACCCAGGCCGAGGACTGGGAGACGTCCGTCACCGAGATGACCGCCGAGGACGAGGAGATCTCCGAGTACGTCCGATCCCTCGAGGAGCGCGGCGACGCCGAGGTGGACATCTCCGAGGTGATCTCGAAGATCGACGGCGACGCGATCGCCGCCGAGTTCGAGCGCTACCTGCGCCGGCGGGGTCCCGGCAGTTTCGGCGGTCTGTAGAGCGGTGCCTGCACGTTCCCGACTGCAGCGCGGCGCGCTGTACGCCGGCGGGTTCCTGGGCCCGTTCGGCGGCGGCGTGGTCACCTCGATGCTCCCCGAGCTCGGCGACTCGCTCGGTGTCGGCACCGCGGAGGCGGCGGCGTCGCTGACCGCGTACCTGCTGCCGTTCGCGGCGCTGATGCTGGTGTCGGGCACGTACGGCGCCCGGTGGGGCGGCCTGCGGACGGTGCGGATCGCGTACGGCGTCTACGCCGCGGCGGCGACGGTGTCGGTCCTGGCACCGACGTTCACGGTGTTCCAGCTCGGCCGGGTGCTGCAGGGCTGCGCCAACGCCTTCACCACCCCACTGCTGCTGGCCGCACTGGCCGCGGTCACCCCGCAGGCGCGTCTGGGCCGGGCGCTGGGCCTGTTCGGGGCGTTGCAGGCCGCCGGGCAGACCAGCGCGCCGCTCGTCGGAGGCTTCGCGGCGGAGGTGAACTGGCGGCTCGCGTTCGTGGTGATCGCGGTCGTCGCGCTCGGACTCGGCGCGATCGGCCTGCCACCGTCGCCGGGACCCGCGCGGCCGGGCCCGCCGCCGCGGTTGCGGGACGCCCTGCAGCCGACGGTGCTGCGGGTCGGGTTGGTGGCGCTGCTCGGCTGGGGTGCACTCGGCGGATTGAGCTTCCTGGTCGCGTTCCGCGCCGAGGACGCGCTCGGTCTCGATCCCGGGAGCCGGGGGTTGCTGCTGACCGGGTTCGGTCTGGCCGGGATGATCGCGGCCCGGCCGGTCGGCTCGGCCATCGACCGTTACGGCCCGCGCGCCGCGGTCGTCACCGGCGCGGTCGGCGGCGCCGCGCTGGTCGCCGCGACCGGGTTCCTCGGTACCGTCGGCGCGGTCGCGGTCGCGTGGGCGCTGGCGGGTGTCGCGGGACAGTTCGTGCTCGTCGGCGTCAATTCGGCGATCCTGTCGTCGGAGGGCGCGAACCGGGGCGGCGCCGTGTCGGTGGTGCAGGCGCTGCGGTTCGCCGGCGCGGCCCTCGCCCCGGTCGCCCTGACTCCCCTGTACGCCGCCAGCCCGACCGCGGCGTTCGTGCTGCCCACCGCGATGCTCGCGGTGGCCACCCCGCTGCTGATGCCGCGGCCGGAGCGACACGGCACCTGAGGACGCCGACACCGGCCACCACCACGCCGTGCGGCGTCCGGGGCGGCCGACCGACACGGCCTGCCACCCAACCTCCATCGAAGCGCTTTGAGCCGGTGTCGGTTTCGATCAGTACTCGCCCGAATCCCCGGTGCGCATCAGATCGCCTGTGTTCCGCGACCCGCAATCGGAGGGTTCAGCGGCAGCAGTCCGGATCGAGGACGAGCCGGAGTGCGTCGAGTGCGTCGACCCGGGCCCGGTGGTGGACGTTCATGCCGCGACGTTCGGACTCGACCATGCCCGCCTTGCGGAGTTGGCCGAGATGGTGGCTGACGGTGGATTCGGCGAGGTCGACCCCGGTGGCGAGGTCGCACGTACACACGGCGCCGTCGGCGGCGGTGAGCAGAATGGACATCAGTTTGATGCGGACCGGGTCGGCGAGCGCCTTGAGCCGCAGGGCGACCTCGAGGGCGGCGGCGTCGGTCATCGGTCCGGCGGAGACCGGAGCGCAGCAGATCGGCGCAGAGACGTCGATCACCGGGAGTGCCTTGGGCATGGCGTCAACCCTACCCAAGTTTCTTGACTTATGTCGAAAAGGTGGCACGCTGGAGCGCAACTACTTCGACATATATCGCAAAGGTGGATGGTCATGTCACGCGCACAACTCGCCCTCAACGTCGATGACCTGCAGGAAGCGGTCACGTTCTACTCGAAGCTGTTCGGCACGGCGCCCGCGAAGCTCGAGCCCGGGTATGCGAACTTCGCCATCGCCGAGCCGCCGCTGAAGCTGGTGTTGTTCGAGAACCCGGGCAAGGGCGGCACGATCAACCACCTCGGAGTGGAGGTCGAGTCGAGCGAGAAGGTGCACGCGGAGATCGCCCGGCTGACCGGCGAGGGCCTGTTCACCGACGAGGAGATCGGCACCACCTGTTGCTTCGCGACTCAGGACAAGGTGTGGGTGACCGGGCCGGCCGGAGAGAGGTGGGAGGTCTACACCGTGCTCGCCGATTCGGAGACGTTCGGGTCGAGCCCGCAGCACCTCGACGACGCGACCGCTGTCGCCGGCGGCGTGTGCTGCGGAACCGCAGCCCCGACAGGGACGGAAGGGGCGGACGCCGAGAAGTCCTGCTGCTGAACGCCGACACGGGTGTGGGGCCGCCCGGAAGGGCGGCCCCACACCCGCGTCAGGAACGAGGACTCGTGGTCAGCTCGGCGATCAGGGCTTCGACCTTGGTCCTGATCTCGTCGCGAATCGGGCGGACGGCGTCGACGCCCTGGCCGGCGGGGTCGTCGAGGACCCAGTCCCGGTAGCTCTTACCGGGGAAGATCGGGCAGGTGTCACCGCAGCCCATCGTGATCACCACGTCCGATGCCCGCACCGCGTCGACGGTGAGGACCTTCGGATTCTCGCCGGAGATGTCGATTCCGACCTCGGCCATCGCCGCGACCGCGGCCGGGTTCACCTGGTCGGCGGGTGCGCTTCCTGCGGAGCGGACCTCGATCCGGTCGCCGGCGAGCGCGGTGAGGAACCCCGCGGCCATCTGGGACCGGCCGGCGTTGTGGACGCAGACGAACAACACGCTCGGTGTGGCCATTGATTCAGGACTCCTTCGATGCCGGTGCAGCAGGCGGCTCGTGGCGGGCGAAGCGCGGACGCAGTGCTAGCGAGACGTACACCAGGCCGACCAGGACGGGGACCTCGATCAGCGGGCCGACCACCCCGGCGAGAGCCTGACCCGAGGCGGCGCCATAGGTGGCGATCGCGACGGCGATGGCGAGTTCGAAGTTGTTGCCCGCCGCGGTGAACGCGAGGGTGGTCGTGCGCTCGTATCCGAGGCCCAGGACGGCGCCCAGGAGATATCCGCCGCCCCACATGATCGCGAAGTACGCGAGCAGCGGGATCGCGATCCGCACGACGTCGATCGGGTTCGAGGTGATCCGGTCGCCCTGGAGTGCGAACAGGATCACGATCGTGAACAGCAGCCCGTACAGGGCCCACGGCCCGATCCGGGGCAGGAACGTCTGCTCGTACCAGGTGCGGCCCTTCGCCTTCTCGCCGTAGCGGCGGGTCAGAAAGCCGGCCAGCAGGGGGATGCCGAGGAAGATCAGCACCGACTTCGCGATCTGCCACGGCGAGGTGTCGATCGTGGTCTGCTCGAGCCCCAACCATCCCGGCAGCACGGAGAGGTAGAACCAGCCCAGCGCGGCGAACATCAGCACCTGGAACACCGAGTTGATCGCCACCAGCACGGCCGCGGCCTCCCGATCACCGCAGGCGAGGTCGTTCCAGATGATCACCATCGCGATGCACCGGGCCAGACCCACGATGATCAGCCCGGTCCGGTACTCGGGCAGATCCGCGAGGAAGATCCACGCCAACGCGAACATCAGCGCCGGGCCGACGATCCAGTTCAGCACCAGCGACCCGGCCAGGAGCCTGCGGTCGCCGGTGACCGTGTCGAGGCGGTCGTAGCGGACCTTCGCCAGCACCGGGTACATCATGATCAGCAGACCGAGCGCGATCGGCAGCGAGATGCCGTCGATCTCGACCGCGGACAGCACGTCACCGAGCCCCGGGATCATTCGCCCCATCAGCAGGCCGACGACCATCGCGACACCGATCCACACCGGCAGGAACCGGTCGAGGGTCGAGAGCTTCCCGACGACCGCCGGGTGGTCGGTCGTGGTGGTGACCCCGCTCATGCCGTCACCTCCGCGCATGTCGAAGGCACTGCCGCCGGGCCGCCTTCGATCACCAGAACGGACGAAAGTTGCTGCAGGGCAGAGGGAACAACCCAGTAGTACACCCACGTTCCACGACGTTCGCAGTCCACCAGACCCGCATCACGCAGCACCTTCAGGTGGTGGGAGATCGTCGGCTGCGACAGGTCGAACGAACCGGAGATGTCGCACACGCACGCCTCTCCACCGGCGTGGGATGCCACCAGCGACAGAAGCCGCAGACGCACCGGATCCCCGAGCGCCTTGAACATCCGCGCGAGATCCCCCGCCCGGCTCTCGGCAGGCGGTTCCCGCACCAGGGGTGAACAGCACACATCGTCGTCGCGATCGGGTTGTTTCGACACCCGTCTATATTGACATCTGTCGAATCAGCTCGCGGGTGCGGGCATCGCACGACATCGGCTGTGCGCACGCCCCACCCCCCGACGAATCCTTGCGGGATCTTGACGGCCGGGGCGCCGCGACCGGCCTAGTGTGCTCATCGGGGCAATGAATCGCGCTCTGCCACAGGCAGTCTGCCTGCTGCACCGGCAACGGAGTGAGGGACCGTGGTGGTGACCTCGGAGGGTGGGGCCGTGACGCGACCGCGTGCGCCCGAAACGATCGGGTACGCACTCAAGCGGCTGTTCCTCGGCCGCCCTCTGATCACCGAGCAGCTGCACAGCGAGCGACTGTCCAACCCGGTGGCACTCGGCGTTCTGGCCGCGGACTCCATCTCGTCGACCGCATACGGCTCCGAGGAGGTGCTGGTCGAGCTGCTGCCGTTCGCGGGCCTGGCCGCGTTCGCGCTGCTGCTGCCGATCACCGGGGTGATCCTGCTCGTCCTGATCCTCGTGGCGGCGTCGTACCGGCAGGTGGTGATGGCGTACACGCGGGCGGGCGGCTCGTACATCGTCGCGCGGGACAACTTCGGACCCCGGGTGGCCCAGATCGCCGCGGCGGCGTTGCTGATCGACTACGTGGTGACTGTCGCGGTGCAGACGGCGGCCGGCACGGTGGCGGTGGTGTCGGCGGTGCCCGCACTGGGCCCCTACCACCTCGAGATCACGGTCGGCATCGTCGTCGCGATGTGTTACGCGAACCTGCGCGGGCTGCGGGAGGCGGGCCGGCCGTTCGCAGTGCCGACGTACTTCTTCGTCGCGATGCTGCTGCTGATGATCGTCGTCGGTGTGGCCCGGGAGGTGTTCTGGGGGCTGCCGGTGTACGACTCGGAGAACATCGCGGGCGCCGTGCAGGTCCACCAGGGCAACGGCCTGGTGATGGGTGCGACGGTGCTGGTGTTGCTGCGCGCCTTCGCGAACGGCGGTTCCTCGTTGACGGGCGTCGAGGCGATCTCGAACACGGTCGGCTCCTTCCGCAAGCCGGAGGGTGTCAACGCGCGCAAGGTGCTCACGGTGATCGCGTGCATCCTGGCGACGCTCCTGGCCGGGGTGGCCTACCTGGCGCACGTCACGCACGCGACCCCGTACGTGAGCGGGTACCCGTCGGTGCTGTCCGAGGTGGCGCGGGCGGTGTTCGGCGGCGGTGTGGTCGGTACCGCGGCGTACGCACTGGTGCAGATCGCGACGGCCCTGATCCTGTTCACCGGCGCGAACACCAGCTTCAACGGGTTCCCCGCGCTGGCGAATTTCGTCGCCGAGGACCGGTTCCTGCCGCGGCAGCTGACCAAACGTGGGCACCGGCTCGTGTTCTCCAACGGCATCGTGGTGCTGACCGTCCTGTCGGTGGTGCTGCTGGTCGTCACCGGCGCGTCGGTGAACGCGCTGGTGCCGTTCTACGCGATCGGCGTGTTCACCGGGTTCGCGATGGCCGGCTTCGGCATGACCAGGCACCACCTGACCCACCGCGAGCCCGGCTGGCGCCACAAGCTCGCGATCAACCTGTCCGCGGGAGTGGCGTCGACGATCATCGTCGGCATCTTCGCGGTCGCGAAGTTCACCGAGGGCGCGTGGCTGGTCGTGGTGGTGTTCCCGCTCCTGGTCGTGGTGCTGATGCGCCTGAACCGGGAGTACCGCGCCGAGGCCGCGATCCTGGAGGAGTTCCGCACCGACCGTCCCGACACCGTGAACTACGCGCGGCACCAGGTGTTCGTGCTCGTCAGCTCGGTGGACCTGGCGGTGCTCGAGGCACTGCGGTACGGGCGGGGACTGCGCGCCGACCAGCTGATCGCGGTGCACTTCATGATCGACGCGGACCACGCCCGGCGGCTCCGGGCCCGGTGGGACCACTACGGGCTCGAGACGCCGCTCAAGATCATCGACTGCCCCGACCGCCGGGTCCCGCACGCGGCGCAGCACGAGGTGCTCGAATCGCTGGCACGAAACCCGAACAGCCACGTCACGGTCCTGCTTCCGCGCCGCAGCTACGCCCCGTTCCTCGGCCGGCTCCTGCACGACCGCACCGCGGACCGCGTCGCGCACGCGATCAGCCGCGTCCCGAACGCCGCGGCCACCATCGTCCCGTTCGACGTGCAGTCCCAGATCCGGCAGGCGTTCCCCGACCTGTGGGAGGAACGTGTGACCCGGCGCGTCGAGCAGGTCCAGACCCGGATCGCGGGCCGGGACGACTCGCGGATCGAGGCCTACGAGCACCCCGAGGCGCCCGCCACGATCATCGCGATCCGGGCTCTGATCGGCGGACAACGCGCGACCGTCGAGGGCCGGGTGCAGGAGGTCGTCGAGAACACCCGTCGCGGTGCGCGCGCCCTGACGGTGGAACTCGGTGACAGCACGGGCACCCTGCGGATCGAGTTCACCGCGAATCACGGCACCGATCTCACCCCCGGGCAGCTCCTGAGGGTGACCGGCAAGGCGCGCCAGTCCGGGCACCGGCCCGCGTACATGGTCGACCCCCGCTACCAGATCGTCGACCCCGCACGGCAGTAGCCTGGACGGACACCTTCCCGGGGAGGTCCGATGACCATCGAGTTCACTCCGGACCCGGCGCTGTATCCGTTCGAGTCGCACTGGTTCGACGCCGGACCCGGCCGAATGCACTACGTCGACGAGGGCGCCGGGACGCCGCTGCTGCTGTGCCACGGCAACCCCACCTGGAGCTTCCTGTACCGCCACGTCGTGACGCTGCTGCGCGACCGGTTCCGATGTATCGCCATGGACTACCTCGGATTCGGGCTCTCGGACCGGCCCGCCGGGTTCGGTTACACGATCGCCGAGCACGCCCGTGCGGTCGGCGCGCTCGTCGACCACCTCGACCTCGACGGGTTCGTCTCGATGGGCCAGGACTGGGGTGGGCCCGTCAGCATGGCGGTCGACGTCGACCGCGCCGACCGGGTCCGCGGCGTCGTGCTCGGCAACACGTGGTTCTGGCCGGCGGACAGCATGACGATGAAGACCTTCAGCCGCGTGATGTCCAGCCGATGGCTGCAGCACGCGATCGTCGAGAAGAACTTCTTCGTCGAGCGGATCCTGCCGCGCGGCGCCGCACGCCCGCTCGGGCCCCGGGTGATGGACCACTACCGGCAGGTCCAGCCGGCACCGGGCCTCCGCCTCGGCGTTGCCGAGATGCCGCGGCAGATCCTCGCCGCGACGCCCCTGCTGGAACGGCTCGCGGCCGAGGTCCCGGCCCGGCTCGGCGCCAAACCGGCGCTGTTCGTGTGGGGGATGAAGGACCCGGCGTTCAGGCCCGGCATGCTGCCCCGCATGAAGTCGGCCTTCCCAGACCACGTGGTGGTCGAACTGCCGACGGCCGGGCACTACATCCAGGAGGACGCGCCCGAGGCGATCGCGGACGCCATCGCGGCGCGATTCGGCTGAGAACCGGTGCGAGGCCGCGGCCCGCCTCGTGTGTGAACGATCCCTGACATCCGGGCCGGTCACGTCGTGAGTACTTCCTGATTCGGGCGTAACGTCCCTGCAGCCACCGCGTCACCGGTCGGCAGCACCCTGAGGCGCATGGCGACGACAGGTGGGGCGAGGAAGCGGCTGCTGGTGATCGGCAACGGCATGGCCGGCGCCCGAACGGTCGAGGAGATCCTCGCCCGCGGCGGCCGGGACATGTTCGACATCACGATGATCGGCGACGAGCCGTACGGCAACTACAACCGGATCATGCTCTCCCACGTCCTCGCCGGCGCGGCGCGGACGGACGACGAGGACATCATCCTCAACCCGATGAGCTGGTACCGGGAGAACGGCGTCACGCTGCACGTCGGGGACCGGGCCGTGCGGCTGGACCGGTTCGCCAAGACCGTCACCTGCGAGAGCGAGCGTGTCGTCGGCTACGACATCCTCGTCGTCGCGACCGGCTCGAACACCTTCTTCCCGAACATGGACGGCCTGCGCGAGCCCGACGGCCGGCTCGGCCGCGGCGTGTTCGGGTTCCGGACGATCGCCGACACCAACGGGATGCTGCAGTTGGCGCAGTCGCGCGACGGGGTCACCGCCGTCGTGATCGGCGGCGGCCTGCTCGGCCTCGAGGCCGCGTACGGACTCCGCACGCAGGGCCTGACGGTCGACGTCGTGCACTCGCCCGGGCACCTGATGAACCAGCAACTCGACGAGCGCGGCGGGCAGGTGCTGCGGGCGAAGATCGAGGCCCTCGGCGTCGGGGTGCACACCGCAATGCGCACGACCGCGGTGCTGCGCGACGACCGTGGCGCCGTCACCGGGGTGGCGTTCACCGACGGCACCAGCCTGCCTGCGGACATGGTGGTGGTCACCGCCGGGATCCGGCCGAACACCGAGCTGGCCCGCGCCGGCGGGCTCGTCGTCGAGCGCGGCATCGTCGTCGACGACCAGATGCGCTGCGAGGACGAGGGTTCGGTGTACGCGGTCGGCGAGTGCGCGCAGCACCGCGGCGAGCTCTACGGTCTGGTCGCGCCGGTGTGGGAACAGGCCGTGGTCCTCGCCGAGCACCTCACCGGCGCGAATCCCGCTGCCGCGTACAGCGGTTCGAGTTCGACGACGAAACTGAAGGTGGCCGGACTCGACGTCGCGGCGATGGGCGTCAAGGGGCCGGAGCAGGACGGGGACGAGTTCGTCCAGTTCTACGACTCCCGCACCGGCGTCTACAAGAACGTCGTCGTCCGAGCGGGCAGGCTGATCGGTGCGACGCTGATGGGCGAGACCGGGAAGGCCCCGCTGCTGACCCAGGTGTTCGAGGGCCGGGTGGACCTGCCCGAGGACCGGCTTTCCCTGCTGTTCGACCTCGCCGGCGTCGGCGAGACCGCATCCGCGGCGGACCTGCCCGAGGACACCCAGGTGTGCAACTGCAACGGCGTCACCAAGGGCGACCTGGTCGCGTGCGTCCACGCGGGCGCCCGGACGCTGACCGAGGTGTGCGCGAAGACCCGCGCGGGCAAGGGCTGCGGCTCGTGCAAGTCCCTCGTCGCCGACGTCGTCGCGGCTGCGGCCCGCGGCGACCTGGCCGCGGACCCGGCCGCCGACTGGTACGTCCCGTGCATCCCGATGACCAAGGCGGAACTGATCGCCGCAATCCGCGAGCGGGACCTGCGCGCGGTGTCCCAGGTGTTCGCCGCGCTGGCCGAGGGCGGCCGCGAGGACGCGACCGCGAAGATGCCGCTGGCGTCGCTGCTGCGGACGGTCTGGGGGCCGGACTGGGTCGACGAGCGTGGCGCGTTGTTCATCAACGACCGGGTGCACGCGAACATCCAGCGGGACGGCACGTTCTCGGTCGTCCCGCAGATGAGGGGTGGGGTCACCACCCCGGACCAGCTGCGCCGGATCGCGGACGTCGCCGACAAGTACGCGGTGCCGCTGGTCAAGGTCACCGGCGGCCAGCGCATCGACCTGCTCGGCGTCAGGAAGGAGGACCTGCCGAAGGTGTGGGGTGATCTGGACATGCCGTCCGGGTACGCCTACGGCAAGAGCATGCGGACCGTGAAAACCTGCGTCGGCAGCGACTTCTGCCGCTTCGGCCTCGGGGACTCCACGAGCCTCGGCATCGCGCTCGAGGAGCGGTTCCAGGGTCTCGAGACCCCCGCGAAGCTCAAGCTCGCGGTCGCCGGCTGCCCCCGCAACTGCTCGGAGGCACTGTGCAAGGACCTCGGGGTCGTCGCGGTCGGCGACGGCCGCTGGGAGGTGTACGTCGGCGGCGCCGCCGGTGCGCACATCCGCAAGGGCGACCTGCTCGCCACCGTCGACTCGGCCGCCGCCGTGGTCGAACTGGCGGGCCGGTTCATCCAGCACTACCGCGAGGACGCGAAGTGGCTCGAACGCACCTACGACTGGGTGCCGAGGGTCGGCCTGGAGCGGTTGCAGGCGTTGTTGATTCGAGACGAGGAGGGCATCGTGGCCGGACTGGACGAGCGAATGGCGACCGCGGTCGCCGGGTACCGCGACCCGTGGCGCGAACGCAGCGCCCCGAAGTCGCCGGCCCAGTTCGCGCCGGCGCTCCCGCTGCTGCCGCTCCCTCAGGTCCCGGTCCGATGACCGCGCTGGTGGACGGGCAGGTGACGGTCGGAAGCCTCACCGACCTGACGCCCGGCGAGGGTCGCACGTACGTCGTCGACGGCAGGCAGATCGCGGTGTTCCTGCTCCCCGACGGCACGGTGCGCGCGACGGACGCCGTGTGCCCGCACCGGGCCGGCCCGCTCGCCGACGGCCAGATCGACGGCGCCGCCGTGGTGTGCCCGCTGCACCAGTACGCCTTCCGGTTCGACACCGGGACATGCACCACCGAGTCCGTCGCCCCGGTGCGGGTCTACCCGGCAGCGATCCGGGACGGTGCGGTGGTCGTCCGGATCTGACACCCCCGACTCCCGTTGTCGCACTTTTCCTTTCGAGAGGTACACATGTCCCAGACCACCGGCGGACCGGACGCGGATGCACTCCTGCGGTTCGGCAAGCACTTCCAGCGCGGCGAGGCGTCCGCCGACCTGCGCACCCTGCATCAGATCGGTGGCCGCACCTCCGACGACTTCTACCGGGACCGGATTTCCTACGACAAGGTGGTGCGGTCGACGCACGGCGTGAACTGCACCGGGTCGTGCTCGTGGAAGATCTACGTCAAGGACGGCGTGATCACCTGGGAGGCGCAGCAGACCGACTACCCGTCGATCGGACCCGACAAGCCGGAGTACGAGCCGCGCGGGTGCCCGCGGGGGGCGTCGTTCTCCTGGTACACGTATTCGCCGTCGCGGGTGCGGTACCCGTACGTGCGCGGGGTGCTGCTCGAGATGTACCGAGACGCCAAGGCTCGGCTGAAGGATCCGGTGCTGGCCTGGGCGGACATCACCGAAGACCCCGAGAAGTCCGCTCGCTACAAGGCCGCACGCGGCAAGGGCGGGTTCGTTCGGGCCGAGTGGTGGGAGGCCGCGGAGATCGTCGCGGCCGCGCACGTCCACACTATCAAGCGCTACGGGCCGGACCGGGTCGCCGGGTTCTCGCCGATCCCGGCGATGTCGATGGTCAGCCACGCGATCGGCGCGCGGTTCGTCTCTCTCCTCGGCGGGGCGATGCTCTCGTTCTACGACTGGTACGCGGACCTGCCCGAGGCGTCGCCCCAGGTGTTCGGCGATCAGACCGACGTGCCCGAGTCCGCGGACTGGTTCGACGCGGGCTACCTGATCATGTGGGGGTCGAACGTTCCGGTCACCCGGACGCCGGACGCGCACTACATGACCGAGGCCCGCTACCGCGGTCAGAAGGTGGTCGTGGTCTCCCCCGACTACGCCGACAACACCAAGTTCGCCGACCAGTGGCTGCCGGCCCGCCCCGGCACCGACGGTGCGCTCGCGATGGCGATGGGCCACGTGATCCTCACGGAGTTCTTCGTCCGCAAGCAGGTTCCGCGGTTCCTCGACTACGTGAAGAAGTTCACGGACCTGCCGTACCTCGTGACCCTCACCGAGCGCGGCGACGCCTACGTCCCGGGGAAGTTCGTCACCGCCGCCGACCTCGGCAGGACCGACGAGGGCGCCGAGTTCAAACCGGTCCTGCTCGACGCCGCGACCGGTCAGCCGGTCGTCCCGAACGGCTCGCTCGGCGACCGGTTCACCGAGTCCGGCAAGGGGAAGTGGAACCTCGACCTCGGTGGCGTCGACCCGCAACTGAGCCTTCACGGCGGTGCCCACGCGGTGGTGGTGGACCTGCCGCGGTACGACACCGACACACCCGGTGTGCTGCGCCGCGGGGTCCCGGTCCGCACCGTCGCCGGCCGGCTCGTCACCACGGTGTACGACCTGATGCTCGCGCAGTACGGGGTCGCGCGCGACGGGCTGCCCGGCACCTGGCCGTCCGGCTACGACGACGCCGACGAGCCGTACACCCCGGCGTGGCAGGAGGCCGTCACCGGGGTGCCTGCCGCCGCCGCGGCCCGGGTCGCGCGCGAGTTCGCCGACAACGCCGACCGGTCCGGCGGCCGCTCGATGATCCTGATGGGCGCAGGCACCAACCACTGGTTCCACTCCGACCAGATCTACCGGTCGTTCCTGACCCTGACGCTGCTCACCGGCTGCCAGGGCGTCAACGGCGGCGGCTGGGCGCACTACGTCGGCCAGGAGAAGTGCCGGCCCGTGACCGGCTGGGCGACACTGGCATTCGGTTCCGACTGGGTGCGGCCCGCCCGGCAGATGCAGGGCACCGTGTTCTGGTACCTGGCCACCGATCAGTGGCGCTACGACCCGTTCACCTCGGAGGCGATGGCGTCCCCGCTCGCCGACGGTGCGTTCGCGGGCCGCACCGCCGCCGACAACATCGCTCTCGCCACCCGGCTCGGCTGGATGCCGAGTTACCCGACGTTCAACCGCAATCCGCTCGACCTGGCCGACGAGGCGGATCGGCTCGGGAAGGACGCGGCCGACCACGTCGTCGACGGCCTGAAGACCGGGCACCTGCAGTTCGCGGTCGAGGACCCGGACGCCCCGGAGAACTTCCCGCGCACGCTGATCGTGTGGCGTTCGAACCTGCTCGGCTCGTCCGCGAAGGGCAACGAGTACTTCCTCGAGCACCTGCTCGGGGCCGGGTCGAACCTGCGCGCCTCGGACGCGACCGGGGTGCGGCCGCAGGACCTGGTCTGGCGGGACGAGGCACCGGCCGGGAAGCTGGATCTGCTGACCACGCTGGACTTCCGGATGACCAGCACCACCCTGTTCTCGGACGTGGTGCTGCCGGCGGCGACCTGGTACGAGAAGCACGACCTCTCCTCCACCGACATGCACCCGTTCGTGCACGCCTTCTCGCCGGCGATCTCCCCGCCGTGGGAGTCGAAGACCGACTTCGAGGCGTTCCACCGGATCGCCCGCGGGTTCAGCTGGCTCGCGGAGAAACACCTCGGCACCCGGCGCGACATCGTCGCCGTGCCACTGATGCACGACACCGCGGACGCGACCGCCCAACCCGGCGGCACGGTCCTGGACTGGAAGCGCGGCGAGTGCGAACCGATCCCGGGCAAGACGATGCCGAAGCTCGTGGTCGTCGAGCGGGACTACACGACCATCGCGGAGAAGATGGGCGCGCTCGGACCGCTGGTCGAGGAGCTCGGGCTGACCACGAAGGGGGTGACCACGCACCCGACCGAGGAGGTCGACTACCTCCGGGCCGTCAACGGCACCGTGCCGTCGGGAGCCGCGGCGGGGCGACCGTCCCTGGCGAAGGACCGGCACGCCGCCGAAGCGATCCTCGCGCTGTCCGGCACCACCAACGGCCGCCTGGCCACCCAGGGTTTCGAGCACCTGCAGGAACGCACCGGGACCCCTCTCGTGGACCTGGCCGCGGAGAACGAGGGCACCCGGATCCGGTTCTCCGACACCCAGGCCCGTCCGGTGCCGGTGATCACGTCGCCGGAGTGGTCGGGCAGCGAGACCGGCGGCCGCCGCTACTCGCCGTTCACGATCAACACCGAACGCCTCAAGCCGTGGCACACCCTGACCGGCAGGCAGCACTTCTACCTCGACCACGACTGGATGGCCGAACTCGGCGAGCAGCTGCCGATCTTCCGGCCGCCGCTGGACATGACCGCGTTGTTCGCCGAGCCGGCGGTCGGCGAGACGCACGGCAACGGCGTCGGCGGAAGCGTCACGGTCCGCTACCTCACCCCGCACAGCAAGTGGTCGATCCACTCCGCGTACCAGGACAACCTGCACATGCTCACCCTGTCCCGGGGCGGCCAGACGATCTGGATGTCCGACGTGGACGCCGCGAAGATCGGTGTGGCGGACAACGACTGGATCGAGGCGACCAACCGCAACGGCATCGTCGTGGCCCGCGCGATCGTCAGCCACCGGATGCCCGAGGGAACGGTGTTCATGTACCACGCCCAGGACCGGGCGGTGGACGTGCCGCGCACCGAACGCACCGGCAAGCGCGGCGGCATCCACAACGCGCTGACCCGCGTGATGATCAAGCCGTCGCACCTGATCGGTGGCTACGCGCAGCAGTCCTTCGCCCTGAACTACCACGGCCCCACCGGAAACCAGCGCGACGAGGTCACCACGATCCGCCGCCGCGACCAGGAAGTGACGTACTGACATGAGAGTCATGGCGCAGCTGGCCATGGTGATGAACCTGGACAAGTGCATCGGCTGCCACACCTGCAGCGTCACCTGCAAGCAGGCGTGGACCAACCGCGGCGGCGTCGAGTACGCCTGGTTCAACAACGTGGAAACCCGTCCCGGCCAGGGCTATCCGCGGCAGTACCAGGATCAGGAGCGGTGGAAGGGCGGCTGGACGCTGAACCGGCGCGGCGCGCTGACCCTGAAGTCGGGCTCGCGCGTCAAGCGACTGCTGAACATCTTCGCGAACCCGGACCTGCCGACGATCACCGACTACTACGAGCCCTGGACGTACGACTACGACAACCTGCTCGCGGCGGCGCCGATGGACACCACACCGGTCGCGCGACCGAAGTCCCTGATCACCGGCCAGGACACCAAGGTCACCTGGGGCGCGAACTGGGACGACGACCTGGGCTCCGGCCCGGACCAGGTGGGCCGGGACCCGCTGCTGGCCAAGGTCTCCGACAAGGTCCGGCTCGAGTTCGAGCAGACGTTCATGTTCTACCTGCCGCGGATCTGCGAGCACTGCCTCAACCCCGCGTGCGCGGCCTCGTGCCCGTCCGGTGCGATCTACAAGCGCTCCGAGGACGGCATCGTGCTCGTCGACCAGGACCGCTGCCGCGGCTGGCGGCAGTGCGTCACCGGCTGCCCGTACAAGAAGATCTACTTCAACCACAAGACCGGCAAGGCCGAGAAGTGCACGTTCTGCTACCCGCGGATCGAGGTCGGCATCCCGACCATCTGCTCGGAAACCTGCGTGGGCCGGCTGCGCTACATCGGCGTGATGCTCTACGACGCCGACGCCGTGCTGGAGGCCGCGTCGGTCACCGACGAGAAGGATCTGTACCCGTCGCAGCTGGGGGTGTTCCTCAATCCGCACGACCCGCGCGTGGTCGCGGAGGCCGAGCGAGCCGGCATCTCCGCCGAATTCATCGAGGCCGCGCAGAATTCGCCCGTCTACAAGCTGATCGTCGACTACCAGGTGGCGCTGCCGCTGCATCCGGAGTACCGGACGATGCCGATGGTCTGGTACATCCCGCCGCTCTCGCCGATGGTCGAGGCGCTGTCGGACACCGGGCACGACGGCGAGTCCGCCGACAACCTGTTCGGCGCGATCGACGCGCTGCGTATTCCGGTCGAGTACCTGGCGGAACTGTTCACCGCCGGCGAGGTCGGCCCGGTGCGGGCCTCGTTGCAGCGCCTCGCCGCGATGCGCGCCCACATGCGGCAGGTCAACCTCGGCGAGCCGATCCGGCCCGAGGTCGCGGCCGCGGTCCGGCTCACCCCGGACGAGCTGACCGCGATGTACCGGCTGCTCGCGCTGGCGAAATACGAGGACCGGTACGTGATCCCGACCGGCGCCGGTTCCGACGCGCACCGGCTCGACGCGCTGGCCACCGGCTGCAGCCTCGACGACGACGGCGGCCCGGGTATGGGAGGGCCCGATGGGAACGGCCCGGGTATGACGGCGTTCGACGTGGTCGCCGACAAGTTCCACCTCGTCGGTGGGGACGCGAACAGCGCGGCACCGGAGAACAAGGCCGGCCGGATCAACCTGCTGAACTGGGACGGCAGGGCCACCGAGGGTCTGGTCCCGGCCGGATCCCGGGAGGAGTCCTGATGGCCGTGCTCGGATTGCGCCGCCCGCGCCGGGCCCGGCCCGCTGCCGAGTCGTTGACCGAGCGTCAGCAGCGCCTGGTCTGGCGGATCGCGGCGTTGGTCCTGGACTATCCGCACCCGGAGACGCTCGGCATGCTCGGCGACCTGCGCGCCGCCGCCGCGGACATCCCCGGCCCGGCCGGGGCGGCTCTGCTCGCGTGCCTGGACCACCTGCGCGAACAGGACCCGATCGCGCTGGCGGCCCGCTACGTGGAGACGTTCGACCTGCGGCGCCGGTCCAGCCTGCACCTGTCGTACTACGCGTACGGCGACACCCGCAACCGCGGAATGGCGTTGCTGCGCTTCAAGACCGCGTACCGCAACGCGGGGCTCGAACTCGGCGACCACGAACTCCCGGATTTCCTGCCGGTGGTGCTGGAGTTCGCCGCCACCACCGACCCGGCGCGCGGGTGGCGGCTGCTCACCACGCACCGCGCCGTGATCGAGGTGCTGCGCCTGTCCCTGCACGACGGCGGCTCCGAGTACGCCGGCGTGCTCGACGCGGTGTGCGCGACCCTGCCCGACCTCGACACCGACGACCGCGCTCAGGTCGTGAAGCTGGCCGCCGAGGGTCCGCCGGAAGACACCGTGGGACTGGACACCTACGCACTCGACCCCGCCCTGCACCCGCACGTCGACGACCATCCCCCGATCGGAGTTGCCCGGTGAGCACGCTGCTGTGGCTGACCCTCCCCTACATCGCCCTGACCTCGTTCGCGGTCGGGCACGTGTGGCGGTACCGCAAGGACCAGTTCGGCTGGACCACCCGCTCGTCGCAGATGTACGAGTCGCGGCTGCTGCGCCTGGGCAGCCCGCTGTTCCACTTCGGCATTCTCGCGGTCCTCGCCGGTCACGTCGGCGGCGTGTTGATCCCGGCCGCGTGGACCGAGGCCGTGGGGATCTCCGACCACACCTATCACCTGGCTGCGATCGGTATGGGTGTCCCGGCCGGCGTGGCGACCGTGGTCGGGCTGTCGATTCTCGTGTACCGCAGGATCAGTGTGCCCAGCGTGCGCAAGGCCAGCAGCACCAGCGACAAGATCATGTACGTGCTGTTCGTCGCCGTGATCGCGACGGGCATGTACAACACGCTCGGCGAGAACCTGATCCTCGGCGACTACGACTACCGGTCGACCGTGTCCCCGTGGTTCCGCAGCCTGTTCTCGCTGAGCCCGCAGCCCGAGCTGATGGTGGGTGTGCCGTGGAGCTTCCAGCTGCACGGACTGACCGTGCTTGCGTTGCTGGCGATCTGGCCGTACACCCGGCTGGTGCACGTGTTCAGTGCCCCGCTCGGCTATCTCGGCCGACCGTACGTCGTCTACCGCAGCAAGGACACCACGCGTCCGGGTGGCAACCGGTACGACCGGGCGTGGGAGACCGCGAACCGATCCCGGGCGTGACGGGACCGGAAATCCTCGCATGAACCGGGTCCATCCATTAGCGTCTATGTGGTGTAAAGCAGGCCCGTCGTTGCACTCGTGACCACGTGCGACCACACGCTGGTGACGTCGACCGAACGAATGAGGATTTCACCATGGAGATTCGCAGGGAACGTCGGATTCGCCGGGGTGTCACGCGGGCTGCGGCCGCCGCAGGCGTGGTGGCCGTCGGAATAGCCCTCGGCACCGGAAGCGCCGCGGCCGGGGTCGACAACGCCAGCAGCCTGATCGACTCGTCCGGAGACCGCGTCGAGGTGTCCCAGGGCGACACGGTCTTCAACATCGTGCCACCGCTGGACAGCTCACCACTCAGTCGCGAGTTCTTCCACGACGGCTACGCCGCGGTCAGGATCGACGGTCCCGGCGCCGCGGGCGCCACCGGCACCAAGCTGACCTTCGGCTACCAGATCGGGTACCCGATCGCGCTCACCGGCGCCACGATCCAGCTCAACACTCCGCGCCTGGGCTTCGAGCTCGAGGGTGCCAACGCCCTCGTCCTCGGCCTGGCGCCGCCTCCCGTCTCCGTCGGCGTGACCACCGCCAACCGTGGCGAGCTGCTCGGCGACATCATCCCGCAGCAGAACTTCACGTTCGACCTGCAACCCGGCGGGATCACCGACGTCCCGATCGTCGACGGCAAGACGTTCGACGGCCCCGGCGCGCTGCTCCGGATCGCCGGCATCCACGGCAGCGTCTCCGGCGCAATCGGCCAGGTCACCGTCCGCCCGTACGCAAGGGTGGAGACCTCCGGTGGTGACATCGTCATGACCTACGGCAAGCCTGTCGTGGTGTAGCGGCGGCCGCGAACCGATCCGGGACCAGGCGCCACGACACCGGGCGCGAGATCCCTGCGGGCGCAAGGAGTATCGAGTAGCGTCGGCCCCGGATCGGGGATCGTCGTGTGATCTCGTGACCGCGAGCGCCACCGTTGCTCGGGCAGTCACCGAACGGATGGGATGACATATGGAGATTCGCAGGGAACGTCGGATTCGCCGGGCCGTCACCCGCGCCACGGCTGCCGCGGGAGTGGTGGCCGTGGGACTGGCCCTCGGCACCGGGAGTGCCGCGGCCGGGGTCGACAACGCCAACAGCCTGATCGACGCCGCCGGCGACCGCGTCGAGGTGTCCCAGGGCGACACGGTCATCACCCCCGTGCCGCCGCTCGACAGCTCCCCGCTCAGCCGCGAGTTCTTCCACGACGGCTACGCCGCGGTCAGGATCGACGGCCCCGGCGCGGCGGGCGCCACCGGCACCAAGCTGACCTTCGGGTACCAACTCGGGTACCCGATCGCGCTGACCGGCGCCACGATCCAGCTGAACACGCCGCGCCTGGGCTTCGAGCTCGAGGGCACCAACGCGCTCGCCCTCGGCCTGGCGCCGCCCCCGGTCACCGTCGGCGTCGTCGCGGGCAACCGCGCCGAGCTGCTCGGCGACATCATCCCGCAGCAGAACTTCACGTTCGACCTGCAACCCGGCGGGATCACCGACGTCCCGATCGTCGACGGCAAGGCGTTCGACGGTCCGGCCGCGACGATCCGCGTGGCCGGCGTCCACGGCAGCGTCTCCGGCGCGATCGGGCAGGTCACCCTCCGCCCCTACGCCAGGGTCGAAATGGCCAGCGGCGACATCGTGATGACCTACGGCAGGCCCGTTCCGCTCTGATCCCGGTTCCGAACGCCGCACCCGTCGGGCGAGGTCCATCCGGACCTCGCCCGACGCATTCCTGCGCCCCGCGGCTCGGCGACGCCCGACGGCCTGCCACCGGCAGGTCGGCTGGGCTGCCGGGCCCGGCTCCCCTACCCTGTCACGGTGCACGATTCCGGTCCGATTCCCGACGGCAACGCCGACGCGGCCCACCGCGGTGATGCCGACGACGTCGGCGCGGCCGACCGTTTGCGGCTCTTCTCGTTCGCGACGGCGGAGAAGCGCACCGACTACCTGGGGGTCCTGCGCGCCTTCGACGACGCCCGGGCGAACTACGTCGTGCTGCTGCACGCCGGTGACGTCGCGCAGATTCTCGACCGGATCGGGCAGCGCGCGCTGACGGCCGCCGAGATCACGCCCCTGCTCGACCAGCTGCACGAGTGGGGCGTGCTCGAACGCAGCTACGACGGGTCCCGGGCCGCGACGCTCGCCGAGTACCGCAACCGGCACTTCGTCTACCAGTTCAGCCGCCTCGGGTACCAGGCGTTCCGCGCGGTCGAGGACGTGCTCGCCGCCCGCCTCGACGACGCCGCGCTGTCCCGGCTGGCCCTGCCCGACCTGCTCGCGGACCTGCACGAGCTCGCGGACGCGAACCGGGCCGCCGACGGCGACCTGATCTACCGCAAGCTGCGCAGGCTGGACGACACCCTGTCCGACATGGCGACGCGGGCCGCCCGCTTCTACCTGACGCTCGGAGACCTGGTCCGCACCACCGAGATCACCCCCGAGGCGTTCCTGGCGCACAAGGACGCGCTGCTGACGCACATGCGGGAGTTCAGCTCCGACCTCGCCAGGTACGCACCGAAACTGGCGGCGGCGATCGCCGCGGTCGAGGAGACCGGCGTGCCACGGCTGCTGGCCCGCGCCGCGGCCAGCGACGAGCGGGTGTTCCTGACCCTCGAGGAGCGGGAGGCGGACTGGACGTCGCGGTGGGCGGGCCTGACGCAGTGGTTCGTCGCGGCCGACGGCGTGAGCGAGTCCGAGCGGCTGCGGGAGGGCACGATGAGCGCGATCGCGGCGGTGCTCTCGCTGTTGCGCCGCGTCACCGAGACCCGGCGCGGCGGAGTCAGCCGGGAGAGCCAGCTGCGGCACCTCGCCGGCTGGTTCGCCGCCGCCCCCACCGAGGACGCCGCGCACGCACTGTTCCAGGCGGTGTTCGACCTCGGCCGGCCACGGCACCTGTCGATGGTGCACCCGGACGCCGACATCATCCCGGACTCGCGGTCCTGGTGGGACGCACCGCCGGTCGAGATCTCCCGCACCCTCGCCGAGACGGGCCGCAATGCGGCGGTCGGGGCACCGAGCCGGGTGCAGCGCAACGACGCGAGTATCCGCCGTCTGCGGGACGTCCAGCTGGCCGCGCAACGGGCCCGCGCCGAGGCCGCCCGGTCCCTGGCCGCGGGTGGCGCATACGACCGTGTCCTCGACGAGCAGGAGACCGAGGTGCTGCTCGGCCTGCTCACCGCCGCGCTGACCGCCCGCGTCGCGGTCAGCGGCACCGTCCGCGGATCCACCGGATCGGAGAACGGGGTCCGGTTGACGCTGGAGCCGAACGACGAGTCGACCACCGTGCAGACGGTGCGTGGGCGGCTGCACCTGGACCGGTTGCGGGTGAGCGTGCAGTGAGGGCACGGGAGATCTCGCCGCTGTTGCTGGAGTCCTATCAGCGTGCGGCCCGGGTCGTTCTGGCCAACCATCTCGTCACGGCGACGTATCCGGATGCGCTCGCGCTGCCGCTGCTGCGCCGCTGGGCCACCGAACTGCGCGACGACCTGCTCGAGCTGTTCGGGTACCGGCTCGAGGTCACCGAGACGACGGCCCGCCTGTTCACCGCCGCCGACCGGCTGGACCCGACCGCACCGGCCCGCACCGCCGGCGACCGCGCCTTCGACCGCCGCCGGTACGCCTACCTCGCGTTGGCCCTCGCGGCGCTCGGCCGCACCGGCAGCCAGGTGACCCTGTCGGAGCTCGCCGAGCACGTCGCCGCCGAGGCGTCCCAGGTGCCGTCGGTCGAGCTGTCGACGGACCGCGCCGCCGACCGGGACGCGTTCGTCGACGCCGTGGGCTGGCTCGCCGCCCGCGGCGCGATCACCCTCGCCGACGGCGACGCGCTCGGCTGGGCATCGAATCCCGAAGCGGGAGAAGCGCTCTACGACATCGACCGGTCGGTGGTGATCGCACTGTTCCGGCCGCCGCGGGCGTTGCAGCACCTGTCGACGGTGCGGGCCCTGCTGGCGGCCCCGACCGAGGAGTCCGCGGCCCGCGAGACCGCGCGCCGGGTGCGCCGGGCGCTGGTGCAGCAGCCGGTCGTCTACGCCGACGAACTCGACGACGGCGAACGGCTCCAGCTCGCCCTGCCCCGCACCGCCGCCGACGTCGAACTGCTGACCGGGTTGGTGGCCGAACGACGCGCGGAGGGCATCGCCCTGATCGACCCGTCGGGGCGGCTGTCCGATGTCCGGTTCCCGGGCACGGGGACGATCGCGCAGGTGGCCCTGCTGCTCGCCGGGGAGATCGCCGACCGTGTCCTGGACCCCGACGCCCCCGAGCCGGTGCGGCTGCCGCTGCCCGCCGGTCGCACCGCCGATCTGGTCGGTCAGCTCGATGCGGCGATCCCGCAGGCGAGCGTGCTGCTCGAGCTCGTCGACGCTCCCGACGCACCGGACGACGTCGCCGGCATCCCGGCCGCACCGCCGCCGCTGTACCCGTTCGTCGAGGACAGCTGGATCGCGGCGACCGTCGCGGACCTGGTGGAGCGGTTCGGACGGACGTTTGCGGCGCAGTGGCAGGCCGACACCGACGGGTTGCGCCGGCGGGCGGTGGATCTTCTCGACGGGCAGCGGCTGCTGCGGCGAGTCGACGGCGGCGTGCTGGTGCTCCCGGCGCTGGCCCGCTACCGCGGCGTCGTCGTCACCGTCCGCGAACGCGCCGCCGAACCGGACCTGCTGACCGCCCCCGTTCCCGCTGCTGTTCCCGAACACGAGAAGTAGAGGCTGACTTCGCATGGCAAGTGCTCGTTTTCGACCGACCCGCGCGGGGATCGTCAACCTGTGGGACTACCGGGACCAGGAGTTCTCGTTCGCGGACGGGCGCCTCGTGCTGCGCGGCCCGAACGGCTCCGGCAAGACGAAGGCGCTCGAGGTCCTGTTCCCGTTCGTCCTCGACGGCCGGATCGAGCCGCGCCGGCTGAACCCGTTCGCGGGCGAGGAACGGACGATGAAGTCCAACCTGCTCTACCGCGGCGACGACAGCGTGCACGCGTACGTGTGGATGGAGTTCGCCCGCGGCAGCGCGGACGATCCGGAGGCGGTCACCGTCGGCATCGGAATGCGGGCGAGCAGGCAGAACGACAAGGTGACCCGCTGGCACTTCGTCGCCGACGGCCGGGTCGGTGTGGACTTCTCGCTGCTCGGTTCCGGCGACCAGCCGGTGACCAAGAAGCAGCTCGCCGAGCAGATCGGCGGCGACGCCATCTGCGACCGGCCGGTCGACTACCGGGCCGCGATCGACGCGCGCCTGTTCGGACTCGGCGCGCAGCGCTACGACCAGCTGATCACCCTGATCCTGACGCTGCGGCGGCCGCAGCTGGCGAAGAATCTCGACCCGAAGGGCCTGTCGCAGGCGCTGACCGACGGTCTGCGGCCGCTCGACGATCACCTGGTGCTCGAGGCGGCCCGCTCGTTCAGCGACATGGAGGAGGTTGGGCGGGCACTCGAGGGCCTCACCGAGGCCGATCAGGCCACCCAGGCGTTCGTCGGCGTGTACACGAAGTACCTCCGGCAGCAGGCGCGCACGGACGTCGAGCAGGTCGCGCGCCGGTTCGAGTCCGTCGCGGCGGCACGCACCGCCCTCACCGACGCGGTCGCCGAACGCGCGCTCCGACAGCGCAGCCGCGAGGAGGCGGAGGAGCGTCTGGTGTCCGCGGAACGGGCGCTGGACCTGGCCCGCGCCGAACTCGACACCCTGCAGCGGTCCGGCGCCTACGAGGGCAAACAGCAGCTGGACGATCTCGCCGCGGTGGTCGCGGACCTGCGCAAGTCCACCGACCAGCAGGCCGATCGGGCCCGCAAGGCCCAGACCGGCCTCGCCCAGCGGGCGGAGGAGGCGGCACAGTCCGCGACCCGCGTCACCCTCGCGATCGACGCGCTGGCCCGAGCCGAGGCCGACCTGCAGTCCGCCGCCGAGGATGCCGGCATCACGTGGGCGGCGCTGCCGGACACCGACCGTGGCGACCAGATCACGGCCGCGGTCCGCGGTCACGCGGAGGAACGGTCCGGGGACGTGCGCGTGGTCCGCGAGGCCCTGTCCGCCGTCGAGCGTGCGACCACCGAACGGCAGCGCGCGGAGCGGGCCGCCGACCGTGGGCGTGAACTGCTCGAGGTCGCGACCGCGGCGGTCAAGGAGGCGGAGGCGGCCGCCGCACTGGCCCGCTCCGAGTGCGCGACCGCGGTGCGGCGCTGGTGGACCGGCCACTCGACGCTGTACGCCAGGGTCGGGGTCTCGAGCGATCTGTTCGTCGCGTTGCACGAGGCGGTCGCGACGATCGGCGACGAGGAGGCGCCCGGCTTCCCGGAGATCCTCGCCGAGCACACCGACGAGCCGCTGGACGACGTGCGGGCGCGCCGCGCCCGCGCCGAGTCCGCCGCCGAGCGGGCCGCGGCCACGGTTGCGGACCTGACGACGGACCGCGCCCGGGTCGCCGACGAACGCGACGACGCACCACCGCCTTTCGCCGCGCGCACCGACGACCGGTCGGGGCACAGCGGCGCCCCGCTGTGGCGGCTGGTCCGGTTCGCCGATGGGGTGTCCGCCACCGAGGGCGCAGGAATCGAGGCCGCCCTCGCGGGCGCGAACCTGCTCGACGGCTGGGTACCGGCCGCGGACGGACCGCTCCCCGAACACGATTCGGAACGGTTCCTGGTGCCGTTGCCTCCGGAGCTGCGGCCCACCGGGCCGACGCTCGCGGACGTCCTGGTGCCCGAGCCGGATGCGGGTGTCCCCGAGGGACGGGTCGCGGCGCTGCTGTCCTCCATTGCGCTGCAGACGGATTCGGATGCGGTCGTCGCGGTCGGCGTGGACGGGCGGTTCGCCGTGGGCGTCCAGGTCGGCCGGCACACGAAGACGGACGCCGAGTTCGTCGGCACCACCGCCCGGCAGCGCCGCCGCGAGCAGCGGCTGCGGGAACTCGACACCGCGATCGAGCAGGCACGGCGCGACCACGATGCGGCGCTCGCCGACGCCGCGGCCGCCGCGGACCTCGTCACCGCGCTGACCGCCGCGGGCCGCGCGCTGCCGCGCACCTCGTCGGTGCTCACCGCGCTGCGGACGGTGTCGGAGGCGGCCGGTGCGCTCCGTACCCGGGACGAGGCCGCCGGGGCAACCCAGCGCGAACTCGACCAGGCCATCGCCGATCTGGCCGTGCACGACCGGAAGATGCGCGACGTCGCGGCCCGGCACCGGGTGCCCGACCCGCATCCCGGCGGCGGTGCCGCCCGATGGCAACCCGGCCTCGACTCGCTCGCGGCCGCGATCCGGCACTTCGAGACCCGCGGCGACCTGGTGGTGCGGTGCCGCCGGGACCGGGAGAAGGAGATCGAGCACCAGCGCGAGGCCGACGACCGGCACGCCGAGGCCCGGGACGTCGCCGAGGAGTTCGCCGAGGAGGCGGCGATCGCGCAGGAGAAGCTCGCGCTCCAGGTCCAGGGGCTCGAGACCCTGCGGGACAAGCTCGGTGCGGGTGCGGACGAGATCGACGCCGACATCGCCCGGGCCCGGGCCCGGATCGAGTCGTCCACCGCGGAGCAGCGCGCGGCTCGCAAGGCGCAGGAGGCCGCGATCGGCGCGATCGGCAGGGCGGAGGGCGCGCACGGCGCGGCCGTCGAGTCCCTGCGCGGTGCCCTGACCGAAACCCGCTCGGACGCCCAGCGTCTGGCCCCGTACGCGCGGCGCGACCTGCTCGACCTGCTCGGCGTGGCCGGAACCCACACGTGGCCGGCGTCGGACGCGGCGTGGCTGACCACCGACCAGCTGGTGTACCGGATCGAGACCGACCCGGCGCACACCGACGCGGAGGACGCGGTGCCGGTCACGGTCGTGCCCGGCGAGGTCGCGGCACTGCACGCGGACCTCGATGCCGCCACCGCGGCCGTCAAGGTGTCCGAGGCGGCCGGCAAGTCCACCCGGTCCGCGCTGACCGGTGCGCTGCAGGACTTCGACGCCCGGCTCGCGTCCGCGGGCCAGGACTACCGGCTGCGGTGGGACGCGGCGGACGGGTTGACCACCGTGACGGTGCAGCACGACCAGGGGCGGTCCTCGATCGGCGAGTTCGCGGCGATGATCGCCCGCGCCCGCGACGAGCAGCAGCTGCTGCTGACCGACTCGGAGCGGCGGATCCTCGAGGACGCGCTGCTGACCGGGCTCGCGCAGCAGATCCACGAACGCACCGTCGACGCCCGCGAACTGATCGCGCAGATGTCGTCGGAGATGCGCGAGCGCCGGATGTCCTCCGGCAACACGATCGGCGTGCACTGGGTGCTCGCCGACAACCTCGACGAACCGGCGCGGGCGGTGTCGAAGCTGCTCGACCGTGACGCCTCCGCGCTCGGCCCCGAGGAGTTGGCCACGATCCGGGCCCATTTCGCGACCCGCATCCGCGCGCTGCGGGCCGCGCACCCGGAGCGGGCGTACCCGGAGATCCTCACCGAGGCACTCGACTACCGGCGCTGGCGGGTGTTCTCGTTGACGCTGACCACCGGGGACGGTGCCGAGGAGCGGCTGACCGCGGCGCGGCACGGGGCGCTGTCCGGCGGCGAACAGTCCGTGTCGCTGCACCTGCCGCTGTTCGCTGCCGCGCACGCGATGCTGTCGTCCGCGGACCCGCACGCACCGCGGCTGCTCGGCCTCGACGAGGCGTTCGCCGGTGTCGACGACAACGGCCGCAGCGAGCTGCTCGGCCTGAGCGTGCAGTTCGACCTGGACCTGTTCATGACCGGCTACGACCTGTGGGTCACGTACGCCGACGTGCCGGGCTGCGCGCACTACGACCTGTCGCACTCGACCCCGGAGCACTCGGTCAGCGCGACGCTGATGGTGTGGGACGGCGGCATGCTGATGTCCGAACACGACGGCACCGACCTCGCGCGCGCGCTGGGGTCGCCGCTGCGGCGGCGGGTGCTCGAACCCGGCGGACTGGACCTGGCCGGGGTCTAGGCGGCCGCAGCGCGGCTACCCTGAACTCTCAGGAGGCCGCACCATGCTGCACGTCGCCCTCCTGGGCGAGCGGGCGATCGTCGACACGGAGACCGGGGACGCAGCGTCCCGGTCCCCGCGGGCCGTTGCGCTGCTCGCCTACCTGGTCGCGCACGCCGGGGTGCCGCAGTCACGGCAGCGGATCGCGGAGACGTTCTGGCCCGACTCGCCCGACGGCCAGGCGCTGACGAACCTGCGCCGGGAACTGCACCACCTGCGTCGCGCGCTCCACGACGCACCGTCGCTGGTGGTGACCGGCACCGATCTGTGCTGGCGCGACGGCGACGCGGTGACCGTCGACGTGCGCACGTTCGACACCGAGGCGGCCGCCGCCCGCGCGGCCGCGGAGCGGGGAGACGACGCGGCGACCGACGGCCACGGCGCCGCCGCGCTCGGGTCGTACCGCGGGGCGTTCCTGCCGGGCACCGACGACGACTGGGCGGCGGCGGTCCGGGCCGATCTCGAGCAGCGCTGCGTCGAGGTGTGCGACCTGCTCGTCGAGGTCCGGCGGCACACCGGGCCGGCCGCGGCGGCGGTCGAGGCGGCGCGACGGCGCATCGCGCTGCGGCCGCTCGAGGAAACCGGGTACCGCGCGCTGATGACGGCGCAGGCCGAGCTCGGCGACCGGGCCGGCGCGGTGCGCACCTACCACCGGTGCGCCGCGCTGCTCGAGCGCGAACTCGGCGTCGAACCGGATCCGGAAACCCGGCGGGTGTTCGATCGCCTTCTGGGCGACGGGGGCCGCAGGTCGCCCGCGGTCCCCGCGACCGGTCCGCTGGTCGGGCGCGACGCCGAACTCGGCGCCCTCGACGCGGCGTGGCGGCGGGCCGCCGCCGGACACGCCGCGCTCGTCGTCGTCCGCGGTGAGCCGGGTGTCGGCAAGACCCGCCTCGTCGCCGACTTCGCGGCCCGGGTGCGCGCCCGTGGCGCGCTGGTGGCCCACAGTCGCTGCTATGCGGTCGCCGGTGCGATGCCGTTCGGCCCGGTCGCGGACTGGCTGCGCGGCCCGGCGTTCGCGGAGCGGACCGCGACGCTGGACCCGCGATCGCGCGCCGAGGTCGGGCGGCTCACCGGGGCCGGCCCCGGCCCGGACCCCGGATCCGGCGGCGACCTGGGCATCGCCGATGCGTGGCGCAGGCGCCGGTTCGTCGAGGGCCTGGCGCATGCGGTGCTGCCGCGGGGCCGCCCGACCCTGCTCGTCGTCGACGATCTGCAGTGGTGCGA
This sequence comes from Rhodococcus olei, assembly GCF_039540555.1. NCBI lineage: Bacteria > Bacillati > Actinomycetota > Actinomycetes > Mycobacteriales > Nocardiaceae > Rhodococcus > Rhodococcus olei. The sequence goes on along the minus strand of NZ_BAABFB010000023.1, from coordinate 107,667 downwards.
TCCCGAGACCCTGGACTTCCTCGGGTACCTCGTGACCGCCCACCCCGACGCGCCGCTGCTCGTCGCCGCGACGACGAGGGAGGAGGCCGCGGCCGTGGCGCGACACCTCCCACCGTCGCGGGTACCGGTCACCGTGCTGCCGCTCGCCCCGCTCGACGAGGCCGCGACCGCCCGGCTGGCCGATTCGCTCGCCGGGCGCGCGCTGACGCCCGGCGACCACGCCCTGATCCGCGCCGGCACCGGCGGGTTTCCGCTCTACCTCGTCGAGGCGATGCGGGCGGGTGACCGTCCGGCCGAGGGCGACCCGGAGGGCGTACCCGCCGACCGGCTCCGCCGCACCCTGGACGCACGCCTGACCTCCGCCGGACCCGACGCCGCCGCGATCGCCGCGCTGATCGCGGCCGCGGGCCGCGACGTCACCCTCGACCTGCTGGTCGAGGCCGGTGACCTCGACCCGACCGCGGTCGTCCGCGCCGTCGACACCCTGTGGCGGCAGCGGATTCTCCGCGAAACCGGCCGCGGCTACGACTTCACCCACGACCTGCTGCGCGACGCCGCGTACGCGCGGGTCGACCCGCCGCACCGGTGGTTGCTGCACCGGCGGCTCGCGCAGGCACTGCAGCTGGTGCACGCCGACGACCTCGACCCGTACCGCGCGCAACTCGCCGGCCAGTACGTCGCGGGCGGGCGGCCCGATCGCGCGGTCCCGCACTTCGTGCGGGCCGCCGAGATCGCGTCGGCTACGTTCGGGTACGACGACGCGATCCGGCTGCACCGGGATGCGCTCGCGGCCGTGCGTGCCGGACTGGCCGGTGCCGAGGCTCGCCGCCGGGAACTGGGCGTCCTCGAGGCGGCCGCGGCGCCGCTGACCGCGGCCCGCGGCTACGCGTCCCCCGACCTGCAGGAGGTCCTCGAACGGGCCGTGGACCTCGCGCAGCGACTCGGCCGCCGTGAGTCGCTCGTCGCGGGGCTGGTCGGGCTGTGGGCGTCGCGGTTCGTGCAGGGACGCAACCTCGACGCCGAGGCCGTCTCCGCCCGCGCGTTGACCCTCGCCGGGGAACTCGCGGACCCGGACGCGCTCGGGTCCGCGCACTTCGCGTGCGGCGGCACCGCGGTCACCCTCGCGAAACCGGCGGACGCGTTGCGGCACTTCGCGTTGGCGGACGAACTGACCGGCGGAGCCCGCACCCTGTGGGTGGGCGCGCGCTACGACGTCCACGCTCGCGCCTGGTCGGCGCACGCGCTGGCGTTGCAGGGGCGGACCGAGGACGCGTGCACCGCGGCGGCCTCGGCGATCGCGCTGGCCCGTGACCTCGATCGGCCGTACAGCCTCGCGGTCGCGCTCGCATACGGGGCGATCACCGCGCAGATGTGCGACGACGCGCCACGGCTGCGCGACACCGCCACCGAACTGCGGTCGCTGTGCGACCGGTACGGCTTCGCCTACTACCGCGAGTGGGGCCTGGTCCTCGACGGGTGGGCGCGGTCGCGGCTCGATCCGATGACCGCCGGGATCGACCGGCTCCGCGCGACGGGCGCGTTCGCCCGGATGCCGTACTGGCTCTCGCTCCTCGCCGACGTCCACGTCCGGGCAGGCAGGCGAGGTGACGCGCAGGCGGTGCTCGACGCGGCACTGGCCGCGGCCCGCGCCCGCGCGGAGTGGTGGTGGCTGCCGCAGGTGCTGCGCCGCCGCGGCGAGATCGGCCCCGACGGCGACGCGAACGCTTCGCGAACGCCCCGCGCCTAGCGTCGGCCCCATCGACGTCCGATGCCCGGACGCCCCGCATCCCGGAGGACCAGCAGCCATGACCACCGCACTCGACCACGCCGAGCTCGCCACCGCACTGCGCGGGCACCTCGTGACCCCCACCGACCCCGACTACGACCGCGCCCGCGCGGTGTACAACGCGATGATCGACCGCCGGCCCGCCGCGATCGCGTACTGCCGCGACGCCGCGGACGTGATCGCCTGCGTGCGGTACGGCCGCGACCACGACCTCACCCTCGCCGTCCGCGGCGGCGGCCACAACGCCGGCGGCCTCGGCGTCTGGGAGGACGCCCTGGTGATCGACCTGTCGCAGATGCACAGCGTCACCGTCGATCCCGAACACCACACCGTGCGGGTCGACGGCGGCTGCGTGTGGGGCGACGTCGACCACGCCACCGTCGCATTCGGGATGGCCACCCCGTCCGGGTTCCTCGCCTCCACCGGGGTCGGCGGACTGACTCTCGGCGGCGGCATCGGCTACCTGTCACGGCGCTTCGGCCTGACTGTCGACAACCTGCTCGGCGCCGACGTCGTCCTCGCCGACGGCACCTTCGTGCACACCGACGCCGACCGCCACCCGGACCTGTACTGGGCGCTGCGCGGCGGCGGCGGCAACTTCGGCGTGGTCACCTCGTTCACGTTCCGCTGCCACGACATCGGCGAGCACGGCACCGTCATCGGCGGACCAGTGCTGTACGACATCGCCGACACCGGCGCGGTGATGCGCTGGTACCGCGAGCTGCTGCCCGCGCTGCCGGAGGAGCTCAGCGGCTGGATCGGCCTGATCACCGTGCCGCCCGCGCCGCCGTTCCCGGAGCAGCTGTGGGGCCGCAAGGCCTGCGGCATCGTCTGGTGCTACACCGGCCCGCACGACCGTGCCGACGAGGTCCTCGAGCCGATCCGCACGTTCGGCGACCCGCTGCTCGTCGGCCTGCATCCGCTGCCGTTCACCGCGTTGCAGAGCGCCTTCGACGGGCTGTACCCGGCTGGGCTGCAATGGTATTGGCGCGCCGACTTCTTCCGGGAGATCTCCGACGAGGCGATCGCCGTGCACGAACGGTTCGGCGCCGGGCTGCCGACCGGCCACTCGACGATGCACCTGTACCCGATCGATGGTGCCGCCGGCCGCGTCCCCGCGGACGAGACCTCGTTCGCGTACCGGGACGGAGGCTGGGCCGGCGTGATCGTCGGTGTCGATCCCGACCCCGCCAACGCCGACCTGATCACCAGGTGGGCGAAGGACTACTGGACCGCGCTGCACCCGACCTCCGCCGGCGGCGCCTACGTCAACTTCCTGATGGACGAGGGTCAGGACCGGGTCCGCGCCGCGTACCGCGACAACTACGACCGGCTCACCCACGTCAAGCGACAGCACGACCCGGACAACGTCTTCCACGTCAACCAGAACATCGCACCGGCCTGACCGGACCCGGCGCAACGCCTCCTCGCCGACGACGTGGACGCCCTGCGGTCGGCGCCGCCCGCGGGCGGTGTGCGGTTGCCGCCACCGGGTGACCCCCACACCCAGATGCGCGATCGCGACACCCTCGTCGACCGGCGACACCATCGCGAGGTGTGGACCTCGGTCGGCGCGCCGGGCACGGTGCCGGCCGACGGCACGATCGCCGGAATCCGGCGGCCCCGCAAACGAGGTCGCACCCTGGCCCTCGCGGTCACGACGTTCCGGCCGCTGAACGCCGATCTCCGCGAACGGTTGCGCGAGGAAGCCTCGGACGTCGCCGCGCTCCGCGGTGCGTCGGCGGCCGCGGTCGCGTTCGAGGACGCGGCCCGCTGACCCCGCCGGTCGGCCCGGCAGACCCTCGTGCGGCTCGTCACGGTGGCGCGGCGGTTCTCGTGTCACCATGGATGCGTGGCCTACCTCGTCAAACCCGGTCACGGTGCCCCGGCGGTCACCGCGCCCGTGCCTGTCGACGAGTCCCTGCCGCGCGCGTGCGTCATCGGCGCGGGGGCGTCGGGCATCGCCGCGGCCAAGGCGCTCTACCTCGCCGGAATTCCGTTCGACTGCGTCGAGAAGGGCAGTGTGATCGGAGGCAACTGGGTCTTCGACAACCCGAACGGGGTGTCCGCCTGCTACGAGTCGCTCGAGATCAACACCTCCTGCCCGCGGATGGCGTACTCGGACTTCCCGATGCCGGCCGACTACCCGCCGTACGCACGGCACGACCAGGTCCGCGCCTACTTCGAGTCGTATGTCGAGCATTTCGGCTTCCGCGGCACCATCACGTTCGACACCACCGTCCTGGACGTGCGGCCCACCCCGGACGGCACCTGGTCGGTGCGCACGACCGGACCCGCAGGCGAACGCGTCCGCACCTACGACGCCGTCCTCGTCGCGAACGGGCACCACTGGGACGCCCGCTGGCCGGAGCCCGCCTACCCGGGGACCTTCACCGGCACGCAGATCCACGCCCACGACTATCGACGAGCCGAGCAGCTCGCCGGACGCGACGTGGTCGTCGTCGGGATGGGCAACTCGGCGCTCGACATCGCGGTCGACGCCTCCCGGGTCGCGCGCAGCACCACCCTGTCGGTGCGGCGCAGCCAGTGGGTGCTGCGCAAGATGCTGTTCGGCCGCCCTGCCGACCAGGTCGCGCTACCGGGCTGGATGCCGTGGTGGGTGACCGGTACCCGGTTGGCGATCGGCGCGATCGCGTCCGGAAGCCTCACCCGATTCGGCCTGCCGCGGCCGAAACACCGTCCGGGACAGTCCCACCCGGTGCAGTCCGAACAGGTGCGTGCGCGGCTACGGGCCGGCGCGATCACCCCGCGCCCCGGCATCGAGCGGTTCGACGGCGACGCGGTCGTGTTCACCGACGGCAGCCGCACCCGGGCGGACCTGATCGTCTGGGCCACCGGCTACCGGGTCAGTTTCCCGTTCCTGGACCCGGACCTGATCCGCGCCCGCGACAACGACCTGCCGTTGTGGAAGCGGACCGTGCACCCGGACCTTCCGGGGCTCTACTTCATCGGGCTCCTGCAACCGATCGGCGCGGTGATGCCGCTCGCCGAGGCCCAGAGCGCGTGGATCGCCGACACCCTCACCGGCCGATACCGGCCGCCGCCGGACGCCGAGATCCGCGCACAGATGGCGGTCGACCACGACCGCAACAAGCGGCAGTTCTACAGCTCGCCGCGGCACACGATGGAAGTCGACTTCGACCACTACCTCTGGGATCTGGCCCGCGAGCGCAAGCGCGGCGCCCGTCGCGCCCACAGGAATTGATCCGGCCGGCCGGTCCCTGCGCCGATCCGGGGACCCCCACCGCTCAGGTTCGACGCTCGAGGCGGGCGGCGAGCGCGGGACCGATCACGGCCAGGGACGACGGCTCGATCATCTCGTTGTGCCCGCTGTCGACGGGGCATTCGTCGACACCACCGGTGACGAGCGGCCGCCACTCCTGCGCGGACCGGTCGGCGCCTCCCTCCTGCCCGCGCTGCGCCGGGAACACCAGAATGTCGCCGTCGAACACACCCGGCACGTGGTGGTGCACCAGCAGTCGCGAGTTCGCGTACCCGTCGTTGATCCGCTCTAGGTGCGCGGCGGTGATCCCCCGAGTGCCGAGGAACTCGCCGAGCAGGCGCGCCGCCGAGGCGTAGGTCAGGTCCCGATTCTGCTCGGGCGCACCAAGATCCAACCCGAGACCGCGCAGCAGGTCGGCGAGCTCGAGCCGCCCGAGCAGGGGGTCCGAGCCGTCGTCCGGGTAGCTGTCCATGACCGCGAGGGTCGAGACGGACTCCCCTCGCCGCTGCAACTCGACGGCCATCGCGTGCGCGAGAACGCCACCGAGGGACCAGCCGAGCAGGTCGTACGGCCCGGTCGGGGCGAGCGTGCGGATCTCGTCGACATACCGACTCGCGAGCTCCTCGATGGACCCGTACCCCGGGCCGCCGGAGATCGCGGGCAACTGCAGTCCGAACACGGGCCGGTCGGCGGGCACGTACCGGGTCAGCCCGGCGTACCCCCACGACAACCCGATACCGGGATGGACGCAGAACAGCGGACGGCCGGTTCCGGTGCCGCGCAGCGGAATCACGACCCGGAGGGCGTCCTCGACGCCGGCGGCGGCCGTGTCACCGATCCGGGCGGCCATCCCCGCCGGCGTCGGATCCAGGAACAGCGCCTGCAGGGAGATCTGCCGCCCGAGGCGCTCGTGGAGCTCGGCCACGACGCGGGTCGCCAGCAGGGAGGTGCCGCCGTGGTCGAAGAAGCTGTCGTCGGCGCCGATCCGCTCCACCTTCAGCACCGATGCGAACGCGCCCGCAATCGCCGACTCCACCGGACCGGCGGGCGCCCGGAACGCGGCGGCCGCCGACGTGAACTCCGGCATCGGCAGCGCGTCCCGGTCGAGTTTGCCGGTCGGGGTGGACGGGAGCCGGTCGAGCACCGTCACCGACGCCGGGACCATGTGGCTCGGAAGTCGCTGCGCCGCAGCGCGGCGCAGCTCGTCGGGATCGACGTGCGCGTTCTCGGCAGCGCGCACGTACGAGCACAGCAGGGTGTCGCCGGCCGGTCCGGTGCGGGCGATCGTCACCGCGAACCCGACACCCGGCTGCGCGGCGAGCACGGCGTCGACCTCTGCGGGCTCGATGCGGAAACCGTGGACCTTCACCTGGAAGTCACTGCGGCCGACGTATTCGAGCGTGCCGTCGGTCCGGCGACGGACCAGGTCCCCGGTGCGGTAGATCCTCCCGCCGGGCCGGCCGAACGGGTCGGCGACGAAGCGGCCGGACGTCAGCGCGGGCCGACGGTGGTAGCCGCGGGCGAGGGACGCGCCGCCGATGTACAGTTCGCCGACCGCGCCGTACGCCACCGGGTGCAGGCGCGCGTCGAGCACCAGTTCGGACACCCCACGGATCGGTCCGCCGAACGTGATCGGCGCGCCCGGGACCATCGGAGCGCTGATGTTCGCCATGATCGTGGTCTCGGTGGGGCCGTAGGCGTTGAGCATCGTGCGGCCCGGCGCCCATCGCGTCACCAGGTCCGGGGCGCACGGTTCACCGGCGACGACGAGCGTCCGCAACGAGTCGAGCCCGTCGGGATCCACCGCCGCCAGCGTGGTCGGGGTGACGAATCCGTGCGTGACGCCGCCGGTGTCGAGGGCAGCGGCCAGCTCGGTACCCACGTGGACGTCCGGCGGGACGACCACCAGGGTCGCGCCGGCGCTCAGCGCCATCACGATCTCGAACACCGACGCGTCGAAGCTCGGGGACGCGAAGTGCAGGGTGCGGTCCCCTGCGGTGACGTCCAGGCGGGTGCGTTCCTCGCCGGCCAGGTTCGCCAGTCCCCGGTGGGTGAGCACGACGCCCTTCGGGACGCCGGTCGACCCGGACGTGTAGATCAGGTACGCGGGATGGTCGACGCGGACGGGGCGGATCCGCTCGGCGTCGACGACCGGCGCGTCCGACATGACCGCGAGCAACTCCGCGGTGTCGGAATCGTCGAGCACCACCCAGTCGGCGCCGTCCGGCAGACGGTCCCGCGCTCCGTCGACCGTCACCCCCAGCACGGCGCCGGAATCGTCGAGCATGCGCTCGATCCGCGCCGCGGGGTAGTCCGGATCGATCGGCAGGAACGCCGCCCCGCTCTTCGCGACCGCCCACACGGCGAGCACGAACTCGAGAGACCGCGACAACCCCAGGGCGACATAGCGCTCCGGACCGGCGCCGCGGCCGATCAGCAGCCGCGCCAACCGGTTCGACCGCCGATCCAGCTCGCCGTACGAGATCTCGACGCCGCCCCGGTCGACCGCGACCGCATCGGGGTCGCGCCCGGCGCGCTCCAGCAGCTCCGGCAGGAGCATCTCCGGGTCGTCGGGGCCGCCCCGAGCAGGCACGAGGTCGCGCAGTTCGTCGTCGCGCAGGATCGCGATGTCACCGACCGCGCCGTGCGGATCGGCGAGCGCGGAGTCGAGGATCCGAAGGAACCGGTCGGCGAAACCGCGCACCGTGTCGACGTCGAACAGATCCGTCGCGTACTCGATGCTCGCGGCGATGCCGGCCGGGGCACCCGACTCGTCGAACTGCTCGGCGAACACGAACTCGAGGTCCTCCTTCACGACACCGGAGGGCGGGTCGAGTCCTTCGACCGTCAGCCCCGGCAGGTCGAGGCGGGTTCGCGTGTCGTTCTGGAACTCCAACGCCACCTGGAAGATCGGCGAGTACGCCGTCGACCGCGGAGGGTCGACCACCTCGACCACGCGCTCGAACGGAATGTCGACGTGCCCGAAGGCGCCGAGGTCCACCTCCCGCACGGCGGCCAGCAGATCGGAGAACGACTGCTCGGGGTCGATCCGGGTGCGCAGCGCGAGCGTACCGACGAGCATTCCCACCAGGTCGTCGAGCGCCGGTTCCCCGCGACCCGCGACCGGGGTGCCGATCACGATGTCGTCGGTGTCACCGAGACGGCTCAACAACACCGCGAGTGCGGCGTGCACCGTCATGAACACGCTCGTCCCGTGCCGCCTGGCGAAGTCCTCGACCCTGCGGTGCAGCCGGGGGTCGATCGCGAAACCCGTTCGGGCGCCGCGGAACGACTGCTGGAGTGGGCGCGGTCGATCCGTCGGCAGACCGAGCAGGTCGGGCGCCCCCGCGAGCGTCGACGTCCAGTAGTCGAGCTGCCGCGCGGCCACCGACCCGGGGTCGTGGTCGTCGCCGAGCAACCGGCGCTGCCACAGTGTGTAGTCGGCGTACTGCACCGCCAGCGGCGACCAGTCGGGCGCGCGGCCCGCCGCCCTCGCCGCGTACGCCCGGACCAGGTCCCGCGACAGCGGCCCCATCGAGAACCCGTCGACCGAGATGTGGTGCGCGATCAGGACCAGGACGTGCTCGTCGGCGCCGAGCACGAACAACGCGCCGCGGATCGGCACGGCGGCGGTGACGTCGAACCCGGCGGACACCTCGGCGTGGATCCGGCGGGCGAGGTCCTGCTCGTCGACGACGGCTACCGGTCGCAGGACGGGCACCGACTCGGCCGCCGGGCGAATCTGCTGGACCGGGCCGTCGTGCCCGGCCGGGAAGCGGGTGCGCAGCGATTCGTGCCGGTCGACGACGTCGGTCAGCGCCGCGTTCAGGGCGTGGCCGTCGAGGGCCCCGGTCAGGCGCACCACGAGCGGGAGGTTGTACGCGGGCGAGGCCGGATCGAACTGGTTGATGAACCACATCCGCTGCTGCGCCGGCGACAGCGGGATCTCGTCCGGCCGCTCGGCCGCCTCCAGGACGGGCCGGCTCGACGTGCCCGGCTCCGCGTGCTCGATGCGCTCGGCGAGTGCCGCAGCGGTCGGGGCCGCGAAGAGCGCGCGGACCCCCAGTTCGATGCCGAGGCTCTCCCGCAGTCGCGCGACCACACGCGTCGCGGACAGTGAGTTGCCGCCCAGCTCGAAGAAGTCGTCGCCGGTCCCCACCCGGTCCACCCCGAGCACCGTCGCGAACACCTCGGTCACCGCCTCCTCCACCGGGTTGGTCGGCGAACCGAACGCCGTCGCGGTGTGGCCGAACACCGGGTCGGGCAGCGCCCGCCGGTCCAGCTTCCCGGTCGGGGTGAGCGGTATCTCGTCGAGCACCACGATCGACGACGGCACCATGAAGTCGGGGACCTTCCCGGACAACTGCGCCCGGAGGTTGTCGACCGCGACGTCCCGCCCGTCGGCCGCCGCGACATAGGAGACCAGTGCGGTCTCACCGCCCGGCCCGGGGCGACCGAGTGTGGCCGCGAAGCGCACGTCGGGATGCGCAGCGAGGACGGCGTCGATCTCGCCGAGTTCGATGCGGAAGCCCCGGACCTTCACCTGGAAGTCACTGCGCCCGCGGTACTCGAGCTTCCCGTCCCGGGTCCACACCCCGACATCGCCGGTGCGGTACATCCGCCCGCCGGGCGGCCCGAACGGGTCGGCGACGAAACGTCCGGCGGTCGTGCCTGCCCGCCGGTGGTAGCCACGGGCCAGACCGGGGCCGGCGATGTAGATCTCCCCCTCGACGCCCGCAGGCACCGGCTGCAGCCGCGCGTCCAGCACCACCTCGGCGACACCGCGGATCGGCCCGCCCAACGGAATCGGCACGACTCCCGGCTCACAGTCCTCGATGTTCACGACGATCGTGGTCTCGGTCGGCCCGTACACGTTGAGGATCCGCCGCCCCGGCATCCAGTCCGCGATCAGATCCGGCGGCCACGCCTCCCCGCCGACCATCACGCACCGCAGGTCGTCGAGCCCCGTCGGGTCGATCGAGGCGAGAGCGGCGGGCGTGATGAAGGCGTGCGTGACGCGCTGCTCCTTCAGCTCGGCGGCCAGCTCCGCGCCGCCGTAGACGGTGCGGGGCACGATCACCATGGTCGCGCCCGCCGCGAAGCACAGCAGGTACTCGAGCAGCGAGACGTCGAAACTGGGCGACGAGAAGTGCAGCGTCCGGGCGTCCGCGGTCACCCCACACCGATCCCGCTGCGCGTCAGCGTAATTCGCCAGGCCGCGGTGGGTGAGGGTCACCGCTTTGGGCCGGCCGGTGGAGCCGGACGTGTAGATCAGGTACGCCGGGTTGTCGACCCGCAGGGGCGCCGTGCGGTCGCCATCGGTCACCGGCGCCGCCGATCGGGACGCGCAGTCCGCCGCGAACGCGGGGTCGTCGAGTGTGAGCCACGGCAGCGTGTCGGGCAGCCGCTGCCGATGGGCGGCAAGGGTGAGTCCGACGCCGGCACCGGAGTCGGCGAGCATGTGCGCGACCCGCTCGGCGGGATAGTCCGGGTCCACCGGGACGAACGCGGCCCCGGTCCTGGCCACCGCCCACATCGCGACCACCGAGTCGAACGACCGCGGAATACCGAGTGCAACATAGGTTTCCGGTCCCGCACCGTGGTCGATCAGCGCCCGCGCCAAACGATTGGACCGGGCGTCGAGGTCGGCGTAGGTGAGCTCGCGCCCGCCGCAGACCAACGCGAGAGCATCGGGGTCGCGGGCGGCCGCGGACCCGAGGATCTCCGGGAGCGTGCGGGCCGTGCTGCGCGCAGTCCCCCGCACCGGCGCCAGCATCCGGCGTTCGTCGGGGGTCAGCAGGTCCAGTCCGGCCAGGCGCCGACCCGGATCCGCACCGATCGCCCGCAGCACGTGCAGCAGCCGGCGGGCGGCGCCGTCGACCTCGGCTCGGTCGAGGAGGTCCGGCCGGTACTTCATCGTCAGCCGCAGCCGGTCGGTCGCGGACGCGACGACGCTCAGCGGATAGTGGGCGGAGTCGCGGACCTCGACGCCCTGCACGCGCATTCCGGCGATGTCGGCGTCCGCGGACAGCTCGCCGGGCACGGGATAGGACTCGTACACCGTGAGCGTGTCGAATCCGGCGCCCGGTCCCGCCGCGCGCTGGATGTCGGTGAGCCCGACGTGGTGATGGTCGAGCAGAGCTGCCTGTTCCGCCTGCACCCGGTCGAGCAGCGCGCCCAGGGTCTCCGCCGGATCGAGTCGGATCCGCACCGGCACGGTGTTGATGAACAACCCGACCATGGATTCGATGCCGGCCACCTGCGGGGGCCGCCCGGACACGGTGGCACCGAACACGACGTCGTCGCGGCCGGTGAGGAGCCCGAGGACGATCGCCCACCCGACCGTCACAACGGAGTTGAGCGTCAGTCCGTGCTCGAGCGCGAGGGCCCGCAGCCGCTCGGTCGCCGCGGCGTCCAACTCGTACGGCACGTCCCGGGACGGGGTGGACTGCGCGGTCGTGGCGGGCCCGCCACGGACCAGCAGGGTGGGCTCGTCCAGTCCCTCGAGGGCATCGGTCCAGGCGCGCAGTGCCACCGACCGATCCGCCGCGGCGAACCACGCGAGGTAGTCGCGGTAGGGCCGCACCCGCGGCAGCGTGGACGTGTCGCCGTCGTTCACGTAGAGGACGACGAGCTCCGCGAGCAGCAGCGGTGTCGACCACCCGTCGAGCAGGATGTGGTGGTTGGTCAGGACCAGCCGGCTGGTTCCGTCGGGCAGGCGCACCAGATGGATGCGCAGCAGCGGTGGCGACGCCATCGCGAACGGCTGGGTGCGGTCCTCGGCCAGGATCTCCCCGAACCGCACCGCCGCCGGCTCGGCCGAGGCGCTGCGCAGGTCCGTCTCCGTCCACGGAACGGCCACGCCGTCCTGGACGATCTGCACGGCCTCCCCGTCCGGCGCGCGCACGAACGCCGTGCGCAGGTTCGCGTGCCGGACGAGCAGGCCCCGGACCGCACGCCGCAGGCGCCGGGAGTCGACGTCGCCGCCCAGGGTGAGGATCAGTTGCACCAGATACGCGTCCACCGAGGCGTCGGCGAGTTCGGCGTGGAAGAACATGCCGCGTTGCATCGGGGTCAGCGGCCACACGTCGGACAGTGCCGGGAACCGGTGCTCGAACCGCTCGATCGCCGACTGGTCCAGGGACGCCAGATCGAGGTCCGACGGTGTCCGCCCGCCGGCACCCGGCGTGTTCGCCTGCGCGACCACCGCGCGGGCCGCACCGATCCACCCCTGCGCGAGCCGTTCCACGTCCGCCGCGTCGAGCACACGACGTGGGAAGGCCCAGGTCGCCCTGATCCGCGGGCCGTCCGGCCCGGGCACGGTCATCGCGTTGACGTCGATCGCGAAGGCCACCGGCAGCGTCGTCGCCACGGCGTCGCGCACGCCGGAATCCGTGACCGGAAGCCAACTTCCGTCTCCGTGCGCCTCGGGACCGCGGGCGAGCCGACCGAGGTAGTTGAAACTGATCTCCGGCTCCGGCAGCCCGCGCAGCTCCGGCCGGGTCTCGTCGTTCAGGTACCGGAGCAGGCCGTACCCGATCCCGTGATCGGGTTGTGCACGCAGCTGCTCCTTGACCCGCTTCACCGCCGCGGCGGCGGCGGGACCACCGCCGCACGCCTCGTCGACGTCGACTCCCGACAGATCCAGCCGCACCGGGTGGATCGACGTGAACCACCCGACCGTGCGGGACAGGTCGGCGCCGGGCACCACCTGGGGCTCCCGGCCATGTCCCTCGAGCGCGACGACGACGCCGTCGCCGTCGACACCCCGGCCGCGCCGCCAGGCCACGAGCGCCACAGCCAGCGCGGTGAGCAGTCCGTCGTCGACGGATCCGTGGAACACCCGCGGCACCGTCGTCGTCAGTCCCCGGGTCACGTCGGCAGGCAACTCCACCTCGACACGGTCGAGGGTGCCGGCGACGTCGACCGACGGATCGAGTTCGCGCACAGCGCGCCCCTCCGCTGTGCCGGGGACCGTCGACCGCCACAGGTCCAGCTCGCCCGCGCGCTCGCGCGCCGCCTGGACGAGCCCGTCCGCCCAGGTCCGCATCGACGTGCCGACCGCAGGCAGGTCCGGTTCCGCGCCGTCGGCGGCCTGTGCGGCGGCGAGCGCCAGGTCGGGGATCAGGATCCGCCACGAGACCCCGTCGACCGCGAGATGGTGGGCGACGACGAGCAGCCGGGCTCCGTCGCGCCCGACGAGGTGCACGAGCTGGATCATGCTGCCGGACACCGGGTCCAGTCGGTCCGCGGCCGCCTCGAGAGCGGCCTGGGTCGCATACTCCGATCCGGCGACACTGTCGACCGCGATCCGCCGCACAGCCGTGTCGGCGGGCACCGCGCCCGGGGGACGCACCTCGAGCCGCCACCCGGACTCCGCGCGAGCGTCCGGGCGCAGCCGGGACCGCAGCATGTCGTGCCGGTCCAGGACGGCGCCCACCGCGCGGGTGAGGGTGTCGCCGTCCAGCCCGGCGGGCACCGCGAGCAGCACCGACTGCGAGTAGCGGCGGAAGTCGCCGCCGCCCTCCGCCCGCGAACGTTCGACCACCCATCGCATGATCGGGGTCAGTGGCACGTCGCCGACGCCCCCGCCCGGCAGTTCCGGCAGCACCAGGGCGCCCGCGGGCTCGGTGCGGTCGGCGACCGCGGCGAGGCCGGCGACGGTGCGGCACTCGAACACGTCGCGCGGTGTGAACGTCACCCCCGCGGCCTTCGCCCGCGACACCAGTTGGATGGACATGATCGAGTCGCCGCCGAGCCCGAAGAACGAGTCGTCGACACCGACCGTCTCGACACCGAGGACCTCCGCGAACAGTGTCGCCAGCACGCGTTCGGTGTCGGTGGCGGCTGCTCGTCCACCGACGGTCTCGGGTCGCGGTTCGGGAAGTGCGGCGCGGTCGAGCTTGCCGTGCGTGGTGACCGGGAACTCCGGGAGGACCGTCGTCACGGACGGCACCATGTAGGCGGGCAGCCGCAGGCCGACGGACTCGGTGACCGCACCCGGATCCAGGACCGCGCCGGACTCGGGGACCACCCAGGCCACCAGGCGCGCGGCGCCGTCGACCGGACCGGGTCGCGCGAGCACCACCGCCGACGCGACACCCGGTACCGCGGACAGCGCCGACTCGACCTCCCCGGGCTCCACCCGGAACCCTCGGATCTGGACCTGGGAGTCGCTGCGCCCCAGGAACTCGAGCTCGGCGTGCGAGGTCCAGCGGGCGCGGTCCCCGGTGCGGTACATCCGGCCCGACGCCGCGAACGGGTCGGCGACGAAGCGTCCCGCGGTCAGTCCGGGTCGTCCCCGGTACCCCCGCGCGACCTGTGCGCCCGACACGTACAGTTCACCGGCGACCCCGACCGGCGCGGGACGCAGGCGCTCGTCGAGCACCCACACCCGTACCCCGGGGAGACCGCGTCCGATCACCGATCCGGCGGAGCGCGGCCCGACGACCGTCGCCTCGTCGAGCACCCGCCAGGTCACGTGCACGCAGGTCTCGGTGATCCCGAACATGTTCACCAGTGCCGGTGCGGCGGCGCCGTGTCGCTCGACCCATCCCCCGAGGCGGGCGACGTCGAGCGCCTCGCCGCCGAACACCACCCAGCGCAGCGCGAGGGCGCCGTCGCCGGGCCCGGCGTCGGCATCGGCCTGCGCGAACTGATGGAACGACGACGGCGTCTGGCTCAGCATCGTCACCGACTCGGCCACCAGGAGGCGACGCAGCTCGTCCGGAGATCGCGCGGTGTCGTGGTCGACGACCACCAACCGGCCGCCGAACCCCAAGGCCCCCCACAGTTCCCACACCGCGAAGTCGAACGCGCACGAGTGGAACATCGTCCACACGTCGGCCGTGCCGAAGCCGAGGACGGCGCGAGCGCCGGTCAGCAGGGTCACCGCGTTCCGGTGAGTCACCGCGACACCCTTCGGCCGACCGGTCGAACCCGACGTGTAGATCACGTAGGCAACGGAATCCGCGTGCAGCGGACCCGTCCGGTCGGCGTCGGTCACCGGCGCGGCGTCCCGGGCGTCCAGCTGTGCGCGGACGTCCGCGGCGTCGAGCCGCACCACGGGCACAGCGACACCCACGACATCGGACGGCACGCTCGCGTCGACCAGCACGCAGGCCGGTGCCGCGTCCTCGAGCACGAACCCGATCCGCGACGCCGGATACGACGGGTCCACCGGCAGGTACGCCGCACCCGACCGGGCGACCCCGACGAGCGCGACCACCAGGTCGGCCGATCGTTCCATCATCACCGCGACCACCGATTCCGGACCGATGCCGCGATCGATCAGCCAGCGTGCCAGCCGGTTCGAACGCTCGTCGAGCTCCCGGTACGTCAGGTGCGCGCCGGGAGCGACCACGGCGACCGTGGCCGGATCGGCGGCGACCGCCGCGGCGAACAGGTCCGGCAGCGTCTCCTTCGCCGGCCCCGCCGGCAGCGTCGCCTTCGCCGGTCCGGCAAGCTCCGGTGCGGACGCGAGCTCCGCCGCGTGCTCGCGCCCGGACGCCCCCGTGACGTCGATGTCTCCGACCGGAACGGCGGGGTCGGTGGCGACGGCGGCGAGCACTCGACCGAACATGTCCGCGAGTGCGGTCGCGGTGGATTCGTCGAACACGTCGGACGCGAACAGCAGGTCGCCCGCCAGTCCCGCCGGGGCCCCGGACTCGTCGAACCGCTCGCCGATACCGAACTGCAGGTCGTACTTCACCTCGCCCATCTCGACGTCGCACACCTCGACCGTCAGTCCCGGCAGCCGGACGCGGGGCGGCTCGACGTTCCGGAACTCGAGCATCACCTGGAACAGCGGGGCGTACGTCGTCGAACGCGCCGCGGCCGATCTCTCGACGAGTCGCTCGAACGGCACGTCCGCGTGCGCGAACGCGTCCACGTCCGCCTCGCGTGTCGCGGAGAGCACCGCGTCGAACGGTGCCGCGGGATCGACCGGTGTGCGCAGCACCAGGGTGTTCACGAACATCCCGACCACGTCGTCCAGTTCGGCCTCGCCCCGCCCGGCGACCGGTGTTCCGACCACGACGTCACGGCCGGCCCCCACTCGGGACAGCAGCACGGCGAGTGCGGCGTGCACCACCATGAACACCGTCGAGTCGTGCCGGCGCGCGAGGTCGACGAGCCGGCGGTGGACGCCGGGATCCACCGAGAGCCCCACCCGTCCGCCGCGGGTCGAGCGCCGGAGCTCGCGCGGGCGGTCGACCGGCAGCTCGGTCACCGGCGGCGCCCCCGCGAGTTGGTCCTCCCACCAGGCGAGTTCCCGGGAGACGCGCGAGTCCGGGTCGTCCCGGGACCCCAGCGCCGCGTGCTGCCACACGGCGAAGTCCGCGTACTGGACGGCCAGCGGCACCCAGCTCGGTGCGCCGCCGCCGGCTCGTGCCGCGTACGCCGTCGCGACGTCGCGGGCCAGGGGTCCGATCGAGAACCCGTCGGCCACGACGTGATGGACCGCGAGTACCAGGACGTGGTCGTCGGCCGCGGTACGCAGCAGACGTACCCGCACCGGAACCTCGTGTGCCACATCGAATCCCTCGTGCACGATCTCGCCGATGCGGGCGGACACCCGGTCCGCGGGAACCGGCTCCGGCGTCAGGTCCCCGACGACACCGGGCGCGGGCACCGTCACCTGGGACGGTCCGGCGGCCGATGCCGGGAACACCGTCCGCAGCGATTCCTGGCGCTCCACCACGTCGACCAGCGCCCGCCGCAGGGCCGACGCGTCGAGGCTCCCCGAGAGCCGCAGCACCATCGGCACGGTGTACGCGGCCGATGCCGGGTCGAACTGGTTGACGAACCACATGCGTTCCTGGGCCAGGGACAGCGGGATGCGGTCGGGGCGGATGCCGGTGCGCAACTGGTCGGCGGGTGGTGCGGTGGTGCTCGTGCAGCGGGGCGCGAGCGCGGCCGCGGTCTTGCACTCGAACAGGTCACGGACGCCGATCCTGCTGGCCAGCGCGCGGTTGATGCGGGCCACGGCCCGCGTCGCGCTGAGGGAGTTGCCGCCCAGCGCGAAGAAGTCGTCGTCGACTCCCACCCGGTCGACGCCGGTCACCTCGGCGAAGACGGTGACCAGCCCGACCTCGGTGGGATTGCCCGGTTCCCGGAATCGCGGTGTCAGCGAGGCGAAGCCCGGTGCGGGAAGCGCGGCCCGGTCCAGCTTGCCCACCGGGGTCAGCGGCACCGTGTCGAGCGTCACGACGGTGGCCGGCACCATGTTCGGCGGCAGGCGCCTGCCCGCGAAGGCCGTCAGCTCGGCGGTGTCGACACCGTCCGCGGACGTCGGCACGACGTACGTCACCAGCATCGGGTCGCCGGCGTCGCGTGCCCGCGCGGTCGTGACGGCGAACCCGACGGCCGGGTGAGCGGCGAACACCGCGTCGATCTCGCCGAGCTCGACGCGCATGCCCCGCACCTTGACCTGGAAGTCGCTGCGGCCCAGATAGTCGAGCTCCCCGTCCGGCCGGAACCGGACGACGTCACCGGTGCGGTACATCCGGCTGCCGGGCGCGGCGAGCGGGTCCGGGACGAATCGCGCGGCGGTCAACGCGGCCCGACGGTGGTATCCGCGGGCGAGTCCCGCTCCCGCGATGTACAACTCACCCGGCACGCCGGCCGGGACCGGCCGCAGGAAGCCGTCGAGGACGAGCAGGTCGGTGCCCCGGACCGGGCCACCGATCGGCACCCGCGCCCCGGGCTCCAGGGGCGCGCTGATCGTCGTCAGGATCGTCGACTCGGTCGGCCCGTATCCGTTGATCATCGTTCGTCCGGGCGCCCAGCCGGCGACCAGTTCCGGACCGACGGCGTCGCCCGCGACGACGAGCACGTCGAGGTCGTCGAAGGTGTCCGGCTCGACGGTGGCGAGTGCGGCAGGGGTGATGCAGGCGTGGGTGATTCGCTGACGGCGCAGCAGTGCGGCGAGATCGCCCCCGCCGTACACGCGCGGCGGCGCGATCACCAGACATGCGCCCGCGGTCGCGGCCTGCAGCAGTTCGAGAACCGAGACGTCGAAGCTCGGCGAGCACACGTGCAGGCAGCGCGCCGTCGTCGGGATCGCATAGCGGTCGTGCTGCGCGGCGAGCAGGCTCGACAGGCCGCGGTGGGTGACGCTCACGCCCTTGGGCAGGCCCGTGGATCCCGACGTGTAGATCAGGTACGCCGCGTCGTCGACGTGCAGGGGACTCGGCCGCTCGGCGTCGTCGACCGCATCGGCCGGGAGCGCGGCGAGGTGCGCCTCGCACCCCGGGTCGTCCACCACCAGCCAGCGCGCACAGTCCGGCAGGCTCTCCAGATCGGCGGCGAAGGCAAGCCCCACCGCGGCGCCCGAATCGGTGAGCATGTGCCGGACGCGGTCGCGCGGATAGGTCGGATCCACCGGGACGAACGCCGCGCCGGTCTTCGCCACCGCCCACACGGCCGTCACCGAACGGGTCGACCGCGGCAGGGCGATCGCCACCACCGCGCCCGGCCCGGCCCCCGCACCGATCAGGTACCGCGCCAGGCGATTCGACTCCGCGTCGAGGTCCCGGTACGACAGCCGCGCGGTCTCCGCGTCCACCGCGATCCCGTCGGGATCGATCGCGGCCCCGGCGACCAGGATCTCCGGCAGCAAGCGCGGCGGGCTCGCCGCACCGCCGCGGATCGGCGCCGCCGCGTCCCGCTCGTCCGCGGACAGCAGGTCGACCCGGGCAACCGGGAACGCCGTCTCGTCCGTCACGGCCGCGAACGCGCGTCGCAGCCGGTCGGCGATCGATTCCACCTCGGCCGCGTCGAGCCGGTCCGGCCGGTACTTCAGGGTCAGTCGCAGGCGGTCGTCGACGCTCGCCAGCACGGTCAGCGGATAGTGCGTGGCGTCGAAACCCTCGACCCCCGCCACCCGCAGGCCGGCGATGTCGGTGCCGCCGCCGACCAGCGCGGAGCGGTCGACGGGGTACGACTCGAAGACGGTCAGGGTGTCGAACGTGGCCGCCGGACCCACCTCGCGTTGGATGTCGGCGAGCCCGATGTGATGGTGATCGAGCATCGACGCCTGCTCCGCCTGCACTCGACCGAGCAGGTCGCCGACGGTTTCGCGGGGATCGAACCCGATCCGCACCGGCACGGTGTTGATGAACAGACCGATCATCGACTCGATCCCGGGCACGTGCGGCGGACGACCCGACACCGTGGCACCGAACACCACGTCGGTGCGACCGGTCAGTTCGCCGAGGACGAGCGCCCACGCGACCTGCACGACGGTGTTGACCGTCACCCCGCGGGTCCGGGCCGACGCCACCAGTGCGGCGGTCTCCTCGGCGGGCAGTGTCAGCGTCACCTCCCGGGGTCCGGACGGGGCCACGACAGCCTCGTCCGGCGACACCAGCAGCGTCGGACCGTCGGCGCCGGCCAGGGCCCGGCGCCACGCCGCGACGCCGGACACGTGGTCCTGCGCGGTCAGCCACCGCAGGTAGTCGCGATAGTCACCCACCGGCCCGGCCGGCGGCTCGCGGTCCGCGGCGTACAGGGTGAGCAGCTCTGCGAGCATCAGCGGCGTCGACCAGCCGTCCAGCAGGATGTGGTGGTGGGTGAGCAGCAACCGATGCTCGTCCGCACCCGTCCGGGCGAGTGTGAAGCGCACCAGTGGCGCACGGTCCATCACGAACGGTGTCGCGCGATCCTCCTCGAGGAGCTCCCGCCACCGTTCCCGAACCGCCGGTCCGTCGAGGCCGGTCAGGTCGATCTCACTCCACGGCAACGGAACCCGGCCCGCAACGACCTGGTACACGTCGCCCGCGTCGTCCTCCACGAACCCCGCCCGCAGGTTCGGGTGGCGATCGAGGAGTGTCCGCGCGGCCCGGCGCAGTCGCTCCCGCGACGGGCGGCCGTGCAGCTCGACGACGAGCTGGACGAGGTAGGCGTCCACGGAGTGCTCCGCGAGGCGCGCATGGAACAGCAGTCCCGACTGCAGCGGGGTCAGCGGCCACACGTCGGTCAGCCCGTGGTGCCGTGCCTCGAGGGCGTCGATCGTCGACTGGTCGAGCCGGACGAGATCGACGTCCGACGGGGTGAGCCCACCCGCACCGGGGCTGTGGGCGTACGCGGCCAGTGCACCCAGCGCCCGGCCCCACAGGTCGGCGAGCCGGCGCACGTCGCCGGCATCCAGAACTCCGGCCGGGAACGTCCAGGACGACTGCAGGACAGCGCCTCCCGGCCGCGGCGCGACCCCGGCCGCGATGTCGACGACGGCCGTCACGGGCATCCGCGGATCGCGAGCGCCGCCGAGCCCGTGGCGTGTGGTGGGCAGCCACGCCTGCGATTCGTCGCCGGTCCCCGCGGTCATCCGGCCCCCGCCGGCGGTGCCGGCCATCCGGCCCCCGCCGGCGGTGCCGGCCATCCGGCCCAGGTAGTTGAAGACGATCTGGGGCTCGCGCCACCCACGCATCCGTGTCCCCGGATGTCCCGGCAGCTCGCGGAGCAACCCGTACCCGATCCCGCGGTCCGGGATCTCCCGCAGCTCCTCCTTGACGAGCTTGACCGCCGCACCCGCCGCCGCGCCGCCGGCGAACGCCTCGCCGAGATCGATCGACGACAGGTCCGGGCGCACCGGCGACAGCGTCGTGAACCACCCGACCGTGCGCGTCAGGTCCGCACCGGGCACCGCCGCCTCCTCGCGCCCGTGTCCCTCGACGCCGAGCAGGACGTCGGACCGCGGGGCGCCCCGGTCGTCGCGCCAGCGAACCACCGCCATCGCGAGGGCCGTGAGCAGCCCGTCCAGCACGGTCGCATGGAGCGACTCCGGCAGCGCGGTGAGCACGGCATCGGTGATCTCGGGCGAGGCCTCCCACGTCAGCACCTCGCTCGTGGCCGCGACGTCGCGTGCCGGATCCAGCGGCCGCGACCCGATCGTCGGGTCGTCGCCGCTCAGGATCCGCTCCCACATCGGCAGTTCGCCGACCCGCCGCGGGGCGGCCTCGCCCAGTGCGAGCGCCCACCGGCGCATCGAGGTGCCCACCGGCGGCAACGCCGGCACCCGTCCCGCGGACGCCTGCGACCACGCCGACGCCAGGTCCTCGACCAGCACACGCCAGGACACGCCGTCGACGACGGCGTGGTGGACGACCAGCAGCAGTCGTCCGGCGCCGGACGGCCCGTCGAACCACACGAGCTGCACCATCGTGCCTGCGGCCGGATCCAGCCGGTCGGCCGCGGACTCCGCCGCCGCGGCCGACCGGACGTCGAACGCGGGGTCGTCGACCGACTCCACCGCCTCCCGCGTCATCACGTCCCGGGCGCTGACCGTGCCGACACCGGAAACCGTCATCCTCCAGCCGGGGCTAGCGGAGCGCCGGGGGGTGTGACCGTCGGCGCCGCCCTCGGGCGCGAGCCGGGCCCGGAGCATGTCGTGCGTGTCCAGCACGGCCTGCACGGCGGTCTCGAGCGTGACCCGGTCGACGCCGTCGGGCAGCGCCAGCAACACCGACTGGGAGAACCTGTCGATCCGGCCGGCGCTCCGGCGGAGCATCCAGGCGAGGATCGGGGTGAGCGGCACGTCGCCGACACCGCCGCCGGGCACCTCCGCGAGCATCGACGGCACCGCGCCGAGCCGCGAGTCGGCGGCGTGCGAGTCGGCCACCGCGGCCAGCCCGGCGACGGTCGGGTGGTCGAACACGTCACGCGGAGTGAGCGACAGTCCCGCCGCCTTCGCCCGCGCCACCAGCTGGATCGACATGATGCTGTCGCCGCCCAGCGTGAAGAACGAGTCGTTCATCCCGACCGTGTCGAGACCCAGAACCTCCGCGAACAGCCGAGCGAGGTTCTCCTCGGCCGCACCCATCGGTGCCCGGTCCACCGACACCTCCGCCCAGGGGTCGGGCGTCGGCAGTGCCGTCCGATCGAGCTTGCCGTGGACGGTCATCGGCAGCTCGGGGAGCACCACGATGTGCGCGGGAACCATGTACGCGGGCAGCCGCGCGGCAACGGCCTCGTGCAGTCGCGCCGTGTCCACCACGGCCCCCGCGGCGGCCACCACGTACCCGATCAGCCGGTCGCCGCCGCGCCCGACCGCGCGGACGTCGGCCACCGCCTGAGCGACGGATCCGTCTGCCGTCAGGCACGATTCGACCTCACCGAGCTCGATCCGAGTGCCGCGCACCTTGACCTGCCGGTCGGCGCGCCCGACACAGACCAGCCGACCGTCGGCGGTCCAGCGCACGATGTCCCCCGTGCGGTACATCCGTTGTCCGGGATCCCTGCCGGGTTCGGCGACGAACCGGCCTGCCGTCAGCCCCGGGCGCCGGTGGTAGCCGCGGGCCAGCGCCGGGCCGGCCAGGTACAGCTCGCCGGGCACCCCGACCGGCACCGGCTGCAGCCGGCGATCGAGCACCCGCACCCGGAATCCCGGTGCGGGGCCGCCGATCGTGATCGGATCGCCCGGGAGCAACCGATCGCTGACGCTGGCGGCGACGGTCGCCTCCGTCGGACCGTAGGCGTTGTACATCTGCCGTCCCGGGGCCCAGCGGGCCACCACGTCGGGCGGACACGCCTCGCCGCCCGTCAGCACGCACACCAGGTCGTCGAGGCCGGCCGGATCCGTTGCGGCGAGCGCCGTCGGCGTGAGCATGCAGTGGGTCACCCGCTCGGCCGCGAGCAGCTCCCTCAGCTCGTCGCCGCCGTACACCGTGGGCGGTGCGATCACCATCGTCGCGCCGGCGCCGAACGCGAGGAGAAGCTCGAGGATCGACGCGTCGAAGCTGGGTGATGCGCAGTGCAGTGTCCGCGAGCGGGGCGTGGTCAGGCACCGCCGCTGCAGGTGGTCGGAGAACGCCGCGAGACCGTGGTGGGTGACCGTCACCCCCTTCGGAATTCCCGTCGACCCGGACGTGTAGATCAGGTAGGCCGCGTCGTCGAGCCGCAGCGGGGCGGTCCGTTCGCTGTCGTGGATCGGTGCGGCGGCGGTGGGTTCGCCGATCAGGCGGTCGGCGTCGAGCGTCCACCAGCGCGGCTCGTCGGGCAGGGCGTCCCGGGACCCCGCGACCGTCAGTCCGAGGGCCGCACCGGAATCGCCCAGCAGAAAGGCGATCCGCTCCGCCGGGTGCGCCGGGTCGACGGGGACGAAGGCGGCGCCGCTCTTCGCGACGGCCCACAGACCCGTCACGAACTCGACACCGCGAGGCATGCCCAGCGCCACCACCGATCCCGGTCCGACTCCGGTGTCGATCAGGCTGCGGGCGAGCCCGGTCGACGCACGGTCGAGGTCGCGGTAGGAGATCTCGTGGCCGTCGAATCGGATCGCGGGCGCATCCGGATCGAGTGCCGCGCCCGCCGCGAGCATCGCGGCCAACGTGCGCGGCGGCGCGCCCGGGACCCCTGCCACCGCGGTGAGCGCGTCGCGCTCGGCACCGCCCAGGATGTCGATGTCCTCCACCGGCATGTCCGGGGAGTCGGCCGCCGTCTCCAGGATCCGCACGAACCTCTCGGCGAGGGTGTGCGCGGTGGCCTCGTCGAACATGTCGGTGGCGAACACCAGGCCGGCGGCCATGCCGGCCGCGCCGCCCGCGGCGTCGAACTCCTCGGCCACGGCGAGCTGAAGGTCGAAGTTGGCGACCTCCTGCCCGGAGTCGAGTGCCTCCACCCGGAGATCGGGCAGCACGAGTTCCGGCCGCGCGATGGTCCGGAACTCGAGCATCACCTGGAACAACGGTGTGTGCGATTGCGAGCGCGGCGGATCCAGCGCCTCCACCACCCGTTCGAACGGGACGTCCGCGTGCATGAACGCGCCCAGATCGGTCTCCCGGACCCGGCGCAGCAGCTCACCGAACGCGCACGCTCCGTCGACCTCGCATCGCAGGACGAGGGTGCCCACGAACATCCCGACCAGGTCGTCGAGAGCGGCGGCTCCGCGGCCGGCGATCGGGGTGCCGATCGCGATGTCGTCGGTGCCGGCGAGCCGGGACAGCAGGGCGGCCAACGCCGCGTGCACCACCATGAACACGCTCGCATCGTGCCGGTGGGCGAGCGCGATCAGCCTCCGGTGCAGCGGCTCGTCGACCGTGAACTCGACGCGCCCACCGGACTGCGTGCGGTTCGCCGGCCGGGGTCTGTCGCTCGGCAGGTCCAGTACCTCGGGCAGACCCGCCAGCGTGGCGGTCCAGTAGTCGAGCTGACTGGCGAGCGGGGACGACGCGTCGTCCGCGCTTCCGAGCCAATCCCGCTGCCACAGGGTGTAGTCGGCGTACTGCGCGGTCAACGGTTGCCACTGCGGTGCGGCACCGCGCAGGCGCGCCGCGTAGGCCTCGGCCACGTCCCGCGCCAACGGGTTCAGCGAGAAGCCGTCCGCGAGAACGTGGTGCAGCACCACGGTCAGCACGTGGTTCGTCTCGTCGAGCCGAAAAAGTCGTGCCCGCAACGGGATCTGCTCCGCGACGTCGAAGCCGCGGGACACCGTCGCCCGCACCCGGGCACGCAGGTCGTCGGTGTCGCGCACCGAGACGATCTCGAGTCCGGGCTCCGCGGACCCGGCCGGCAGGATCCGCTGGCAGGGCCCGTCGTCGGTGAGGGGATAGACCGTGCGCAGGGATTCGTGCCGGGCGACGACGTCGCCGAGCGCGGCCCGCAGCGCCGGGGCGTCGAGGCCGCCCGACAGCCGGAGCGAGAACGAGATGTTGTACGCCGGAGACTGCGGGTCGTACTGGTTGACGAACCACATCCGCTGCTGTGCCGGGGACAACGGGATCCGGTCCGGCCGGGCCCGCGGGCTCAGCGGCGGCCGGTGCACCCCGGTGCCCGCCCCTCCGACCCGCCGGGCGAGTTCGGCGACGGTGGGGCCGTCGAACACGTCCCGGATGCCGAGCGCGGCGCCGGTCGCGTCGTTGATCCGGGCGACCAGTTGCGCCGACACCAACGAGTTGCCGCCGAGCGCGAAGAAGCCGTCGTCCGCCCCGACCCGCTCGACGCCGAGCAGCTCGGTGATCACACCCGCCACGATCTCCTCGACCGGGTCGCGCGGCGCGACGTAGGTGTCCTCGGCGACACCGGGAGCGGGCAGGCTCGCGCGATCGAGCTTGCCGTGTGCGGTGACCGGCAGCCGGTCCAGGATCATCACCGTCGACGGCACCATGTAGCCCGGAAGCGACCGGGCGACGGACGCTCGTACCTCGTCCGGATCGAGGACCGCACCGCCGTCGGGCACCACGTACCCGACCAGCCGGATCCCGACGGGCCCGGCGTCCGCGAGCGCCACCGCGGACGCCACCCCCGGCACCGCCGCGAGCACCGACTCCACCTCGCCGAGCTCCACCCGGTATCCGCGCACCTGCACCTGGTCGTCCCGGCGACCGACGTATTCGAGGGTGCCGTCCATGCGCCACCGGCCCAGGTCGCCCGTGCGGTACATCCGGGTGCCGGACGCCCACGGGTCGGCGACGAACCGCGCCGCGGTCTCCCCCACGCGATGCGGGTAGCCCCGCGCGAGTTGCGTGCCCGACACGTACAGCTCCCCCACCACACCGGGCGGGACCACGTGCAGTCGCTCGTCGAGCACACGCACCCGCAACCCCGGCAACGGCCGGCCGATCGCCCCCCGGCCACGGTCCGCCGATGCCCGGGTCAGCGGGGCGTGGGTCACGTGCACGCACGTCTCGGTGATCCCGTACATGTTCACCAGCTGCGGCGCCGAATCCCCTCGGCGTGCGAACCACGCGGTGAGCCGCGCCGGATCCAGCGCCTCCCCGCCGAAGATCACGTACCGCAGCCGCAGGACCGCGGCGTCCCCCTCGTCGACGCGCCCGCGGTCGGCGTCGGCCAGCTGGTGGAAGGCGCTCGGCGTCTGGCACAGGACCGTGACCGCCTCGTCCTGCAGCAGGCGCAGCAGATCGCGTGGCGAGCGAGCCGTGGTGTGATCGACGAGCACCACGGTGGCACCGTGGATCAGCGCTCCCCACAACTCCCACACCGCGAAATCGAAGGCGTACGAATGGAACATCGTCCACACGTCGTCGCCGTCGAATCGGAACAGGTCCTGCGCGTTGGCGAACAGCGTGGTCACGCTGCGGTGCGACACCGCGACGGCCTTGGGCCGTCCGGTCGATCCGGACGTGTAGATCAGGTACGCGAGCGAGTCCGGGTGCAGCGGCGCGGTCCGGTCGGCATCGGTCACCGTCTCGGGCGACAGGTCGTCGATCGCGGCCCCGACCCGGGGGTCGCCGAGATCGACGACCGGGATGTCGTTGCGACGCAGAGCCGAAACGCTCGCGGCGCCGTCGACCAGGACGCACACCGGAGCCGCGTCGGCAAGTATGTACGCGATGCGGTCCTCCGGATAGTCCACGTCGACCGGGACGTAGGCGGCGCCGGCCGTGAGGACCGCGAGCAGGGCGACGGGCAGGTCGGCCGAGCGCGTCATCGCGATCGCCACCAGGGACGACGGCCCCACGCCCCGGCCGATCAGCAAGCGGGCCAGCCTGTTCGCGCGCGCAGCCAGGTCCGAGTAGCCGACACGAGCGCTCCCGGCGACGACCGCGCACGCGTCCGGGTTCCGTGCCGCGGCACGCGAGACCAGCTCCGGCAGTGTGGTCGCCTGCGCCGCCGCCACGGGCCGCTCCCGCGCGACGAGCGCCCGCTCCTGCTCGGCGGTGATCTCGATGTCACCCACCACCGCGGTCGGATCGGCGGCCACCGCGGCCAGGATCCGCACCAGCCGGCGGCCGATCGCGGCGACCGTGGTCCGGTCGAAGAGAGCGGTCGCGAATCCGAGTACCGCCGACATGCCGGCGGCGTGACCCGCGTCGTCGAACCGTTCCCGCACACCGAGCTGGAGGTCGAACTTGGCGACACCCGGATCCACCTCGACCGCCTCGGCGGACAGGCCCGGCATCGCCGCCGCCCTGGGCTCGCCGTGCTGAAACTCGAGCACCACCTGCACCAGCGGCGCGTGCATCGGAGACCGGTCCGAGGCGAACTCGTCGACCAGGCGCTCGAACGGCAGATCGGCGTGCGCGAAGGCCCCCAGGTCGGTCTCGCGCACCTGTGCGAGCAGGTCGGCGAACGTCGCGTCGGGCCGGACGTCGCTGCGCAGGACGAGCGTGTTGACGAACATGCCGACCAACTCGTCCAGTTCGGGTTCGCCGCGGCCGGCGACCGGTGTCCCCACCGCGACGTCGGGCCCCGCGCCGAGGCGGGCCAGCAGCACCGCGAGCGCGGCGTGCAGGACCATGAACAGCGTGCAGTCGTGCGCGCGTGCGATCCGGACGAGGTCCCGGTGGATCCGCGCCTCGACCTCGAACGCGATCCGGTCGCCGGACGCGGCCGCACGTGCCGACCTCGGACGGTCGTGCGGCAGCGAGATCGCCGCCGGCAGGTCGGCCAGCCGGTCACCCCAGTAGGCCAGTTGGCGGGCCGCGAGCGACTCCGGATCGCCCTCCGCGCCGAGCAGTTCGCGTTGCCACAGACCGTAGTCGGCGTACTGCACCGGCAGCGGATCCCACTCGGGCGCACCGCCGGCCACCCGGGCCGCGTATGCCGCCGCCACGTCTCGGGCCAGCACTCCGACGGACTGCCCGTCCGCCGCGATGTGGTGCAGCACCACGGCCAGGACGTGCCGGCGTGGCCCG
Source organism: Rhodococcus olei (assembly GCF_039540555.1). Lineage (NCBI taxonomy): Bacteria > Bacillati > Actinomycetota > Actinomycetes > Mycobacteriales > Nocardiaceae > Rhodococcus > Rhodococcus olei. Next base: position 80,042 of record NZ_BAABFB010000023.1, on the reverse strand, counting down.
GTCCGGAACAGGGTGACTCTCAGCGGAATCTGCTCGCGGACATCGAAACCGGCGGCGGCCAGCGCCGCGACCGACTCCTGCACCCGGTCCGGGTCCACGACGACGGGGGCCAGGTCCACTGCCACGCCCGACGCAGGCAGGATCACCTGGTACGGGCCGCGTGCGTCGACGGGGAACACCGTCCGCAGGGCCTCGTGACGCTCGATCACGTCACCCAGTGCCGCCTGCAGCGCCGCGCGGTCGAGCGCGCCCGTCAACGTCACCGCGAACGGAATGTTGTAGACCGGCGACGCGGTGTCGAACTGGTTCACCACCCACATTCGCTGTTGCGCCGGGGACAGCGGAAGCCGGTCCGGGCGCTCCCGCCCCACCAGCGCGGGCCGGTCCCGTGCCGGTCCTTCGGGGCCCGCCCCCTCGAGGGTCCGGTCGATGTGCAGCGCCAGTCCCGCAACGGTCGGTTCCTCGAACAGGTCGCGCACGGTCAGCTGCACCGGCAGCGCGGAATTCACCCGTCCGATCGCCCTGGTGGCGACCAGGGAGTCGCCGCCGAGATCGAAGAAGTTGTCGTCGACGCCGACGTGCGCCGCACCGAACAGGTCCGCGAACACCGCCGCGACCGTCTCCTCCGTCGACGTGTGCGGCGCCCGATACTCGGCGGCGTATCCACCGAACCGGGGTTCCGGCAACGCCTTTCGGTCCACCTTGCCCGCGGGCGTCAGCGGCACCCGGTCGAGGGTGACGAGGGCGGCCGGGACCATGTGCGTGGGCAGAGACTCGGCGGCGTGAGCGAGGAGCTCGGCCTCGTCGATCGCGGCACCGGTCGCGGGCAGGACGTAGCCGACCAGGACGACGTCGCCGGAGGGACCGGTGTGCCCGGTGGTCACCGCGAACGCGACCGTCGGATGGGACCGGAGCACGCTGTCGACCTCGCCGAGCTCGATCCGGAAGCCGCGTATCTTGACCTGGAAGTCACTGCGGCCGAGGTACTCGAGCTCGAGCGCCGTCGTGGTCGCGGTCGCGCCCCTCGCCCGCGTCCACCGCACCAGGTCGCCGGTCCGGTACATCCGTTCCCCGGCCGCGCCGAACGGGTTCGCCACGAAACGGTCGGCGGTCTGCCCCGGCCGATGCAGGTACCCACGGGCCAGACCGTCGCCGGTCAGGTACAGCTCCCCCACCACGTCCACCGGCACCGGCTGGAGCCGCCGGTCCAGGACCATTTCGCCGCACCCGCGGGACGGCCCGCCGATGGTCACGGGGGTACCGGCCCGCAACGCGGTGCTGACACCGGCGACGACGGTCGCCTCGGTCGGGCCGTAGGCGTTGAACATCCGGCGACCTGCTGCGCGGGAACTCGGGGATGTCGGGGCTTCGCGGGTACTCGGGGACGTCGGAACGGCCCACTGCCGGGCCAGCGCGGGCGGACACACGTCACCGCCGGTGACCACGCATTCGAGGTCGTCGAGTCCGGTGGGATCGACGGACGCCAGCGCGGCGGGGGTGATGAACGCGTGCGTGACCCGCTCGCGGCGCAAGAGGTCCGCCAGCTCCTCGCCCCCGTACACGTTGGGCGGGGCGACGACCATCGTCGCGCCGGAGCCCACCGCCATCAGCAGTTCGAGCACGGACGCGTCGAAGCTCGGCGACGAGAAGTGCAGTGTGCGGGAGTCCGCGGTGACGGCGAATCGTTCGCGTTCCTCGGCGGCCAGATTCGCCAGCCCGCGATGGGTGACCACCACCCCCTTGGGACGCCCCGTCGACCCGGACGTGTAGATCACGTAGGCCGCATCGTCGAGGTGGATCGGACGGGCCGGCGCGGTGCGGGCGGACGCGGGAACCGACGCCGCGACGGGGTCGTCGAGGACCAGCCAGGTGGCCCTGTCGGGCAGTCGGCCGCGGTGCGCTCGGACGGTCAGGCCGAGGACGGCACCGGAGTCCGCGAGCATGTGCTCGATCCGCTCCGCCGGGTGACCCGGGTCCACGGGCAGGAATGCGGCGCCGACCCGCGCCACCGCCCACACCGCGACCACCGACTCGATGGAGCGCGTGATCGCGAGGGCCACAACGGAATCGGGGTCTACGCCGTGATCGAGCAGACGCCCGGCCAGCCGGTCTGCGCGCTCGTCGAGGTCACGGTAGGTGAGTGTGCGCCCGTCGGCGACGATCGCCGCGTGGTCCGGGTCGACGGCCACGGCATCGGCGAGGATCCGGGCGAGGGTCCGCGGGGCGACACCCGTCGGACCCGCCACCGGAGTCAGCCCCGCGGACTCCGCAACCGCCAGGATCGGCACGTCCCCCACCGGCCGGTCGGGATCCTCGGTGACCCCGGTGAGCAGGCGCTCGAAGCGATCGAGCAGGACGGTGACGGTTCGTTCGTCGAGCGCGGCCCTGTCGTAGGTCAGTCGCGCGTCGACACCGGCAGGCATGCCGTCCGCGGTGACGCGCTCGGTGAGGTCGACCGTGAGGTCGGTGCTCTCCGGAGGTGCCGCGGCGACGCCACCGGCACGGACGCCGAACGCCACGCGCGGGCGGGGGGCTCCCAGGGTCTCGACGACCTGCTCGAACGGAGTCTCCGAGTGGGCGAAGGCCCGACGTTCCCGTTCGCCGATCTCGCGCGCCAGCGCCGTGAACGCGGCGGACTGGTCGATCGGAGAGCGCAGGGCCACGGTGTTGCGGGCGGCAGTGGTGGCGGACCCGTCCGGGTTCGCCTCGGTCGACCGGTCGGGCGGGCCCGGCACCGGAGCCGCGACGACGATGTCGTCGGTGTCGGTCAGCCTGCTCAGTACCGCGGCCAGTGCGGTGTGCAGCATCGTGAACGGCCCGATGCCGAGACGACGGGCGAGCGCCGTCGCCGCGGCGTGCAGGTCGCGGTCGAGCGCGCGGGTGACCGAGCCCCGTCCGGTCCCGACGGACGCCGCCGGGCCGGCGCGCGGCAACACCGCGGACTCCGGCTGCCCGGCCAGCTCCTGCGTCCAGAACGCCAGCTCGGCACGCTCGCGCAGCATGCGCGCCCCGATCCGGGCCGACTCGGCATGGATGTCCGCCAACACGGCGCTCGGCTCGGCGGCCAGCAGGGCCTCCACGAGTTCGACGAAGCGCCGGTGGTGGGTGTGCAACTCCTCCTCGCCGTACCGGTTGGGGTTGCCACGGAAGTCGACCAGCGTCCGGACGGGTGTGCCGCTCTGGTAGATGTTGACCAGCAGGTCCTGCACCGGCCCCGAGGTGACGATGCGGTACTCGCCGACGATCGGCCCGAGGGTGATCTCCTGCCGGAACAGCATCACGTTGACCATCGGCCCGGACAGGCCCTCCCGTGGTCCGGTCAACCCGGCGTCGCGCCGGATGTCCTCGAGGCTGCACCGCTGGTGACGGAGGGCACCCATCAGTTCCAGCTGCACCCGTCGGATGAGGTCGGCAACCGTGTCGTCGGGATCGACGGTGATCCGGAGCGGAGCGACGTTGACGAGCATGCCACCGGAATGCTGCAGTGGCGCCGTGGTGCGCGCCGACACGGGCACGTTCACGAGGACGTCACGGTCGCCCGTCATCCTGGACAGGTAACACGCGAATGCCGCGACCAGGACGGCCGCTGGGGTGGCACCGACCAGGGAGTCGGAGGAGTTCAACCGATCGAGCGCCGCATCGGTCAGGGGCGCGCTCTCCAGGCGGCTGCGGACCGCGGCCGGTCCGTCCCGGTGCGCGAGCGTGGAACCGGCTTCGATCCCGCGCACGTGCTCGGCCCAGTACCTCCGGTCGGCCGCGAACCGGCTCGATGCGCGGTACTTCTGATCCAGCTCGTAGAGCGTGTACAGATCGAGAGCCCGGTTCGGTTCCGGCTCGACCCCGGTGGAGGCTGCCGTGTACAGGGCCGCGATTCGGTTCACCATCGTCATACCGCTGTAGCCGTCGAGCGCCACGTGGTGGATTCGCGTGTACCACAGATAGTCCCTGTCGCCGACCTGCAGAATCGTCATCTCCACCAGGCGGTCGCGCGTCAGATCGATCGGGGTGGCGTAGTCGTTGTCGATCCACGCGTGCGCGGCACCGAGCGGGTCCGTCTCCGGCCGGAAGTCGAAGAACTCGATCGTGGTGTCGATCGAATGGTCGACCACCTGGCTCGGTTCGCCGTCGACGTCCACCAGGCGCAGGAACGGCGACTGGAACTCACGTGCCGCGGTCACCGCCGCCGAACGCAACCGCTGGACGTCGAGGTCGCCGTGCAGTTCCACGTACTGGGCGATGAAGATGGGCGCCGTCGGGCTGAGCTGCTGACCGAACCACACGCGTCTCTGGACCGCCGACAACGGAAACGCATCCGACAAGCCGTCCGGGTGGTGTCCGACGACCTGCGGCTGCGCGGCTTCTTGGTTTGGATCGGGCGATGAGAAATCCTTCATCCGAATCCTCACGCAGATGCTGTCACGTCATCGTCGGAGTGCCACGGGCTGCCCGTACATGATATCGGGACTCGGCAGTCGTCGTCCGTGACTCGGTCGATACCGAGGAGTCGGTATCGACCGAGGGCGAGTGCGCGCCGGTCAGCGCAGCGAGACTCCCAGCAGCGCGTCGACCGCGTCGGAGAACAGGCCCGGCGCGGCGGCGTCCGACCCGCCGTGGTCGACGGCCCGGCGGGCCCAGCCGTCGAGCGCGTCGAACGCCTTCGGGGTGTCGAGATCGTCGGCGAGGTGCTGACGCATCCGGGCGATGGTGTCCTCGACGTTCTGCGCGGTCGGGAGGGCCGCCGCGCGCCGCCACAGCGCCAGACGCTCCTGCGCCGCGGTGAGCACCTCGCCGGTCCACGCGCGGTCGGTGCGGTAGTGCCCGGACAGCAGGCCGAGCCGGATCGCCATCGGGTCGACGCCCTCGCCGCGCAGCTTGGAGACGAACACCAGGTTGCCGCGACTCTTGGACATCTTCTCGCCGTCCAGCCCGATCATGCCGGTGTGCACGTAGTGCCGCGCGAAACGGCGTTCGCACACAAGCGATTCCGCATGCGCGGCGGAGAACTCGTGGTGCGGGAAGATCAGGTCGCTGCCGCCGCCCTGCAGGTCGAACCCGGCGCCGATCCGGTTCAGTGCGATCGCCGAGCACTCGATGTGCCAGCCGGGACGGCCGGGACCGAACGGCGACGGCCACGACGGCTCACCGGGCCGCTGCGCCCGCCACACCAGCGCGTCCAGGCGGTCCTGCTTGCCCGGACGGTCCGGGTCGCCGCCACGTTCGGCGAAGAAGCGTTCCATCGTCTCGCGGTCGTAGCCGGACTCGTAGCCGAACTGCTCGGTGGCGTCGACCCGGAAGTACACGTCCGGGTACTCCGCGTCGTCGACGGTGTAGGCGGCGCCGGCGGCGAGCATCTTGCCGACCATCTCCACGACCTCGTTCACCGACTCGACGGCACCGATGTAGTCGCGCGGCGGCAGCACCCGCAGCGCCTCCATGTCCTCGCGGAACAGGGCGGTCTCGCGCATCCCGAGCACCACCCAGTCCTCGCCGTCCCGCTCGGCGCGCTCGAACAGCGGGTCGTCGACGTCGGTGACGTTCTGGACGTAGTGCACGTCGTGTCCGGCGTCGCGCCACAGCCGGTTCACCAGATCGAACGCGAGGTAGGTCGCGGCGTGGCCGAGGTGGGTCGCGTCGTACGGGGTGATGCCGCACACGTACATCGTCGCCGTCTGCCCCGGCGTGACCGGCCGCACCCGGCGGTCCGCAGTGTCGTAGAGCCGCAACGGCGGGCCCTGACCGGGGACGGGGGGAACGGCGATGTCGGACCAGGACTGCATGCCGCCGAGCCTATCGGAGACGATGTCCGGCACCGCCGGGGAGTCACTCTCCGGCGGTGCCGGGGAGCCGCGAATCAGAAGGCGGGCCAGGGTATCGGACGATGCGTGCTGGGCTGCGGCATCACCGGGTCGGCGAGCAGGTCCCGGGTCCGGCGCCGCAGCGCGTCGACCTCGGCCACGGTCACGTGCTCGCCGAGCCGGTCCGCCAGGTCGCCGTCCAGTGCCGTCGCGAACGCCTCGATGTCGGCGAGCAACACGCCCCCGATCGGCTGCCCGGCCCACCCCCACAGCACCGTGCGGAGCTTGTTCTCCCGGTGCAGGCAGATCCCGTGGTCGACGCCGTACACGGACCCGTCGACGCCCTCGAGTGCGTGCCCGCCCTTGCGGTCCGCGTTGTTGAGCAGTACGTCGAGGACCGCGATCCGCTGCAGCCGCGGGTCGTCCGCGTGGATCAGCGCGACCTCCTCGCCCTCCCCGTCGTAGGCGAGCAACACCTGGAACCAGCCCTCGGGCACCCGGTCCGGCGGGCAGATGTCGACCAGGTCCAGACGCTCGCCGCGCTCCCCCGCCGACTCCGGCGTGTCCACCCACCGCTGCACCATGCCGGGCCCGTACGGCCCGTCCCGCAGGATCGTCCGCGGGATCACGCCCCACCCCAACGCCTCGGAGATCAGATACGACGCGACCTCCCGGCCGGCGAGGGTGCCGTCGGGAAAGTCCCACAGCGGCCGCTCGCCACGCACCGGCTTGTACACACACCTCTGACTGCGGCCGTCGGCGCGGGCCTCGCAGACCAGTGTCGCGTTGCTCGCCGACACGATGCGGCCGAGCACGGTCAGCTCGCCGGTCACGAGCAGGTCGCCGTCGGGTGTCGAGTCGTTCGGGTTCGTCAACGGTTCAGCTCTCACCGTCCGGTCGGGCGAACGTCGCCCCGCGCCGGTACCCGTTGGTCCGCACACAGACGTGACCCTCCGGTGACAACGGTTCCCCGCACAGCGGGCACGGCGCCCGACCCGCGGAGATCACCCGCTCGGACCGGACCGCGAACTCGCGGGCCTGCTCCGGGGTCAGGAACACGCGCACCGCGTCCGGTCCGTCCTCGACGTCGTCGAGGACCACCGACTCGTCCACCTCGGACTCCGACACCGCCAGCAGTTCGACGACGACCGCGCCCGCGTCGGAATCCCAGCCCAGCCCCATCGTCCCGACCCGGAACTCGGCGTCGATCGGCATCACCAGCGGGCTGGTGTCGGTGAGCTCGGCCTCGTGCGGCGGCACCGCGGTGCCGAAGCGCCGGTGCACCTCGTCGAGCAACAGACCCATCCGGTCCGCGAGCACCTGCACCTGCTGCTTCTCGAGCAGCACACTGACCACCCGGGTGTCGTGCACCGCCTGCAGATAGAACGCGCGGTCCCCCGGTTCGCCGACGGTGCCGGCGACGAAGCGGTCGGGCGTGCGAAAGACGTGAATCGCTCGGGACATTCAGCACCTCCACACGGTCGGGTCGTCACACGCTCGGGTTGCCACTCGGGTCCCACCCGGTCCCATTATCCGCCCTTTCCGTCGGTCCCCACCTCACCGCCGGGGACCGCGTCGGACGCCCCGACACCCGTCGGTTTCGCCGATCCGTTCAACCCGGACAGGTCGGCGCCGGTGTCGTTCGTCCGCAGCACGAACGGGCGCGTCGGGGTGTAGCGGACGACGCTGATCGATGCCGGCTCGACGACGATCCGCTGGAACCCGTCGAGGTGTGCGCCGAGAGCGTCGGCGAGCACCGCCTTGATGACGTCGCCGTGACTGCACGCGATCCACAGCACGTCCCGACCGTGCTCGGCCGCCAGCGCCGCGTCGTGGGTCCGCACCGCGGCGACGGCCCGCGCCTGCACCTGCGCGAGCCCCTCGCCGTCGGGAAACGCCGCGGCCGACGGGTGCTGCTGGACCACCTTCCACAGCGGCTCGTCCAGCAGCTCCTTGATCGGCCGCCCCGTCCACCGCCCGTAGTCGACCTCGGCGAGCGCGTCGTCGACCACCGGCGTCAGGTCCAGTTTGGCCGCGAGCGGCGCCACGGTCCGCTCGCAGCGCAGCAACGGCGACCGCACGATCGCCGCCACGTCGAGCCCGGCCAGCCGCGCCGCCAGCGACTCCGCCTGCTCGCGGCCGAGATCGTCGAGATCGACGCCGGAGCTGCGGCCCGCGAGGATGCCCGACGTGTTGGCCGTGGACCGGCCGTGCCGGAGCAGGATCACCGTCATGGGGACAGCCTAGGACGTGTCTGTCCACTCCGTCCGGATGCGCCGGGCGGAACGACCGCCGCCCGGACACGGAGGACGAGCCGGCACCGTCGCGTGCATCTCCGACGACAACGCGGACGGGCGGTCGGGCAACGCCCTACGTGGCGGCGAGGGCTCCCGTCCCGAGCAGCACCAGCAGCACGACACCGAGGATGATGCGGTATCCGACGAACCAGTACATCGAGTGGTTGACGACGAATCGCAGCAGCCACGCGATCGTCGCGTAGCCGATCGCGAACGCGATGATCGTCGCGACGATCAACTGGGCGCCGCTGGCGTTCAGGCCCTCCCCCGCCGGCGCGAACGCGTCGGGCAACGAGAACAGTCCGGCCGCGGTGACCGCGGGGATCGCCAGCAGGAACGAGTACCGCGCCGCCGCCTCACGGGTCAGCCCGAGGAACAGGCCGGCGCTGATCGTGCCGCCGGAGCGGGAGACGCCGGGGATCAGCGCCAGCGCCTGCGCCGAGCCCATGACGATGCCGTCCTTGAGCGTCAGTTCCTCGATCGGCCGCTTCTTGCGTCCGTAGTACTCGGCGGCTGCGATCACCAGCGCGAACACGATGAGCATCGTCGCGATCAGCCACAGGTTGCGGGCACCCGTGCGCACCTGGTCCTTGAACACGAACCCGAGCACACCGACCGGGATGGTGCCGACGATGACGTACCAGCCCATCTTGTAGTCGTGACCGCGCTTCGCGGGGTCGCGCAGGCCGCGCAGCCAGGCCATCACGATGCGTGCGATGTCGCGCGCGAAGTAGACGAGCACGGCCGCCTCGGTGCCGAGTTGCGTCACCGCGGTGAACGACGCGCCCGCGTCGTCCTGCCAGAACAGTTCCGAGACGATGCGCAGGTGCCCGGACGACGAGATCGGCAGGAACTCGGTCAGGCCCTGGACGATTCCGAGGACGATCGCCTGCAGCCAGGTCATCGACTCGCCGGTCACCGGGCGGGCCGTCCGTCCTCGGGAGCGGATGTGGCGGAACGGGGGGACGGGAACGGGGTCGGGTGACGCTTCACGGGGTGCACCGTACCCAAGACGACCGGACCACGCGCGACCGCGAGTCACGGTGCTCCGCACCCGGCGAGTCAAGGTGCCGCGCACCGCGCCACGGCACTACGCTTCCGATCTTGTGGTGATCGAACGATGAAGCAGCGCACGCTCGGACGCAGTGGACTGCGCGTGTCCCGGATCGGTCTCGGCACCCTGTCGTGGGGTCGGGACACCGACGGCGACGAGGCCGCGGCACAGTTGCTCGGCTTCGTGGAAGCCGGTGGCACACTGGTGGATTCGTCACCCTTCTACGGCGGCGGCGCGGCCCAGCGGGTCCTCGCGGAACTGCTCGACGACGTCATCCCCCGCACCGAACTGGTGATCTCGAGCAGCGGCGGCGTCCATCCGGGCGGCGTCGACTGCTCGCGCCGCGGGCTCCTCGCCCAGCTGGACGCGACGCTGCGCGACCTCGGCACCGACCACCTCGACCTCTGGCAGGTCGCGACGTGGGACCCTCAGACCCCGATCGACGAGGTCGCGTCCGCACTCGCCTACGCCGTCGACTCCGGCCGCGTGCGCTACGTCGGTGCCCGCGGCTACCTGGGCTGGCAGCTGGCGACCGCCGCCGCCTCCTCGTCACTGGCCGCGACGCAGGCCGAGTACTCGCTGCTCGCCCGCGGAGTCGAGGACGAGCTCGTCCCGGCGGCGCAGCACCACGGGGTCGGCGTGCTCGCCGCGGTTCCGCTCGCCGGTGGCGTGCTGACCGGCAAGTACCGCGACGGCATCCCGGCCGACTCGCGGGGCGCCTCGGAGTCGGGCGCGCACGCCGTCGCCGGCTACCTGACACCGGACACCGCCCGCGTCGTCGACGCCGTCGTCACCGCCGCCGACGGTCTCGGCGCCTCCCCGCTCGCGGTCGCGCTGGCCTGGGTGCGGGACCGGCCCGGCGTCGCCAGCGCGATCGTCGGTGCCCGCGACTACGCGCAGCACACCGGTGTCCTCGCGGCCGAGGAACTCGAACTGCCCGACGCGATCGCGGCGGCACTGGACGACGTCAGCGCCTGATCCCTAGCCTGGGCAGCGTGCAGGAGCAACAGGCACGACACCTGTTCGAGCGGGCCCGGGTGGCCACGCTCGGAACCGTCACCGCCGACGGGCTCCCCCACCTGGTTCCGGTGGTGTTCGCGGTCGCGGGCGGCCGGGTGTACACCGCCGTCGACGACAAGCCGAAGTCGACGCGGCACCTGCGCCGACTCGACCACGTCCGCGCGCGTCACCGCGCGAGCCTGCTGGTCGACGGATACGACGAGGACTGGACGCGGCTCTGGTGGGTTCGGGTGGACGGCGACGCGGACGTGGTGGACGCCACCACCGCGCCCGGCGACACCGGAATCCGCGCGCTGGTCGGCAAGTACCCGCAGTACACCGAGGCCGCGCCGGCGGGCCCGGTGATCGTGGTGCGACCGCGACGCTGGATCTGGTGGTCCTCCCGCGAGCACGAATCGGATAGGGCAGGCTAACCTGTTGACAATCCGTCTTACCGACACCGCGTTTCGTAACCAAGGGGAACTGATGACAGCGCTCGACTCGGCAGCGACGACGACACCCGGCCTGGCCGAGCGAATCAAGACGCAGACCGACGCCGCCCACCGCCGCACCGAGCAGTCCCGCTTCGTCGGCGAGCTGCTCGCCGGCAAGCTCACCCCCGCCGCGCACGCAGCCCTGATCGGACAGACCTACCTGGTGTACCGGACACTCGAGGACGCCGGCCGTGCCCACGCCGACCACCCGGTCGTCGCCCCGTTCCTCGGCGACGAACTGCTGCGCACCGACGCACTCGAAGCGGATCTCGAATTCCTGCTCGGCGCCGGTTGGCGGGACCAGGTCACCGCACTGCCCGCCACCCAGCGGTACATCGACCGCCTGAACGAAGTCGCGTTCGACTGGCCGGCCGGCTTCGTGGCGCACCACTACATCCGCTACCTCGGCGACCTGTCCGGCGGCCAGATCATCCGCCGCATGCTCGAACGCGCCTACGGTTACACCACCGACGGGCTGCGTTTCTACATCTTCGACCGGATCGAGAAGCCGAAGCTGTACAAGGACGCCTACCGGGCCAAGCTCGACGACGCGCCGCTGACCGCGGACGAGCAGCAGCGCCTGATCGACGAGGTCAATCTCGCGTACGACCTCAACGGCGCCCTGTTCGCCGACCTCGAGGCCGATATCGACACCTACCTGGTCAAGTGATCGGCTTGCGCAGTCGCACCGCGCTCCGGGCGATGGTGGCCCTGGTCGCGGCGGCCGCCCTCGCGACCGGGTGCACCTCGGGTTCGTCCGACAGCGCCGGGCCGGCCGGCCGCACCACCGCCACCCTCGACTCCCTCGATCCGGTGCCGGTCGCGCAGGCCCCGGCGCCCGCGCTCCCGGTGACGGTGCGCGGCCACGACGGCGTCGACGTCACGATCACCGACACCAGCCGCATCGTCGCCGCGGACCAGTACGGCACCCTCACCGAGACGGTGTACGCGCTCGGCCTCGGCGACCGGCTCGTCGGCCGGGACACCGCGGCGAAGTTCCCGGCGGTCGAGCAGGTTCCCGACATCACCCCGTCCGGGCACTCGATGTCCGCCGAGGCGATCCTGAACCTGCACCCGACCGTCGTGCTGACGGACACCAGCATCGGACCGCGCTCGGTTCAGGAGCAGCTGCGGGCCGCCGGGATCCCCGTCGTCTTCTTCGACCCCACCCGGACCCTCGCCGGCGTCCCCGGGCAGATCCAGGCCGTCGCCGACGCACTCGGGGTCCCCGACCAGGGCAAGGCGCTCGCGGACCGCACGACCACCGAGATCGACGCCGCGAAGGCTCTCACCCCGGCCGACGCCACGCCGCCGAAGATCGCGTTCCTGTACATGCGTGGCACGTCGATCACGATGCTCGCGGGCCCCGGCTCCGGCGCCGACTCCCTGATCGACGCCCTCGGCGGCGTCGACGCGGGGACGGCGTCCGGGCTGACCCAGCAGTTCACGCCGATCACCAGCGAGGCCCTGATCGCCGCCGCCCCCGACGTGTTCCTGATGATGACGAACGGGCTCGACTCGATCGGCGGCATCGACGGGCTCGCGAAGATCCCCGGTGTCGCGCAGACCCCCGCCGGCCGCAATCAGCGGGTCGTCGACATGCAGGACGGCGTGCTGCTCAGTTTCGGTCCCCGCACCGGCGACGTGCTCCGCGCCCTGTCCGGCGCGCTGTACGGCACCGCGTCGCAGTGACCGCCCCCGCCGACACCGCACCGGTGGCGGCGCCGCCCTCCCGGCGGCCCCGTGCCGCGGTGGTGCTCACGTCCCTCACCCTGGGGCTGCTCGTTCTCGCCGTGGTGTCCGCGTGCGTCGGGCAGGTCCCGACGTCCCCGGCGGAGGTGCTCGGCTCGATCGCGCACCGCGTCGGTCTCGACATCGGGCCGATGCCGGCGCACCCGGCCGGCGAGGTGACGCTGTGGCAGGTCCGGTTCCCGCGGGTCGCGCTCGCGATCGTCGTCGGCGCCGGGCTCGCGTGCGCCGGCGCGCTGCTGCAGGGCGTGTTCGCGAACCCGCTCGCCGAACCCGGTGTCATCGGTGTCTCGGCGGGTGCCGCGGTCGGCGCGAGCCTGGTGATCGTCACCGGCGGCGCGTTCGTCGCCGGGTCGGCGGTCGCCGCGGCCGCGTTCCTCACCGGCCTCGTCGCGACGATCCTCGTCTACCTGCTGGCCCGATCCGAGGGCCGCACCGAGGTGGTCACGCTGGTGCTCACCGGGGTCGCGATCAACGCGTTCGCGGGCGGCCTGATCGCGTTCTTCACCTTCGTCGCCGACCCCGCCGCCCGCGACCAGATCGTCTTCTGGCAACTCGGCAGCCTCAACGGCGCCACCTGGCAGGCGGTCGCGATCGTCGCACCGATGGCGGCAATCGGCATCGGGGTGACGATGCTGCTGGCCCACCGCCTGGACCTGCTCGCGCTCGGCGAGTCCGCGGCCGCGCACCTGGGGGTGAACGTCGAGCGGCTTCGGCAGGTCGCGATCGTCGTGGTCGCGTTGCTGGTGTCCGCGTCGGTGGCGTTCACCGGCATCATCCTGTTCGTCGGCCTGGTGGTCCCGCACCTGATGCGCATGATCGTCGGGCCCGGCCACCGGCTGCTGATCCCGGCGTCCGCGCTGTGCGGCGCGATCGTGCTGCTCGCCGCCGACCTCGGGGCCCGCACCCTGGTCCCGAACGCGGATCTGCCGCTGGGCATGTTGACGTCGCTGATCGGCGGGCCGTTCTTCTTCTGGATGCTGCGTCGCACCCGCCGGCAACAGGGGGGCTGGGCGTGACCGTGACCGCTCGCCTTCGTGACCTGCTCGCCCGCGAGGTACCCGTCCCGCGACCGACCGCCCCCGGTGCCGTGACGATGCGCGCCGCCGAGGTCAACGTCGACCGCGGGGGCCGCCGGGTCCTGGAGTCGGTGTCCCTCGACGTCCTCGCCGGTGAGGTCCTCGCCCTCGTCGGCCCCAACGGTGCAGGCAAGTCGACGCTGTTGGCCGCGCTGTCCGGCGACTGCGACGTCAGCGGCGGGCACGTCGAGCTGGACGGCCGCCCGCTCGGCGAATGGACCGGCGGCGAGATGGCACGCCGGCGCGCGGTGCTGCCGCAGCAGCACACGGTCGGGTTCTCGTTCACCGCCGGTGAGGTGGTCCGGATGGGCCGCACGCCGTGGATCCGCACCCCGTTGCGCGACGAGGACGACGCCGCGGTCGCGGAGGCGATGGCGGCCTGCGACGTGACCGGGTTCGCGGACCGTCCGTTCGCCGCCCTGTCCGGCGGCGAGAAGGCCCGGGTGGCGCTGGCCCGGGTGCTCACCCAGCGGACCGCGACGCTGTTGCTCGACGAGCCGACCGCGGCCCTCGACCTGGGCCATCAGGAGGCGGTGCTGCAGTTGGCCGCGGGCCGGGCGCGCGCCGGGGCGGCGGTCGTGGTGGTCCTGCACGATCTCGCGCTGGCGGCCGCCTACGCCGACCGGGTCGCGGTCCTCGAGGCGGGCCGGCTCGCCGCGGTCGGCACGCCCCGTGAGGTGCTCACCGAGGATCGACTCAGTCGTGTCTACGGCCATCCGGTCGAGGTGGTGACGCATCCGCGTACGGGTGCGCAGCTCGTCCTGCCGCGCCGCGGCTGAGCCGCGCGGTGTGACCGCGGCTGCGCCGCGCGGTCAGCGGGTGTCGGTGATGCTGTCGATGACGGCGCCGAGTCGTGCCAGCAGGGCCCGCAGGGTCAGGCCGTCTCCGCCGACGGCGACGGGTGTCGCGCCACCGACGACGTCGCGCACCAGCGCGGACACGCTGCGTTCGTCGTCGAGGTCGACGTCGTTGACGGAACAGTGGGCGACCGCGACGATGTCGGACGGATCCGGAACGTCGGCGTCGAGGTCGGCGCGGTACACCTCGATGTGCAGGGTGCTGCGTTGAACCCGGAACGCGAAGGTCTGCCCGGTGTCGGTGCAGCCGAAACCGTGCGCGTGGGCCCCGACCGTGAGGTCCTCGAGCACGAACCGTGCGGTGCCCTCCGGGTCCATCGCGTCCTCCCCCGTGGTCGTGGCGACCGTCCACCCCCGTGGCTGTCACCCACGGTAACCCGCACAGGGCGTCGAAGCCCGATGCCGGTTTCGGGATGTCGGGTCCGATCGGGAATGCTGGACGACGACCTCGTTCGCGTGAACACCACGAACCAGTTGCGACACCATGAGGAGACGTACATGCCGGGACCTGCCGTGCGCACCACGACCATCCTGACGGGGGCGCTGTTACTGCTGGTCACCGGCTGTTCCTCGGACAGCGGGACGGACAAGGTCCAGACCATCGAGGCCGCGACGGCAGCGGTGTCCCCGGCGGTGTCGACGCAGCCGGCCGGTGCCGTGATCCCGGTCGGGAACCCGGTCTCGGCGGCCGTGTTCGACGGCGCCACCGACACCGTGGCGATGCTCACACCGGACGGTCGGCGACTGCTGATCCTGCCTGCGACGGCACCGGGCACTCCGCTGCCCGACGGCGCACTGCGGGACGTGTCGCTGCCCGGCGGTGTCGCCGCGCTCGGCGCCCCACGGGACGGCACCGTGGCGGTGCCGGCCGGCCGGTCGGTGGTCCGGGTGAATCTCGCGACCGGCGAGACGGCCACGACCCCGGTCGACGGTGACGTGCAGTCGGTCGCGCTGCTCGGCGACGGCAGGATGGCGGTCGGCACCGCGGACGGCGTGGTGCACGAGGTCGACGCGAACGGCACCGAGTCGCACCGCGCCGACGGACTGGTGTCGGTGGACGCGCTCGGCGTCACCGGTGACCGGCTCGCGGCGCTGGACCGCAGGCAGACGTCGGTGACCGAGGTCGATCTCGCCGACGGGAATCTCGGTCTGGCGTTGCGGGCCGGCGAGGGCGCGACGAACCTGACCACCGACGGCTTCGGGCGGATCCTGGTCACTGACACCACCGGCGGCGAGCTGCTCTCGTTCACGACCGACCCGCTGATGATGCACCAGCGGTTCCCGGTGCCGAACTCGCCGTTCGGGGTCGCCGTCGACGAGAAGACGGGCCTGGTGTGGGTGACGGTCACCGGCACGAACGAGGTCGTCGGGTTCGACCTGTCGACCGGGATCCCGGTCGAGAAGCACCGCTACCCCACGGTCCGCCAGCCGAATTCGGTGGCCGTCGACTCCGACACCGGGGTGGTGTTCGTGGCGTCGGCGACCGGCGAGGGCGTGCAGCGCATCGACGTCGCCGGCCACTGACCGCCCGAGTCACCGACCGCCCGAGTCACCGACCGCCCGAGTACGGACATTCGAGGAGATCCTTCGTGTACCACCTGCTGCTGCGCCTGATGTTCCTGATACCGCCGGAGCGCGTGCACCACCTGGCGTTCCGCGCGATGCGCCTGGTGACGTTCCTCGGCCCGGTGCGGTCGCTGGTCGCGCGGGTGCTGACGGTGCCGGATCCGGTGTTGCGGACCCGTGTCTTCGGTGTCGACTTCCCGGCGCCGCTGGGCCTGGCGGCCGGTTTCGACAAGGACGCGACCGGCGTGAACGTGTGGGGCGCCCTGGGCTTCGGGTTCGCCGAGGTCGGCACGGTGACCGCGCAGGCGCAGCCGGGCAACCCGGCGCCGCGGCTGTTCCGGCTGCCCGCGGACCGCGCGCTGCTGAACCGGATGGGGTTCAACAACCACGGCGCCGGTAACGCGGCGAACCAGCTGCGCCGGCGGCAGACCGGTGTGCCGATCGGCGCGAACATCGGCAAGACGAAGGTGGTGCCCGCCGAGGACGCGGCCGACGACTACGCGGCCAGCGCGCGGCTGCTCGGGCCGCTCGCGGACTTCCTGGTCGTGAACGTCAGTTCCCCGAACACGCCGGGGCTGCGCGACCTGCAGGCCGTCGAGTCGCTGCGCCCGATCCTCGCGGCGGTGCTGTCGTGTGTCGAGGTGCCGGTGCTGGTGAAGATCGCCCCGGATCTGTCCGACGAGGACGTGGATGCGGTCGCGGATCTGGCGGTCGAGCTCGGGCTCGCCGGCATCGTCGCGACGAACACCACGATCTCCCGCGCCGGCCTGCGCACGCCCGCCGACGAGGTGTCGGCGCTGGGAGCCGGTGGCATCTCCGGGGCGCCGGTCGCGGACCGGTCGGTGGAGGTCCTGCGCCGGCTGTACGCGCGGGTCGGTGACCGGCTGGTGCTGATCTCGGTCGGCGGCATCGAGTCCGTCGACCAGGCGTGGGAGCGGATTCTGGCGGGCGCCTCCCTGATTCAGGGCTACACCGGCTTCATCTACGGCGGTCCGTTCTGGATGAAGAAGATCCACAAGGGCCTCGCCGAGCGGCTGCACGCCGGTGGCTACGCGTCCCTCGCCGACGCGGTCGGGGCCGCGTCCCGCGCCTGAGCCCACCTCCCCGACGCGATGAACGGGGGTTCATGTGACTTCCGCCGACGGAATCCGGCACACGAACCCCCGTTCACCCCATCGCGTGGATCAGCGGCCGAACGTGGCCGTCAGCGTCGCGCGGGCGATCGCGTGGCTGAACAGGTTGAAACCGAGGAACGCCGGCGTCGAGTCGGTGGTCAGGCCGTCGACCTTCTCGACGCTGAGCGCGTGCACGGCGAAGATGTAGCGGTGCGGGCCGTGGCCCTCCGGCGGCGCGGAACCCAGGTAGCGGTGGCCGCCGCCGTCGTTCTTCAGCGTGATCGCGCCTGCGGGCAGTCCGGCACCGCCGGCGTCGCCGGCGTTCTCGGCGAGCGAGGTCACCGACGCCGGGATGTCGGCGACGGCCCAGTGCCAGAAGCCCGACGCGGTCGGCGCGTCGGGGTCGTACATCGTGACGACGAAGCTCTTCGTCTCGGGCGGGAACCCGGACCAGGACAGCTGCGGGGAGACGTCTTTGCCGCCGGGGACACCGAAGATGCCGCTGCGCTGGTCGGCGGGCACCTCACCACCCTCGGTGATCTGCTCGGAGGTCAGCGTGAACGTCGGCAGGTCCGGGAGCGGTCCGTACGGATCGTGCGACATGCGGGTCCTTTCGTCGAAGGGGCGGCTCGGCCGATCAGCCGGCGTGAGACCGCTTCAGCTGTTCGACAAGAAGTGCTCGAGCACCGGGTACCAGACTCTAGTGCGTCGTTCCCCCGGACAGCAGACGCCCAATGAAGCCCAGGCTCGTTCAGGCAACCGGGGGCTGAGGTGGATGGGGATGACGCACACCGCTGCCCCAACCGATCTCCCAACCGTCCACGCCGCCGAAGTGGTCGGCGTACGAAATCGGAAGCCCGCCATGCCCCTCGACGATCTCCATCAGTTGCTCGTACCACCGCACGTATCCCGGATCCGCCCAGACCGTCGCAAGTTCCGGGAGCGCACGCAACGCGAGATCGGCGACAGTCGAGGGGTCGGTGGCGGCAGTGACTCGTCCGCCTGCAAACGCGGCACCGGCGCCAGTGGTGTAGTTGATCGCGCGATCCCAGTCCCGAATGCTCGGGTGGCCCGCGGCGTCGTGGAGGTTGGCACAGTGGGTCACACTGACCCGCCAATGCATACCCGAGGCGCTCATGCCCGGAAGAATTCGTACGGCGTGGTAACCGCGCTGATGGAGCACTCGTACGCCCTCCAGGATCCGCAGCGCAGTCACGCGGGCAAGCTGGCCCTCGATCGCCTCGAATGCGTTCACGTCGAAGGCCACGAGTTGCACCTCGGTCACCGATGTCCTGGCCGAGGCGATGGTTGCCACTGCCACGGCGATCGCATCTCGACGCGGCCACCCGTAGGACCCCGTGCTGATGAGCGGGAAGGCAACGCTCCGGGCGCCGAGTTCGTCGGCAACCTCGAGAGCTCTGCGATAGCAGGACTCGAGGAGGCCCCGGTCGGTTTCGCCGGCGCGGTGGTTTGGTCCGACCGTGTGGACCACCCAGCGAGCAGGCAGCTTTCCGGCCTTCGTCCAACCGGCGTCGCCCGTTGCCAAGCCGTTCGGGAATCGCGCAATGCACTCGGCGAGGACCGTCCGACCACCGGCACGGTGGATCGCGCCGTCCACGCCACCGCCACCGCGCATGGCCCCGTTCGCTGCATTCACGACCACGTCGACCCGCACGTTGGTGATGTCACCAAGGACTGCGGTGATCTGCGGTGAGCTCATGCCGCCCATTTTTGCTGCACACTCCGACATTCCCGACTCGGACTCGCTTCGGCTTCGCCGAGGTCCGCGCGACGCGATCGGACGACGCGGTCAGCTGTTCAGCAGGAAGTGCCCCAGCACCCGCGTGCCGAATTCCAGTGCGTCGACGGGCACCCGTTCGTCCACGCCGTGGAACAGGGCGGTGAAGTCGAGCTCCGGAGGCAGCTGCAGCGGGGCGAACCCGAAGCAGCGAATCCCCAACGTGGCGAACGCTTTCGCGTCGGTGCCGCCGGACAGCATGTAGGGCACGGTCCGGCCGTTCGGGTCGTTGGCGAGGATCGCCGCGTTCATCGCGTCGACCAGGTGACCGTCGAAGGTGGTCTCGTAGGAGTCGAGTTTGGTGATCCACTCGCGCGTGACGTCGGGTCCGATCAGCGCGTCGACCTCCTTCTCGAACGCCGCCTGCCTGCCGGGCAGCACCCGGCAGTCGACGACCGCGGTCGCGGTCTGCGGGATGACGTTCGCCTTGTAGCCGGCGTCGAGCATCGTCGGGTTCGCGGTGTCGCGGAGAGTGGCGCCGATGATGCGGGCGATGGGGCCGAGCTTCTCGAGTACGGTGTCGATGTCGGGAGCCCCGGGATCGAAATCCAGGCCGGTCTCGTTGCTCACGGCACCGAGGAACTCGGCGACCGAGTCGGGCACGACGAGCGGGAAGGTGTGCTTGCCGAGCCGCGCGACCGCGTCGGCGAGGATGGTGACCGCGTTGTCCTCGTGCAGGAACGAGCCGTGCCCGGCCCGGGCCTTCGCGGTCAGCCGCATCCAGCCGAGCCCCTTCTCGGCGGTCTCGACGAGATACAGCCGCGCGTCGCTGCCGTCCGGCCGCGGCACCGACAGCGAGAAGCCGCCGACCTCCCCGACCGCTTCGGTGACGCCCTCGAACAGGTCGGGCCGGTTCTTCACCAGCCAGTGCGAACCCCAGGTGCCGCCGGCCTCCTCGTCGGCGAGGAACGCGAACACCAGGTCGCGCGGCGGCACCGTCCCCTCGGCCTTGAACTGCCGGGCCAACGCCAGGGTCATGCCGACCATGTCCTTCATGTCGACCGCGCCGCGACCCCACACGTAGCCGTTCTCGACGGCCCCGGAGAACGGGTGCACGCTCCAGTCGGAGGGTTCGGCGGGAACGACGTCGAGGTGCCCGTGGATCATCAGCGCGCCTCGACCGGGGTCGGCTCCGGGCAGCCGGGCGAAGACGTTGCCGCGACCCGGGTGCCCCGACTCGACGTAGACGGTCTCGTAGCCGACCTCCTCGAGCTTCGCCGCGACCCATTCGGCGCATTCGCGTTCGCCCTTGGTGGTGGCGAGGTCGCCGGTGTTGGAGGTGTCGAACCGGATCAGCGCGCTGACGAGGTCGACGACCTCGGATTCGGCGGCGCCGCGGGCGGGTTTTCCGGACGGGGATGACTTGTCGATGTCGGGCACCCCCCTTTCCTACCACCGTGCCCGGCTCCCGCACGCGTCATCGCCGTCGCGCGACCCCCTTTCACCAGCGGAAACGAGGCGATTTTGGCCTTTGGGCCCGACTGGGTTAATCTTTCCCAGCACGCAGCGAGAGCGGCGAGCGAAACAAAGAGTGTGCAAGCGCGAGTGGCGGAATGGCAGACGCGCTAGCTTGAGGTGCTAGTGTCCTACTAATGGACGTGGGGGTTCAAGTCCCCCCTCGCGCACTCTGAGTTGAGACAGACGACGAAAGCCCCGGACCTCGGTCCGGGGCTTTCGTCGTCAGTGGGTTGCCACCAATCCTGTTGTGCCTCATTCCTTTCCGGCGAGCTCGCGCATCGCCAGCTCCTTCGCGCACGAGAACAGGGACCCGGACGCGCTCAGGCGGGAGAACGTCAGACCGGTGTGCCCGACGTTGTCGTGTTCGTCGTCACCGTCGTAGATGACCTCGGCTCCGCGCAGCACCCACCTCTTGACGTCGGCGACGGTCGGCAGCTCCCCGGTGGTGCGCAGGTAGTACGACTGGAGCAGCAGCACGACCCCGGCGGTGACCGCCGTGGCGCGGCTGGTGCCGAGTTGCAGCGACTCACCGGTGTCGTTGCGCATTCCGGTCGACGTCACCGGCGATCCGGGCGCGAAGATGTCCGTCGCGCACGGCCCGCCGACCTTGTGGTGCAGGCGCTGCGAGTACGGCGTCATCCGGTCCGGCGCCGTGGAGAACGCCTTCGCGCCGTCCGGGTACCGGAACGGGCCCTCGTCCGCGTCGTACACCGCGCCGACACTCAGGCACTGCCGGAAGATCGCCGGATAGCTCATGCCCTGCAGTCCGCCGTGCGCGTAGTACTCGTTGCCGGACCCCACGCAGCAGGTGATGCCGCGCTCGGTCAGCTGGTGCAGCAGCGACCCGATCTCGTCCCCGGCGAGGTCGCCGTCGCTCGTGCGGTTGTCGGACGCACCGAACGGCATGCACACCACCGAGATTCCCAGTTGCGCCCAGTGCTCGAGCACCCACTCGAGCCCGTCGCGCACGTGCGTGAAGGAGCCTTCGCCCTCGTCGCCGAGGACCTTCACCGGCACGATCCGCGCGTTCGGCGCGATTCCGGTGTGGATGCGTCCGGCGCAGACGATGCCGCTCACGCTGGTGCCGTGGCCGTACCGGTCGGCGGTGTCGTCGACCGCGCCTCCGGTGCAGTTCCGGCCGGGCAGCACCCGGCCCGCGAAGTCGACGTGCGTCGATCTCAGGCCGGTGTCCAGCACCGCGACCGTGACCCCGGATCCGGACACGTTGAAGTCACGGCGCGCCTCGGGCGCCCGGACGAGCTGGTCGATGTCGGTCAGCTCGGGGAGATACGGACCGTCCTTCTGCACGGGTTTCTCGACGGTCGCCACGGTGGCCGCGTTGACGATCGCGGTCTCTCGTGAAGAGGAAAGGCGATTCGGCTTGTCCATGATGCTGGCCTTTCGTGCGGTCGGGCCGTCGCAGGCCCGACGATCCCCCGACCATTCCCCGACAACGGTCATCCTCCTCGCGCCACGACCGGATGTCACGGCTTCCGCGGCGCCGCCCCGATCCGCCCGAATCGGCTGGTCGACGCGGAGTCGGTAGACTCTCCCCGGACCGCAGCGACGAGATCAGGACTGAGCACCTTCACCGATGGCACAACCGACGACAGGCATCGATCCCACCGACCTGGAGACCTGTCTGAGGGTCCTCGCCGCGGCCGGGGAGCTCGACGCCGAGCACCCCGACTCGATCGCGCTGCAGCGCGCAAGCGGCAGGATGTTCAAACGGCTCAAGCGCCGCAAGCGAATCGAGGCGCGGGACGCGAAGTCCGCCGCCGACCGCGCGGTCGTCGCGGCGACCGCCACCGGCTCCCCGAACCGGATCGACGACGAGACCGCCGGCGTGTTGATCTCGTCGCCGACCGTCGGCTCCACCGCGGGCACGCTGATCCGGCCGCGCCCCTGCTACATCTGCAAGCAGCGGTACACCGTCGTCGACGCGTTCTACCACCAGCTGTGCCCCGAGTGCGCCGCGCGCAGCCATGCCAAGCGGGACGCGTCCACCGACCTGACCGGCCGGCGCGCACTGCTCACCGGTGGCCGCGCGAAGATCGGCATGTACATCGCGCTCCGGCTGCTGCGCGACGGTGCCCACCTGACGATCACCACCCGGTTCCCGAACGACGCGATCCGCCGCTTCACCGCGATGGAGGACAGCGCCGACTGGATCCAGCGCCTGCGGGTCGTCGGGATCGACCTGCGGGACCCGGCTCAGGTCGTCGCGCTCGCCGACGACGTCGCCGCACAGGGACCGCTCGACATCCTGATCAACAACGCCGCCCAGACCGTGCGCCGCTCCCCCGGCGCCTACTCCGCACTCGTCGAGGCCGAGTCGGGTCCGCTGCCCGCCGGGCACCTGCCCGAGGTCGTCACGTTCGGCAAGACCAGCGACGCCCATCCGGCCGCCCTCGCCGGCTCCCTGCCCGCGGCGACGCAGTCGATCGTCCACCAGGTCAGCGAACTGGCCATGGTCGCGGGATCGGCCACCCCCGAACGCATTTCGCAGGGCATCGCGATCGACGCAGGCGGTCTCGTACCCGACCTCGCACACACCAACAGCTGGGTGCAGACCGTCGGCGAGGTCGACCCGATCGAACTTCTCGAAGTGCAGCTCTGCAACTCGGTGGCCCCGTTCATCCTCGTCGACCGGCTGCGTCCCGCGATGGCCGCCGCTCCCGCCCGACGCAAGTACGTCGTCAACGTCTCGGCGATGGAGGGCCAGTTCGCCCGCAAGTACAAGGGCCCGGGCCACCCGCACACCAACATGGCCAAGGCCGCCCTGAACATGCTCACCCGCACCAGCGCGAAGGAGATGCTCGAACAGGACGGCATCCTGATGACCGCCGTCGACACCGGGTGGATCACCGACGAGCGCCCGCACTACACCAAGCTGCGGCTCGCCGACGAGGGCTTCCACGCCCCCCTCGACCTCGTCGACGGCGCCGCCCGCGTCTACGACCCGATCGTCCAGGGCGAGGAGGGCGTCGACCTGTACGGTTGCTTCCTCAAGGACTTCGAGCCCTCACCCTGGTAGCACACTCGGGGTCCCGCCACCTCGGGGTCCCGCCACCACGCGCATCCCCGCGTCCTCTCGGGAATACTGGGCCTCACATGTGATGTCGACCGAGGGAGACGCGCATGGGCCGCGAGGTCACCCGGGTGGTGTTCACCCGCAAGGACCGGCAGGTGTTCCGTGAGAAGGTGCACGACTGCCTCGACGCCCTGGCGGAACTGCTCGCCAGGGAACAGGCGCAGCCCGGAGACCCGACGGTCGGGCTCGAACTCGAACTGAATCTCGTCGACGGCAACCGCGAACCGGCCATGGCGAACGAGTCGGTGCTCGCCGCCATCGCGGACCCCGCATACCAGACGGAACTGGGCCAGTTCAACATCGAGGTCAACGTCCCGCCCCGTCACCTCGACGGCACCAACCTCGCCGAACTCGAGGACCAGCTGCGCAACACGCTCAACCACGCCGACGAACGCGCCCGGTCGGGCGGCGGCCGCCTGGCCATGATCGGCATCCTGCCGACCCTGCGCCGACGACATCTCGACAAACGCTGGATGTCGCCGGACCCGCGCTACGCCGCGCTCGCCCGGCAGATCCTCGCGGCCCGCGGCGAGGACATCGAACTCGACATCACCGGGGTGCCCCTGCCGGGCCGTCGGGACGCCGAACGGCTCGCGACCCTGACCGACACGATCCTCCCCGAGGCCGCGTGCACGTCCACGCAACTCCACCTGCAGGTGTCACCGCGCGAATTCGGCGCGTACTGGAACTCGGCGCAGATGCTGGCCGGAGTGCAGGTGGCGATGGCCGCGAACTCGCCGTTCTTCGCCGGCCTCGCACTGTGGCACGAGACCCGTCTCCCGCTGTTCGAACAGGCAACCGACACCCGGCCGCTCGAACTGAAGAATCAGGGCGTCCGGCCGCGGGTGTGGTTCGGGGAGCGGTGGATCTCGTCGATCTTCGACCTGTTCGAGGAGAACTCGCGATACTTCCCGTCGCTGCTCCCGGAGTGTACGGACGAGCAGCCCGGCGCCGTGGTCGCGGCCGGGGGCACCCCCGAACTCGCCGAACTGCGCATGCACAACGGGACGATCTACCGCTGGAACCGGCCGATCTACGACACCACCGACACCGACCACCATCTGCGCCTGGAGAATCGGGTGCTGCCGGGCGGTCCGACCGTCCGGGACACCGTCGCGGACGCGGCGTTCTACTACGGCACGGTGTACTCGCTGGCGCATGCGGACCGACCGTCGTGGTCGCGCATGCCGTTCGAGGCGGCCGCCGCCAATCTTCGAGCCGGAGCACGGCGCGGGTTCGACGCGCGAGTGTTCTGGCCCGACATCGGCGCCATCGCCCCGGGGGAACTGGTGTCGGGGACGCTGTTGCCACTCGCACACGAGGGGCTGGACGCGCTGGGGGTCGCACCCGCCGTCCGCGACACGTACCTGGGGATCGTCGAGGACCGCTGCAGGACCCGCCGCAACGGGGCGCAATGGCAGCGCGCGACGGTGGCGGCGCGGGAGAAGGCGGGAGAGAGCCGGGACTCGGCACTGAACTCGATGCTGGCCGAGTACCTCGACCGCATGCATTCGGCAGGGCCGGTCCACACCTGGGATTGAACCTCGGGCGCCCCGAGCTCCGAGTAGGGTCGGGCCATGACCCGCACGCGCGACCTCGACGTCGTCGTCTACGGCGCCACCGGCTTCGTCGGCAGGCTCACCGCCGAATACCTGGCCCGCCACGCCCCCGCCGGTACCCGGATCGGCTTGGCCGGTCGCTCCCGCGAGCGGCTCGTGCGGGTCCGGGAGGGACTGCCCGGGGCCGCGGACTGGCCTGTGCTGGTCGCGTCCGCCGACGACGCCGATTCGCTGACCGCACTGGCGAACGCGACCCATGTCGTGGTCACCACCGTCGGCCCCTACGCCAAGTACGGCATCGACCTGGTCCGGGCCTGCGCCGAGGCGGGCACCGACTACGCCGACCTGTCCGGCGAGGTGCTGTTCGGCCGCGAATCCATCGACCGGTTCCACGACGTCGCCGCCGCGAGCGGCGCCCGCATCGTGCACGCCTGCGGATACGACTCGATCCCGTCCGACCTCGGGGTGCACGTGCTGCACGAACGGGTGGCCGCGGACGGCGAGGGCACCCTCGCCGACACCACACTGGTGGCGTCGCTGCGCGGCGGGATCAGCGGCGGCACCATCGACTCGATGCGCACCCTCGTCGACACCGTGAAGTCGGACAGGCGGGCGCGTTCGGTTGCGCTGCAACCGTATTCGCTGAGCCCCGACGTGGCCGCGGAACCGGACCTGGGACGGCAGCCCGACGCCGAACTGGTCAAGGGCTCGGACATCTCGCCGGACCTGAAGGGGATGACCGCCCCGTTCCTCATGGCGTCGACGAACACCCGGGTGGTCCGGCGCAGCAACGCGTTGCGGAACTGGGCGTACGGCCGCACGTTCCGCTACCGGGAGGTGATGAGCGTGGGGTCCTCTCCCCTGTCGCCGGTGCTCGCGGCGGGAGTCGCCGCCGGGCTCGGCGGGCTGATCGCCGGCCTGTCGTTTCCCCCGACCCGCTGGGTTCTCGACCGGGTGCTGCCGAAGCCGGGCGCGGGCCCGAGCGAGAAGACCCGGCGGACGGGACATTTCACCAGCGACGTACACACGACCACGACCACGGGCGCCCGGTACGTGGCGCGGATCCGGGCGCAGGGCGACCCGGGCTACGCGGCCACCGCGGTGATGCTGGGTGAATCCGCGCTCGCCCTCGCGCTGGACCACGACGTGTTGCCGGACGCGGCAGGTGTTCTCACGCCCGCGACGGCGATCGGCTACCGTCTCGTCGAGCGACTACGCGGCGCCGGGTTCGAGATCACCGTCCGGAGGACGTAGTCGCTCCGGCGCCGAACTCACCGTCCGGAGGACGTAGTCGCTCCGGCGCCGACTCTGCCTTGTCGGTGGCCAGGACCCCCCACACCAGCAGGGTCTGACCGGCGATGTAGGTGAGCATCACCCAGAACCCTTCGGCCGGCGGCGTGAACCACTCGGCGAACGCACCGAGCGCGATCATCGCGTCGGACAGCAGGAACAGCGCGCCGCCGGTCCCGGCGACCCGGCCGAGACCGGTGGACAGGACGGCGGTGGTGCCGAGGCAGAGGCCGTAGATCAGGGCCGGGACCAGCAGGACGCCGGCGCCGGGCGCGCACGCGACGACCAGTCCGGCG
The DNA here is from genome assembly GCF_039540555.1 of Rhodococcus olei. NCBI lineage: Bacteria > Bacillati > Actinomycetota > Actinomycetes > Mycobacteriales > Nocardiaceae > Rhodococcus > Rhodococcus olei. The sequence goes on along the minus strand of NZ_BAABFB010000023.1, from coordinate 53,542 downwards.
ACAGCGGCGAGGTACATCACGACCGCGGGCCGGGTGGCGACCGACGCCGCCGCATACGGCAGGAACGCGACGACGTACGCGAGCTGCGCGAGCAGGAAGAAGGCGATCATCACCAGGAACGCCGCGTCGCCGTCGAACAGGGACGGGGCGGTGTCCCCGAGCCACGAGAACGCCAGCGCCAGCAGCGTCGTCCGCACGAGCCGGGATCGCGGTGCCGTTGTGGCGAGCGCCATCGTCGCGGCGAGCAGGGGCATCAGCAGCCACTGGCTGACGCGGGACACCGCGCCGGCGTCGGCGAGTTGCGCACCGAGGTGGACGACCGCGACCGTCGCGAATCCGGCTGCGGTGAGTGTGGCGGAGCGGCGGGGCGGCCGATCGAGGATCACCGGGTCATCGTAGGGAGCGGGGTACGGTGCTGAGGTGGTGTCACCGCAACTGGTCCACGACGAGTACGAGCGCGGGTGCGGGCTGCCCGCCGATCCCGGCACGGTCCGCTACCCGGCGCCGTCCGGGTTCCTCGCGTCGCGACTGCCGACCGCGGCGCTGGCACTCGGGTCGGTCGGTGCGCTGGCGTCGGCGGTGAACCGGCTGCTCGCATCCCGTGGCCGTGACCCGCATCCCTGGCCGCTCGACGCGGAGCGCGTCGCGGCCTCGTTCGCGGGCGATCGCGTGATGCGTGTCGACGCCGAGCCGGTGGCCGGGTTCGCGCCGATGTCCGGGTTCTTCGCGGCGTCCGACGGGTGGGTGCGCACCCACGCGAACTATCCGCATCACCGCACGCGACTGCTCGCCGCGCTGGACCTGCCTGCCGACGCCGATCCCGGGACGGTGTCGACGCGGATCGGGGAACTGACCGCGCAGGACGTCGAGGACCGGTGCGCGGACGCCGACGCGGTCGCGGCGCGGGTCCGGACGGAACGCGAATGGGCCGAGCACCCACAGGGACTGGCGTCGGCGGACGGTCCGCTGGTCTCGTCGACGGCGACCTCCGCGCCGCCCTCCGTGGTCGCGTTGTCCGTCGCGGATCCGGCGCGGCCCCTCGCCGGACTGCGGGTCCTGGATCTGACGCGGGTGCTCGCCGGACCGGTCGCGGCACGCGATCTGGCCCTGCTCGGCGCCCAGGTGCTGCGGGTGGACCCGCCACACCTGCACGAGATCGACTGGCAGCACCGCGACACCGGGCAGGGCAAACGGTCGACACTGCTGGACCTGACCGTCGCCGAGGAGCTCGAGACGCTGCGGGAGCTGTTGTCGACCGCCGACGTGCTCGTCACCGGCTACCGGCCGGGGTCGCTCGACCGGTTCGGTCTGCACGAACGTCCCGGTCTCGTACACGCCTCGGTCAGTGCCTGGGGGACGACCGGACCGTGGGCGGGGCGCCGCGGCTTCGACAGCATCGTGCAGGCGGCGTCGGGAATCTCCCTGGTCGAGGGCGGTGTGCATCCGGGGGCGTTGCCCGTGCAGGCGCTCGACCACGCGAGCGGGCACCTGCTGGCCGCAGGCATCGTGGACGCACTGGCGTTGCGCGGCACCGGCGGCGGCGGACGCGAGGTCTCGGTGTCGTTGGCCCGCACGGCGCGCACGCTCCTCGACCTGACCGGTCGCGTCGGGGATCCCACCGAGGCACTGGCACCCGGACCGGCGGCCGTCGTCACCCACGGTGCGATCACCACCGCCCGCCCCGCGCTGCCCGGTCACCCCGAGTACCCGTTCCCCGCGCACGACTGGGGAGCCGATGCACCGCACTGGATCTGAGATGATCGGCCGATGGCGACACCGGTACCCCTGATCGTCGATGTCGACACCGGCATCGACGACGCACTCGCACTGCTCTACCTGCTCGCCAGCCCCGACGCCGAGATCCTCACCGTCGCGAGCACGGCGGGCAACGTTCCGGCGGCCCAGGTCGCCGCCAACAATCTCGCCTGGCTGGACCTGTGCGGGCGGCCCGACATCGAGGTCACGCTCGGCTCGGCGGTCCCGCTGGACGACGACCTGCGCACCACCGAGGACACCCACGGCCCGCAGGGACTCGGCTACGCCGAGCTGACCGCGTCGACCCGCCCGCTCTCCGACCGCGACTCGGCGACGGCGTGGGTCGAGATCGCCCGGTCGCGACCGGGCGAGGTGACCGGGCTGGTGACCGGACCCCTGACCAATCTCGCACTGGCACTGCGGATCGAGCCGGCGTTGCCGGTACTGCTGCGCCGGCTGGTCGTCATGGGTGGGGCGTTCAACCATCCCGGGAACACCACGCCGAAGGCGGAGTGGAACATCTCGGTCGATCCGGAGGCGGCCCGGGAGGTGTTCGACGCGTTCTCCGCCGCGCCACCGGACCGCCGCCCACTGGTGTGCCCGCTGGACATCACCGAGACGATCGAGATGAAGCCCGAGCACCTGCGACGGATCGCGGAACGTGCGGGCAGCAGCCCGGTGGAGCTGATCACCGAGCAGGATCCGCCCGGAACACGTTCGCGGACCGGCAATCCGGCACTCCGGGTGCTGTCCGACGCGGTGCGCTTCTACTTCGAGTTCCACCGCGATCACGGTCAGGGCTTCCTCGCCCACATGCACGACCCGTTCGCCGCGGCACTCGCCCTGGACCCGACCTGGGCGCGGACCCGGCCCGCGACCGTCGACGTCGAGCTCACCGGTCGACTGACCCGCGGGTGCACGGTCGCGGACTGGCACGGCATGTGGGGTCGCGCCCCGAACGCCGACATCGCGGTCGGTACCGATCCCGTCGCGTTCTTCGACCACCTCGTGGACCGGGTCGGTTCCGGTATGCGGCAATTGTCTCGCAACTAGTTGCGGCGTTGTAACCTCAACGGCACCGTCGGCTTTCGCCCGCAGGCGGCCACGAGCGAACGAAGCGAGGTACGGGTGCACCTTCACCGGCGGGTCCTGATCGTCCTGACAGTCGTGACGGCCCTGCTCGGGGTGCCGGTCGCGGCCGCCGCCCAGGCCGGCACCTCGACGGCGCAGGCCCAGCCCCTCGCGCTGGTGTACCGCGGCCCGGCCTCGGTACCGGGGACCGCGGAATCGGTTGCGACGGTGTTGCGCAACTCGCCGTCGAGATTCCGGGTCGAGTACGTCGGCCCGAAGGACACACCGATCACCGCGGCCACCCTCGCGCGGGCCACGGTGTTCGCCCAGCCGGGCGGGCCGAGTCTGAGCACGGCGTGGAAGGCGATGAAGCCGTTCGCCGGGCTGATCCGGGACTGGATCGCCAAGGGTGGCAACTACCTCGGATTCTGTGTCGGCGGCTACCTGGCCGGCGCGACCCCCGGCTATGACCTGCTACCGGGCGACACCTCGCAGTACAGCGCGAAGCAGGGCGCGACGGTGTGGGACACCGCGCCGCACCGCTCCGAGGTCGTCTGGCGGGGCACCGCGTACACCACCTACTTCCAGGATCCCCCGGCGTTCGATCTCGAGCCCGGCAACACCGCGACGGTCCTCGGCACCTACAGGGGCGGGGAGATCGCCGCGCTCGCCGTCGACTACGGCAGTGGGCGAGTCGGGGTGACCGGGCCTCACGTCGAGGCGGACCGCAGCTGGTTCGTCGACGACGGCCTGTCCGCGGACGGCGCGGTGAACCCCCAGCTCGCGTACGACCTGATCGAGACCACCGTGCGGGGCAACAGGTCCGGGACCGTCCCGGCCGTCCCCGCGGCCGCACCCACGACCACTGCCGTGCCGGCCGTCACCCCGGCCCCGGCTCCGGTCGCGCCGCCGGCGCCGACCACCACCACCGCGCCGTCCGCGCCGACAGGGACCGTCGCCGCCCCGGTCGCTCCGAACACCGGCGCGGCGCCCGGCCCGGCCGTTCCACCGGCGACCACGCCCGTCCCCCCGATCGCCACTGCCGTCCCCCCGACGACCACGCCGGCGCCACGGCCGGCGCGGGTGCAGCTGCCGTGGCCGTTCGACAGGCTCGCCGAACTGCCGTTGATGCAGCAGTTCATCGGTGCGGCCGGCCCAGGGCCGGCGCTGCGGCCGACCTCCTAGACGAGCCCGCGGCGCCGGGCCTCCCGAACCGCCTCGGCGCGCGAATGCACGCCCAGCTTCCGGTACAGGCTCTTGAGCTGCGTCTTGACGGTGTTGGGCGACACGAACTGCGACTGCGCGATCCGCGCGACATTGTCGCCGCGGACCAGACCGTCCAGCACCGTCGCCTCGCGGTCGGTCAGGTGCACGACCGGAACCGGAGGCGGGTAGGGACCGTCGCCCCACCCGGCGGCCGCGGCCCAGCCCGCCGGCATCGTGCCACCCGCCTCCGACAACGCGCTGCGGATGTCCGCGGGCACGGTCACGAACGGCCGCAGGAGCCCGCTGTCCTCCGACAACGCGACAGCGCGGTTCCACGCGACCCGGGCCGCGTCGCGATCGCCGGACTCCAGCGAGGCGGTCGCCTGGATCAGCAACGCCTCCAGTCGAACCCGGGTGTGGATGCTGCGGCGGCGGGCCAGGACGGTCGTGTGCCGGAGTGCGATCGCGGCGTCTCCGGTCAGCAGCGCGGCGCGCGCCGCCGACAGCCGGATCATCGGGTGCATCGGCCCGCTGACCCGTTCCGCCCGCTCGAGCACCGCGGCGCCCTCCCCGGCCGCGGTGCGCAGGTCCATCGCTGCGGAGCCGAGCAGCGGACGCGCGAATGCGGCCGGGCCGAACCACTTTCCGAACTCGGCCCGGTTGCGGTGCAGCCGGTCCAGTCCCGCGTCGGGCCGACCGCACATCAGGTCGAACTGACTGTGCGCGTACACCACGAACGCCCAGTTCTCGACGTTCCCGGCGAGCTCCGGCAGCTCTGCCCGCGCCGCCTCGGCGGCCGCCAGGTCCAGGCGGTCCAACGCGAGCAGCAGGCGCGCGGTCACCGCCGGAAGCCGGATCATCGCACCGAGCCATCCCGGACGGTCCCCGAACACCGATTCACGGTCGAGCCAGCCGACCGCGCGCCGACTCTCACCGAGGACCGCGTTCAGGAGCGCCAGCTGTCCCGCGGACTGCCGTGCCGCGAAGTCACTCGGGCCACGGGATCTCCCGTCGGCGGCCCGTTCGAACAGGTCCGCCGCGACGAGGTGGTCACCGCGGTATTGGCTGGCCAGGCCGAGGTGCATCCACACCGCCCCGAGCATCGCCCGGCGCTCTCCCTCGAGACCGTCCGCGACGCGGGTCGCGAACTCGACGAGCACCGGGTGGTCTCGGACCGCCGCGTCGTAGTCACCGGTCCACCGCATCACCGTCGACCGCAGCGCACCCGTCGCGAGGGCGAGCCCGACCGAGTCCCGCTCGGCGATGTCCGACAGCGCGGGGTCGACGTCCGGCACCGGACGCGCCGATCCATGCTCGCCCGGCTCCAGCCGGACCACCAGTTCCCGCGCGTAGTGCAGCGCTGCTCGCGATCGTACGACCCGGTCCGGCAGCGCGGTCAGGGCCCTGGTCAGCACGCCGAGCCTCGTGGTGGCGATGTCGATCCAGTGCGCCGCCAGAACCTCCACGACCAGGTCCCAGTCCTCTCCGTCGGTCGCGTGCCGCAGCGCCTCGACGGGATCACCGTTGTCCGCGAGCCACCGGGCGAGCCGGAGCGACGTCTCACGAGGCGGGCGAGTCCCCTCGGCCGCCGCGATGCGGAGCAGTGACCGGCGGACCGCGGGCGGGTACACCCAGTACGGCACGGGTGCCGGGGGCATCCACCTGAGGAGGCCGGCTCGTTCGAGCGCGGTGACGGCCGCCGCGGCGTCCTCGATTCCGAGCGCGCGCACCGATCCGGTGGTCGGTCGACGCACCGTCGCGATCGTGCCGGCCGCCTCGCGCAACCCCGGGGACAGTCCGGGAGCGAGCAGACGGTGCGCGACGAAGTCGTCGAACTGTGCGTCGAGCGCGGCGTAGGCACGCTCGCGCTCGAAGTCCAGGTCGCTGCCGAACACCCGGATCACGCCCTCCGCGACCGCGACCAGGGCCGGGTGGCCGGCGGTGCGGCGCCACACGTCACGCGCCGTTCGTGCCGACGGCGGCGATCCGCCGCGGTCGAGCAGGTCCGCGATCTCGGTCTCGGTGAACTCCAGTTCCGCCGGCGTGACGACCGCCGCGTTCGCGGCCGCGGCCCGCCGGTCCGCGACGAACGTGTGGTCGCGCACGGCCACGACGACACGGCGGCGCGGGTGGGCGGCGCGTAGCGCGAGCAACCGGCTCCAGGCGTTCGGGTCGGCGATCCGGTCCGGAAGGTCGAGCACCAGGACGCTCGTGGACGCATCCGCCGCCGCACGCCTCACCCCGGTCCAGTACGCCTCCGGCGCGCCGCCCGGAGGCGGCGCGCCGATCCGGATCGCCGGAGTGTCCGGGTGATTCGACAGCCACGACTCGATCAGCGTGGTCTTTCCGTATCCGCTCGGCCCCCACAGCACCGTCAGAGGCGACTCGCCCATTCGGCGCAGCAGGCGTGGACGCGCCCACGGCGTCGGCGCAGGTGTCATCGGCCTCCCCCTTCGATTACCCCGACGCCATGTCCGAATTTAGCTTAACGATATCTGCCGGTCGCGTGGCGGTGCCCGTCACTGGCGTGAGACCACTCACGTCGGGAAGCCCCGCCGGGTGATTTCGCGGGTGATTCACCCGAGACCGGGCGCCCCGCCCGCGCGATCCCCGGACCGCGGGCCCCACCCGACGGAACTCGGATACTTCCTGCACGAATACCGACTTGGGGCCGGTCCGAGCGTCCGACAAACCTCGCCGCCCGGCCCCCGGGGCGACATGTCGGACACGCGTCCGCGCTCCACCGACGTGATTCAATCGCCCGCGCCGAACCAATATTTGCCAGATGTTTACTGACTGTGAGGATGCTGATGCCGATCGCGCACCCGCAGCGGTCAGCGGTCCATGCCCCGCGACCGCCGGCCCCGCCACGCCGCCTCGAGCACGTGTTCGAGTCGACCTGCGACCGCACTCCCGGCGCCCTCGCACTCGAGTGCGAGGGCAGCACGTTCACGTACGCGGAACTCGAATGGCGAGCGAACCAGCTGGCGCATCACCTGATCAGCCTCCGCGCCGGCGTCGGAGCCCGGATCGCGATCCTGCTCGAGCGGTCGCCACACACCTACATCGCACTGCTCGCAGTGCTCAAGGCCGGTGCCGCGTTCGTGCCGATCGACCCGGCCTCGCCCGCGGACCGGGTCGACTACATCACCGGCGATGCCGGCGTCGACCTCGTGCTCACCAGCGCGTCCTTCGCCGATCTGCTGGCGCCCCTCGGGGTCCCGTGGACCGAGGTCGACGGCGAAGCCGAGCTGATCTCGGCCCAGCCGGTGACCCGGCCCGTCTTTCACGTCACCCACCGCGACCCGGCCGCCTACATCATCTACACCTCGGGCTCGACGGGCCGACCGAAGGGCGTCGAGGTGGCACAGTCGAGCATCTGCAACTTCCTCGACATCGTGCCCACCGTCTACGACGTGCGTCCCACGGACCGCGTGTACCAGGGGATGACGATCTCGTTCGACTTCTCGATCGAGGAGATCTGGCCGACCTGGGCAGTGGGCGCCACCCTCGTCGCGGGCCCGACCGGCGCCGGCCGGCTCGGCGGAGAACTGGCGGACTTCCTCGACCGCAACACGGTCACCGTTCTGTACTGCGTGCCGACGCTGCTGGCGACGATCCCCCGGGAACTTCCGCTGCTGCGCAACATCCTGGTCGGCGGCGAGGCCTGCCCACGCGAACTCGTCGAGCGCTGGGGCCGTCCCGGACGCCGGATCCTGAACACCTACGGCCCCACCGAGGCCACCGTGACGGCAACCTGGTGCGAGCTGGTTCCCGGCCGGCCGGTCACGATCGGAGTGCCACTGCCGACGTATTCGTGCGTGATCCTCGACGAGGACCGGCATGTGGTCCCGGACGGCGAAGTCGGTGAGCTGTGCATCGGCGGCCCCGGTGTGGCACGCGGCTACGTCGGCCGCCCCGACCTGACGGCGGACAGGTTCCTCGACGTCCCGGACAGCGGCATCACCGGTCGGATCTACCGCACCGGCGACCTCGCACGCTGGACCGAATGGGGCGAGATCGAGTACCTCGGCCGCGCCGACAGCGAGGTCAAGATCCGCGGCCACCGCGTCGATCTCGGCGAGATCGAGAGCGTTCTGCTCGTCGACGACGCCGTCGCGAGCGCGGTCGTGTCGCTGGTCACGGTCGCCGACGTCGAGCAGCTCGCGTCGTGGGTGGTCCTGATGCCCGGCGCGGAGGCCGGCCCCGACGCCGTCGCCGCGCTGCTGACCCGCCTGCACTCGGAGATCGGCCGGCGGCTGCCCGACTACATGGTCCCGACGTTCCTCGACGTCGTCGACGAGTTGCCGATGATGCCCAGCGGCAAGGTCGACCGCCCCCGGCTGCCCGCCCCCACCGGCCGCCGGCTCGCCGGGCCGGCCGGGCCGGTCGTCCCCGCCGGCACCGACGTCGAGCACGAGCTGCGCCGACTGTGGGCCGACTTGCTCGGACTGCCCGCCGACGAGGTGTCCGTCGAGGCCGACTTCTTCACCGACCTCGGCGGTCACTCCCTCGCCGCCGCACAGCTGGTGACGCGGCTGCGGGAGAGCGGGATGCATCCCGGTGCCGGCATCCGCGACGTCTACACCCACCCGACGATCCGGGCGATGGCCGGTGCCGTGCCCGGTGCCTGCCCGCGCGGGGCGGGAGGGCCTCCCCCGCCTCCGGTGCGGCCGGACGACCGCACCGACCGGGATCCGGTCGGCGACGCCGCGGTCCGCCGGTCCGGTGCCGTCCAGGCACTGTTCGTCCTGCTGGTGCTCCTCGTCGTGACGATTCCGGTGTCGGTGGTCTACGACGCCCACCACGGCCAGCCCTCGTTCGAGGCCCTGGTCGACCTGCTCGTCGCGACGGTCCCGACCTACCTGGTCGTGCGGTGGATCCTTCCGGTCCTGGCGATCCGGCCGCTGTCCGCCGGAATCGAACCCGGGCGCCACCGGCTCTGGGGGGCAACCTACCTGCGGCTGTGGATGGTCGACCACCTGATGATGCTGGCACCGGCGCAGGTGCTCAGCGGGTCCCCCCTGATGGCGCCGTTCCTGCGGGCCCTCGGGGCCCGCGTCGGCGCCGACACCCACATCGGCACGTCGACCGTGTCGTTCCCCGCGCTGGTGACCGTCGGGACGGGCGCGTCGATCGGAACGAACACCGACATCCGACCGTGGCGGGTGGTCGGCGACACGGTCGTCGTCGCCCCGATCGTCGTCGGCGAGCACGCCCACGTCGCCGCGAACTGTGCACTCGAGCCCGGCACCACCGTCGGCGCCGGGGCGATGCTGGGTGACCAGTCGGTCCTCGGTGAGGGTCTCGCGATACCGGACGGCACCCGCTGGTCCGGATCGCCGCCGCGGCCGGTTCCCGCCCTCGATCCGCGGGTCGAGACGATGGCCGCGGCCGGTCCGGCGCCCGGATGGACGCCGATCCTGTTGGTGCTGACGGGCTTCGGGGTGATCGGTCTCGAGGTGCTCGCGATCACGACGATCGTGCCCAGCCTGGTGCTGGTGTGGGCGGTGCTGCTCGAGTACGGCATGGTCGCCTCCCTGCTCGCGACGCTGGCCGCCGGCGCCGTCTACGTGGCCAGCGTCTGCGCCCTCGTCGCCGTCGGCAAGAAGCTGATCCTGCCGACGCTCCCGGTCGGCACCCACCCGGAGGCCTCGCCTCTCGGGGTGCGCAAGTGGGCCACCGACAAGCTGCTCGAGATGAGCCTGCTCTACACGAACACCCTGTACGCGACCCTCTACACGGCACCGTGGCTGCGGCTGCTCGGCGCCCGAGTCGGTCCCGGCGCCGAGGTGTCCACCGTCGCGCACATCGATCCGGATCTGCTCACCGTCGGCGAGCAGAGCTTCGTCGCCGACATGGCCAGCCTCGGCGGAACCACGTTCTGCAACGGCCGGATGACGTGTGCGCCCACCGGAATCGGCACTCGCGCGTTCGTCGGCAACGCCGCGGTGCTGCCGAGTGGAACCGCCACCGGGGACGGCTCGCTCGTCGGCGTGCTCACCGTGCCGCCGGCCGAGGGTGTCCCGCCGGACACGTCCTGGCTCGGCAACCCCGCGTTCGTCCTGCCGGCCAGGCAGGACAGCGGCGACTACTCCGAGGAGGAAACGTTCTCCCCCGGCCGCGCCGTCGTCGCGCACCGACTGTGGATCGAGTTCTTCCGAATCGTGCTTCCCCCCACCGTGATCGGCATCAGTCTCTACTTCTACCTGCTGGGACTGTCGCTGATCGCCCGCAGCACGTCGCTGCTCTGGACGATCCTGTGGGCACCGCCGTTGGCGTTGGCGACCGCGCTCGGCGTCGTGCTGTTCTGCGCCGCGGTCAAGAGGAACCTCGTCGGCACCTATCGACCGCGGGTGGAGCCGCTGTGGGCGACGTTCGTGCGGCGCTCCGAGTTCGCGACCGGCATGTACGAATCCGCGGCCGTGCCGGTGCTGCTGAACCAGCTCACCGGCACACCGTTCCTCCCGATGATCCTGCGCTGGTTCGGCGCCGGAATGGGCCGGCGGGTGTGGATCGGCACCACGTACCTCACCGAGTTCGATCTGGTGCGGGTCGGCGACGACGCAGCGGTCGGCGCCGGGGTGTCCCTGCAGACCCATCTGTTCGAGGACCGGGTGATGAAGATGTCCACCGTGACGATCGCCCCCGGCGCCACCGTCGGCACCCGGGCCGTCGTGCTGTACGACGCGGTCGTCGGGGAGCAGGCCGAACTCTCGGCGCTGTCGCTGCTGATGAAGGGCGACGAGCTGCCCGCCCACACGCGGTGGGAGGGCGTTCCGGCACAGGTGGTACGCCCGTGAGGCATTCGCATCGCCGACCGCTCGCCCTCGTGTACCGCGGCGAGGCCACGCTGCCCGGCTGCGCGGAAGCGGTAGCCGCGCTGCTGGCACGCAGCCGATGGAACTTCGACATCGGCTACGTCGGGCCGCAGGAGGCACTCGACCTCGATCCCGACGTCCTCGACGCCGCTGCGATCTACGCCCAGCCCGGCGGCGACCGGCTCGCACCCGCGTGGCGGCGGATGCGCCGGCACCGGCACACGATCCGTGACTACGTCGCCGGGGGCGGCCGCTACCTCGGGTTCTGCCTCGGCGGGTACCTCGCCGGCGCCACTCCCGGCTTCGACCTGCTGCCCGGCGACACGGACCGGTACATCGCCACCGCCCGCTCCGAAGTCGTCGGGCCCGCGGCGACGGTCGTCCGCGTCCGGTGGCGGGGCCGGCCACAACCGATGTACTTCCAGGACGGTCCGGTCTTCGAACTGACGCGGCCCTTCCCGCCCGGACTGCACGTGCTGGCCGCATACGCCAACGGCCAGGTCGCCGCACTGACCGCCAGGTTCGGCGCCGGGCGGGTCGCCGTCGTCGGTCCCCACCCCGAGGCCGACGCCGACTGGTTCACCGACTCCGGACTGCCCGCCCCCGCCGCCGGCACCGCCGCCGGCCTCGACCTCATCGATGCGGTGATGACCTGATGACCTCCGAGATCCTGTCCGCCCCCGGAGATTCCGTGCCGTCCACCGAGCGGCGCCGCCGCCCGCGCCTGACCGGCGTCGACCTGGCACGCGGGCTGGCCGTCCTCGGCATGATCGCCGTGCACTCGCTCGACGACTACACCGAGGGCGGCGAGCCGACCCTGTCCTACACGATCTCGGCCGGGCACGCGTCGGCGATGTTCGCGGTCCTCGCGGGCGTCGCGATCGCGTTCCTGTCCGGGCGCCGGCGCCTACCCCGCGGACCCCGGTCGTACGGTGTCGCCGCGGCGCTCGCCGCCCGGGCCGTCGTGATCGGCGTGATCGGGCTGACGTTGGGCTACACCGACATCGAGTACGGCGTGGTGATTCTCACCTACTACGCGGTGATGTTCCTGCTCGCGGTGCCGCTGGTGTACCTGAGCACCCGCGCCCTGGCCGTGATCGCGGTGCTCGGCGCCGCGCTGACACCCGTGCTCGGCCAGGTGATCCGACCACACCTGCCGGAACCCTTCACCCGGCAGCTGTCGTGGGAGACGCTGTCGCTCAAACCGTTCGAGACGCTCGTGAACCTGCTGTTCACCGGGGAGTTCCCCGTGGTCGTCTGGATGACGTACGTCGTCGTCGGCATCGTGATCGGCAGGCTCGACCTCACCTCCGGGCGGGTCGACGCCTGGCTGGTCGGCATCGGCGCGCTGCTGATGTCGCTGTCCGCGACGGTGTCGTGGATTCTCCTGCACCCGTTCGACGGCCTCGCGCACCTCGAGGCGGCGTCCGACCCGGACACCGTCGCCGAGATTCTCGCCTTCGGCGCGGACGGCACCGTGCCCGTCGACACGTGGTGGTGGCTGGCCGTCAACGGCCCGCACACCGGGACCTCCCTCGATCTCGCGAACACGCTCGGCAGCGCGCTGCTGGTGCTGGGGTCGTGCCTGCTGCTGTTCCGGATCGGGCCGCCGGCCGCCCGGGTGATCGGGATCGTCACCGCCCCGCTGGTGGCGGTCGGCAGCATGTCGCTGACCATCTACGTCGGACACATCATGTTCGTCAACTCGGACTTCGACGTGTACGGACCGTGGGAGGGCTACCTGCGGCAGGTGACGGTGATGGCGGTCGCCGCGCTCGCGTGGCGGGCCACCGCGGGCCGCGGCCCCCTCGAGGGACTCGTCCGGGTCGTCACCACCCGCGTCCGCCGCGGCGTCGAGAACCGCCTCGCCACCCGGCAGCACCGCGCGTGAGCCCGGTCAGCCGGCGCCGGTTCCTGATCGGCGCGACCGGGGTCGGTGCCGTGGGCGCGGTCGCCGCACTGGGGCTGCCGCACGCGACCCGCCGGGACGACCGTCCCGTCGCGCTGGTCCACCGCGGCCCGGCAACCTGCTCCGGGTGCGCCGAGTCGGTGGCGAACCTGCTCGAGACGGCTCCGACCCCGCTCCGCGCCGTGTACGTCGGGCCCGACGAGGAGGTCGACGTGACCCCCGAATCCCTCGCCGGCGCAACACTGTACGCGCAGCCCGGCGGCGGGACGGTGGGTCCGGCGTGGCGGCGGACGCGGGCGTACGCACCGTGTCTGCGGGAGTGGGTGCAGGCCGGCGGGACCTACCTCGGCTTCTGTCTGGGTGCGTACCTGGCCGGCAGCGATCCCGGCTACCGGCTGTTCCCCGGCCGGGTGCGGCAGTACATCGGCACCGACGACGCGACCGTCGCGGACACCGCCGACACCGTCGTCGACGTGAGCTGGCGTGGGCGGCCCCGCCACATGTTCTTCCAGGACGGGGCGGCGTTCGCGGTTCCGGGCGGCGACTGGGACGCGGTCGGTGCGACGGTGTTGGCGCGCTACCCCAACGAGACCGTCGCGGCCGTGGTCACACCGTACGGCAACGGCCGCGTCGGCCTGGTCGGCCCGCACCCGGAGGCCGACGAATCCTGGTACCGCGGACCGGGTCTGACGAACCCCGACGGCATCCGCTTCGACCTCGGCCACGACCTGATCGGGACCGCGCTCGCGCGCCCGTGAGTGGCCCTCGTCCCGGTCGGGGCGAGGGCCACTCACGGGCTCCGCGGCCGTCTACGTGTCGAACGCGTCCAGGATGCGGTGCGCGGCGAGCGCCGCGGTGATCGAACCGTCGCGGACCTGCTTCTCGACGTCGTGCCGGATCGCCTTGACCGCGGGATCGGTGTCGAGGCGCCGCAGCAGCTGGTCGTGGACCATCGACCACGTCCAGTCGACCTGCTGCTGGTGGCGCTTGCGTTCGAGTTCACCGGCGTCGCCGAGAACCTTGCGGTGCCGCAGCACCTCGTCCCAGAACCTGTCGACACCGATGTTCTCGAGCGCGCTCATCGTCAGCACCGGCGGCTTCCACAGCGCGTCGTGCGGGTAGATCAGCCGCAACGCCCCGGCCAGTTCCCGCGCCGCGACACGCGCCTCGGACTCGTGCCTGCCGTCGGCCTTGTTGACGGTGACGATGTCGGCGAGTTCGAGCACGCCCTTCTTGATGCCCTGCAGCTGGTCCCCGGTGCGGGCCAGGGTCAGGAACGTGAACGTGTCGACCATGTTCGCGACCGTGACCTCGGACTGCCCGACACCGACGGTCTCGACCAGGATCACGTCGTAACCGGCGGCCTCGAGCAGCACCATCGTCTCGCGGGTCGCCTTCGCGACCCCGCCGAGGGTGCCCGAGGTCGGGGACGGCCGGATGAACGCGTTCGGCTGCACCGACAGGTTCTGCATCCGGGTCTTGTCACCGAGGATCGACCCGCCGGTCCGCGTGGACGACGGGTCGACCGCGAGCACGGCGACCTTGTGCCCCAACGAGATCAGGTGCATCCCGAGGGCTTCGATCGTGGTGGACTTGCCGACCCCGGGGACTCCGGTGATGCCGACCCGGATCGCTCCGCCCGCGTGCGGGAGCAGGCGCAGCAGCAGCTGCTGCGCCTGCTCCCGGTGGTCCGTCCGGGTCGACTCGACCAGCGTGATCGCCTTCGAGATCTCCCCGCGCCGGCCGGCGAGGACCGCGTCGCCGAGGGCGGTCAGGTCCAGGGGTGGACGCTTAACCGGCGGCAATCGGATCGTGTCCCAACTGTTCCGACAGCTTCTGCAGCAGACCGATCGCGGCGTCCGCCAGGACCGTGCCGGGCGGGAAGATCGCCGCGGCACCGGCCCGGTACAGCTCGTCGAAGTCGCCGGGCGGGATCACGCCGCCGACCACGACCATGATGTCGGGTCGACCGACCGAGGCGAGGGCCTCCCGCAGCGCAGGCACCAGGGTGAGGTGCCCGGCGGCGAGGGAGGACACACCGACGATGTGCACGTCGGCGTCGGCCGCCTGCTGGGCGACCTCCTCGGGGGTCTGGAACAGCGGTCCCACGTCGACGTCGAAGCCGAGATCCGCGAAGCCGGTGGAGATCACCTTCTGGCCGCGGTCGTGGCCGTCCTGGCCCATCTTCGCGACGAGGATACGCGGGCGGCGACCCTCGGACTCCGCGAACTTCTCGACGAGTTCCGTTGCGGTGGAAATGTTCTCCGACTTTCCGGCCTCGTCCCGGTACACCCCGCTGATGGTCCGGATCTCGGCCTGGTGACGCCCGTACACCTTCTCCAGCGCGTCGGAGATCTCGCCGACGGTGGCCTTGGCGCGGGCCGCGTTCACGGCGAGCGCGAGCAGGTTGTTCTCCATGCCGCCGTCAGCGGAACCGGCGGCGCGGGTCAGCTCGGCGAGAGCGGCCTGGGCGGCGGCCTCGTCGCGCTCGGCGCGCAGCTGCTGCAGCTTCGCGAGCTGCTCGGCACGCACCTTGGTGTTGTCGACCTTGAGGACCTCGATGCTGTCGTCCTCGTCCGGCACGTACTTGTTGACGCCGATCAGCGGCTGGCGGCCGGAGTCGATGCGGGCCTGGGTGCGGGCCGCGGCCTCCTCGATGCGCAGCTTCGGGATGCCCTCCGAGATGGCCTGCGCCATGCCGCCGGCCTCCTCGACCTCGGCGATGTGCGCCCGGGCCCGGTTCGCGAGCTCGTTGGTCAGCCACTCCACGTAGTGCGAGCCGCCCCACGGGTCGATCGGCCGGGTGGTGCCCGACTCCTGCTGCAGCAGCAGCTGGGTGTTGCGGGCGATGCGGGCCGAGAAGTCGGTCGGCAGCGCGATCGCCTCGTCGAGCGCGTTGGTGTGCAGCGACTGCGTGTGGCCCTGGGTCGCGGCCATCGCCTCGACGCAGGTGCGGGCGACGTTGTTGAACACGTCCTGCGCGGTCAGCGACCAGCCGGAGGTCTGCGAGTGGGTGCGCAGCGACAGCGACTTGCTGGACTTCGGGTCGAACTTGGCGACGAGCTCGCTCCAGAGCAGACGCCCGGCGCGCAGCTTGGCGACCTCCATGAAGAAGTTCATGCCGATCGCCCAGAAGAACGACAGACGCGGAGCGAACTTGTCGATGTCCATGCCCGCGTCGAGGCCGGCGCGGATGTACTCGATGCCGTCGGCGAGCGTGTACGCCAGCTCCAGGTCGGCGGTCGCACCGGCCTCCTGGATGTGGTAGCCCGAGATGGAGATCGAGTTGAACTTCGGCATCTTCGCGCTGGTGTACGCGAAGATGTCGGAGATGATCCGCATCGACGGCTTCGGCGGGTAGATGTACGTGTTGCGGACCATGAACTCCTTCAGAATGTCGTTCTGAATGGTTCCGGCCAGCTGCTCGGGCGTGACGCCCTGCTCCTCCGCGGCGACGACGTACAGCGCCAGGATCGGCAGCACCGCGCCGTTCATCGTCATCGACACCGACACCTGCGAGAGGTCGATGCCGTCGAAGAGCTGCCGCATGTCGAGGATCGAGTCGATCGCCACACCGGCCATTCCGACGTCGCCCTGCACGCGCGGGTGGTCGGAGTCGTAGCCACGGTGGGTGGCGAGGTCGAACGCGACGGACAGGCCCTTCTGACCGGACGCGAGGTTGCGGCGGTAGAAGGCGTTCGACTCGGCGGCGGTGGAGAAGCCGGCGTACTGCCGGATCGTCCACGGCTGGTTGACGTACATCGTCGGGTAGGGCCCGCGCAGGAACGGCGCGGCGCCGGGGAAGCTGTCGAGCGGGTAGCCCGACGCCTCGGCGGCGTCCCGGTCGGCCTTGGTGAAGACCGGCTTGACGTCGATGCCCTCGGGCGTCGACCAGACGACGTCCTCGACGGTGTAGTTGTTCGCCTTGGCCGCTTCCTCGATGTGCGCGGCGACCTCCGACTCGGTCGGCGCGGACGGCGCCGGCGCTGCGGGGTCGGTCAGCGGCACGTCGGCGAAGCTGCCGATCTCGTGCTTGATGCTCATTTCGCTCCCAGGGTGTCGAGCAGA
The DNA here is from genome assembly GCF_039540555.1 of Rhodococcus olei. Taxonomy (NCBI): domain Bacteria; kingdom Bacillati; phylum Actinomycetota; class Actinomycetes; order Mycobacteriales; family Nocardiaceae; genus Rhodococcus; species Rhodococcus olei. The sequence goes on along the minus strand of NZ_BAABFB010000023.1, from coordinate 36,712 downwards.
CCGGTCAGGGCCGACACTGCGTCAATACGAGCGGTCAGGAAGCCGTCGGGCCGGTCCGCGCCCCGCGCGTCGGCGAACGTCTTCTCGGATCCGGCCAGCAGGACCGTCTCGATGCCGGCGGCGCGCAGCGCGTCGACCGCGGGCACGCCGTCGGTGCCGTACCGCTTGTCGGTGCCGCACAGCACCGCGATCGTGGTCTCCGACTCCCGCACGATCCCGGCGACGGTGGCCAGGTCGAGGGTGCCGGGGTTGACCGCCTCGATGCCGCCGGAGGCGAGCAGGTTCGCGGCGAAGGTGGTGCGGCCGTTGTGCTCGGCGACCGGCCCGAGCGCCGCGAGCAGCACCTTGGGCCGGTGGCCGCGCTCGGCGAGGAACCGGTCGGAGCGGTCCCGCAGGGCCTCGAACGCGGCACCGTAGCGGGCGACGCCGGCCAGCGGCGCGGGGGCGTCGGAGAGCGGGGCCTCGGCGAGGTTCGGGAACTCGTTGACGCCGGTGACCGCCGTGCGGCGGTGCGCGATGTCCGCGTCCCGCCGGGTGCGGGTGGCGGCGACGCGCTCGGCGACCAGGCCGGAGTCGAGTGCCGCGGCGTAGCCGCCCGCGGCCTCGATCTGCTGGACGAACTCCCACGCCTTGGCCGCGACCTGCTCGGTCAGGTCTTCGACGTACCAGGAGCCGGCGCCCGGGTCGAGCACGCGACCGAGGTTCGACTCCTCGAGCAGCAGCAGCTGGGTGTTGCGGGCGATGCGGGCCGCGAAGGACACCGAGGTGTCGAGGGTGCCCGCGGGGACCGCGGCGTCGAAGGGCAGCACCGTCACCGAGTCGGCTCCGCCGACACCGGCACCGAACGTGGCGAGGGTGGTGCGGAGCATGTTCACCCACGGGTCGCGCTGCGCCATCATCGCGGCGGAGGTGACCGCGTGCTGCGGGGCACCACCGGACTCGGGCGCGCCGCACACCTGCGCGACACGCGCCCACAGTCGACGGCCGGCGCGGAACTTCGCGATCGTCTGGAACTGGTCGTCGGTGGCCGCGAGCCGGAACTCGATCTGCCCCAACGCCTTCGAGATCGCGATGCCCGAGTCGACCAGCGCGCGAACGTATTCCAGGCCCGCCGCGACGGACGCACCGAGCTCCTCGGCGTCGGAGGCGCCGGCGTTGTGGAACGCGGTGCCGTCGACGGTGATCGCGCGGACGGTCTCCGGGCGCGCGGCGGCGGCACCGGCCAACGCGACCGCGCCGGCCAGGTCGACGCCGGTGTCCGCCCCGGCGAACCGGTCGGTGAGCGGGGCGGCACCGAGCGCGACGGCGATCGCCGAGCGGTCGGTGACCCCGTCGCCCGCGGCGGCACGCTCGTCGATCAGTGCGTAGAGCCGCTCGGCGGCCGCGGCGACGTCGGCGCCCGCGTCCAGGGTGAGCGGCGCGAGGTCGAGGAGGACGCCGTCGAGCGCCTCGCCCAGCGCGTCGGCGGACAGCCCGTCACCGCCGACACCGAGCCAGACCGCGCTGACGCCGTTCTCGAGGCCGTCGAGGATGGCCTCGTTGACCTTCTTCGGGTCACCCTCGCCGGCCCCGAACGCGGCGCTGACCAGCCAGCCGCGGTTGACGTCGCGGTGCGCGTCGCGACCCCGGACGAACGGGAACACACCCGGGAGCGGCGCCTCGGCGGACTCCACGCGCCGCGTGTACAGCGGCGTGACGGTGACCCCGTCGTAGGTGGTCGTGTCGAGGAGGTGTTCCGGGTCGGCCGGCAGCTCGGCGACGTCGACCTTGCGGGCCTTCGCGAGCACCGCGGCCACCGCTTGCTGCCAGGCCGCGTAGTCGCGGGCGGCCTCCTCGGCCTGTGAAGCGTGTGACACTGGAGCTTGTGACACGGTGTCTGCTTCCTCTCGATATTCGGACACAGTCGTTGTTTTCTGTGATGCTAACCCGACCCTTTCCGGCCCTGACCAGTGGATCGCCTACCGTTCGGTAACCTCGCGGTATGAGCCCCGCCGCCGATCCGCAGCGCGCCCCGCAGTCGTCACCGACCCCGTGCTGACCGCCGCGTTCCGGCGGCTGTGCACGCCGAAGACACTCGGCCTGGTCGCCGCCCTGCTCGCCCTCACCGCGGTGGCCATGCTCCTTCCGCATCCGTCGATCGAGCAGATGCGGCAGTGGTCGGACTCCCTCGGTCCCGCATTTCCGCTGGCCTTCTTCGCGGTGCACGCGATCGTCACGGTCGCACCGTTCCCCCGGACCGTCTTCACGCTCGCGGCCGGAGTGCTGTTCGGTGCCGCGGCCGGGATCGCGGTCGCGGTCGCGGCCACCACCGTGAGCGCGGCGATCGCGCTGGTGCTGGTCCGGTCCGTGGGCCGGGACGCGGTCGCGGCCCGGTTGACGCATCCCGCGGTGCAGAAGATCGACGACCGCCTCGCGCGCCGCGGCTGGCTGGCGGTCGGGTCACTGCGCCTGATCGCCCCGGTCCCGTTCTCGATCACGAACTACTGTGCGGCGCTGTCGTCGATCCGGTTCGTGCCGTTCCTCCTCGCGACGTTCGTCGGCATCGTGCCCGGCACCATCGGGGTCGTGGTGCTCGGCGACGCGATCGGCGGGCGCACCTCCCCCGCCCTGCTCGCGGTCTCGGCCCTGTGCCTGGCGATCGGAGTCGTCGGGCTGGTCCTCGACTCCCGGCTCGGCGTCCCGGCCGGCCCCGAGCGGACACCGGCCGAACCGCAGCGGTCAAGGCCTCACCCGGACATGGATCATGTAAAGCCCTGAACCTTGACCTTGCCATATCAAGGTTTTAGCCTTGTCGTATGTTCGTGCTGACGATCGACCAGCGCCGCAGCCGCCGCGACGTCGACCGGGTCCCGGATCTGCTCGACCACTACGACGCCGCTCCCCTGCTGCGCGGGTTCGAACGCACCGCCGGCGACGAGGTCCAGGCGGTCAGCGACCGCGCCGACCAGGTCGTCGACATCGCCCTCGACCTCGCCACCACGGGGTCCTGGAGCGTCGGCATCGGCGTTGGCCCGGTGCGGATGCCACTGCCGGCGAGCACCCGCGCGGGACGCGGACCGGCGTTCGAGGCCGCGCGCGCCGCGGTCGACCGCGCGAAGGGACTCCCCGGCGCGATCGCCGTCGCCGGACCGCCCGGCGTCGACACCGGGCGCGTCGCGGACGCGGAGGCCGCGCTGATGCTGCTGTCGCTGACCGTGTCCCGGCGCTCGGACGCGGGCCGCGCCGCGGTCGCCGCGGTCGCCGCGGGCCTGACCCAGGCCGAGGCCGCACAGCGCCTCGGAATCAGCAAACAGGCCGTCTCGCAACGGCTGTCGGTGGCAGGCCGGCAGGCCGAGGTGGCCGGACGCCGGCTCGCCGCACGACTGCTCGTGGAGGCCGACCGGTGACCGCGCTGGCCATCGCCCTGCTCGGACTCGCCGCGCTGGCGCCGATCGCCCTGGCGAGCAGGCGGGTTCCGGCATGGATCAGCCCGACGACTACCGCACTCGCCCTCGGCGGCGCCGCACTGGCGGCGACCGCGACGAAACCGGTCACCGGGTTCGCGCTCGGGGCGACTCTGGTGACCGCGGTGCTGGCCGCCGCGACCGGCGGCGCTCCGCTGGTGCGGGCCGTGTTCCGGATCGCGCGGCGCCGCGACGAGACCGGCGCCAGGCCCGACGCCGGCCCGCTCCGCGGCGGCCGGACGATCGGCGTGCTCGAAAGAGTCGCGGTGGCGGTGGCGATCCTCGCCGGTTGGCCGGAGGGTCTCGCGGTGGTCCTGGCCGTCAAGGGGCTTGCCCGGTACCCCGAACTGCGCGAGCCGCACGCGTCCGAACAGTTCATCATCGGCACGTTCACCTCGGTGCTCTGGGCGGTCGCGGTGTGCGGAGTCGCCAAGGCACTGATCACCTGACCCGATCTGCCTCCGGGCTCGCTACCATGCGGCTGTGACGCAACCGAGTTCGAAAGTCCCGGCCGCGGTGGCCGGCCTGGTCGCGGCCGGCCTGCTGACGACCGGTGTCGTGCACGGCGTGCGGGCGGCCGACAGCACGGCCGGGCCCGATTGGCTGCTCGTGATGCTGTGGCCGGTGTTCGCGGCGTTCGTGCTCGTCGCGTACCTCGCCTGGCGGGCCCTGCCGGGACGGCCGATCCGGCAGGGCACCTTGCCCACCGAGATCCCGGCCGGTCTGCTGCCGCCGCGGCGCGAGGCGACGGTGACCACCGACGACCTCGACGATCCGACGGCGATCGCGATGCTGCACTACAACGTTCGTCTCACCGATCTCGCCGAGCACGAGCGCCGGCGCCGGCGCTGACGTCCCGGCGGCGCGTCACCGCGCGTCGGTGGCGGCCGCGCCGGCCCGCACCCCGGCGGGATCGTCGGTGCCGAGTAGCGCCGCGAGACCGATCTCGTCGAGCCGGTCGCCGAGGTCCACGCGAGCGCGCAGGGCCCGGGTCCGGGCCGCGTTCGCGACCAGCGTCAGCACCGCGTTGACCGTGATCCGCGCCTCCGCACGCTCGAGTTCGGGCCGCACCGACGCCAGGATCCGAACCCACTGGTCCAGGTGGTCGCGCTGCTGCTGCGCGACCACCTTGCGGATGTTCGCCGGGAGAGCGTCGAGTTCGGTGGCCATCAACCCGATCAGGTGACCGTCCTCGAGCGCGAACTCGATGTGCGCCGCCAACAACTTCCGCAGCCCGTCGGCGGGATCGGTGGCGCGGGACAACGCCAACCTCGCACCCACACCCCGGCGGTCGAAACCACGGGTGACGGCGGCGACGAGGATGTCGATCTTGGCGTCGAAATGGTTGTAGACGTTGGGCCCCGTGGTGCCGCAGGCCTCGCCGATGTCCTCGGTGAGCACGGACTGGTAGCCCCGCTGGTCGAAGAGCCGGATCGACTCGGTCAACAGTTGCTCGCGTCGCGAAACCGGCATCGACACAGTCGGTTCCGCCGGGGCAGGCCGATCGGCTCCGTGCCCGAGCGGGCACCCTGCGATCCGCTCGCCGATCTGGCGGAGCACGGCCTCCATGCGGCGGCGCGACAGGTGCACGCGCAGGCCGGCGACGCTACCGAAGGCCGCGAGCAGGGACAGGGCGAGCAGTTCCCGGTCCCGCTCGGGCAGCCGCGGACGGTCCGCCGCGATCAGGTGGGCCACCCGCGCGGTCACGACGCCGAGCTGTTTCTGCAGTTCCCTGCGCTGGTCGGCGTCCAGATAGCGGGCCTCCCGTTGCCACAGCAGCGGCAGGTCCACCCGGTCGGCGGACCGGGCCGCCATCGCCGACAGCAGCTCGGACAGATCCGCGGCGCCGCCCACCGCGTCCCGCAGCGATCCGAGCCCGTCCAACACCGCGTTGTAGAGCATGTCGTTCTTGTTGCGATAATGCCGATAGAGCGCCGACGCGGTGATCTCGACCTTGGTCGAGACGTCCGCGACGGACACGTTGTGGTATCCGTGTTCGCGGAACAGCTCACTCGCCGCCGCGAGGATCTGCTGCTTGCGGTCGCGGGGTCTCTTCACCGGCACAGTCGCTCTCCCTCGTCGCTCACCGATCCGAGATCGATGGTCGACTGACCTTACTCGCAATTCACAAGCAGGAGAAACTCTGCATGTGAACGGGAGATACCCGCGTCCGACCGGGTTATGCGATAGACGGCCGCGCGGCCGGTGGCGGGTGGCCGGGTCCGCACGGACGGACCGTCCGGACCCGGCGGATCGTCACACCGATCCGGGGTGCCCCTCCGGTGGGAGCCCCGGCGGCACCTCGCCGCCGGCGGGCTCCACCTGCGGCGGCAGTGCATGCTGTGCCGACCGCGACCGCAGTTCCGGATCCGGCATCAGGGATGTGTCGACCGGTGCGTGCGCGACCGCCTCCGCGGCCGCGACGGCCCGCGCGACGGACGGGTCCGTCTTCGACTCGAACCAGTCGGCGACCTCCTCGGAGTCGTCGACGGGCGCGACGGGTTCCTCGGCGCTCGGCTCGTACCGGAACACCCCGTCCTCCCCGGGCGCGCCGAGCGTCTTCGCGAACCCCTTGAGCGCGTCCCCGAAGTCGCTGGGCACCAGCCACACCTTGTTCGCGTCACCCTGCGCCATCTGCGGCAGTGTCTGAAGGTACTGGTATGCAAGCAGTTCCGGGGTCGGCTTGCCGGACTTGATCGCGGCGAACACCTTCTCGATCGCCTTCGCCTGGCCCTGTGCCTGCAGGTACTTCGCGGCACGCTCACCCTGCGCCCGCAGGATGCGGGACTGCCGCTCTCCTTCCGCGGTGAGGATCGCGGCCTGCTTCGCACCCTCGGCGGCGAGAATCTGGCTCTGCTTGGCACCCTCGGCGGTCTTGATCGCGGATTCGCGGCTGCCCTCGGCGGTGAGGATCATCGCGCGCTTCTCGCGGTCCGCCTTCATCTGCTTCTCCATCGACTCCTGGATGGACGGCGGCGGATCGATGCTCTTGAGTTCGACGCGCGCCACCCGCAGGCCCCAGCGGCCGGTGGCCTCGTCGAGCACGCCACGCAACTGCCCGTTGATCGAGTCGCGGGAGGTCAGTGTCTCCTCCAGCGTCATGCCGCCGACCACGTTGCGCAGGGTCGTGGTGGTGAGCTGCTCGACGCCGACGATGTAGTTGTTGATCTCGTACACCGCGGCCTGCGGGTTCGTCACCTGGAAGTACACGACCGTGTCGATGTTGAGCGTCAGGTTGTCCTGCGTGATCACCGGTTGCGGCGGGAACGAGACGACCCGCTCCCGCAGGTCGACCTTCGCCCGGACCCGGTCGACGAACGGGACCAGCAGGGTCAACTGCCCCGACACGGTCCGCTGGTAGCGCCCGAGTCGTTCGATGACGGCGGCCTCGGCCTGCGGGACGAGCGCGACGGCCTTCGCCACCACGATCACCACCAGCACGACGATCACCGCGAGGACGATCAGGGCGGCCATACGAATTCCTTCCAGTCGGTCCGGCGACCGGTCACCCCTGTGTCCGGTCGGACGTGCGTCTAGGGTCCGCGCCACACGACGGCGGTGGCGCCGTTGATCTCCATCACCGTGACGGTGGTGCCGGGCGGATAGACCTCGGTGTGATCGAGCGGGCGGGCGGTCCACACCTCGCCGTCGAGCTTGACCTGCCCGCGGTGCTCGGAGACCTCCTCGAGCACCAGCGCATGCTTGCCCGGCAGCGCCGCGGTGTTGGTCGCCAGCATCGGGGGTTTCGCGAACCGGCGCAACAGGGCGGGGCGGACACCGACGACGAGCGCCAGGGACACGACCGCGAAGACCACCGCGTCGATCCACACGGGGGCATCGGTGACCGCGGAGACTCCGGCGGTGACGAGCGCCCCGCCGGCGAGCATCAGCAGGAAGAAGTCCCCCGTCGCCGCTTCCGCGGCGGCGAGCAGAACGCCTGCCACCAACCAGACCAGTGCCGCCACGCCCCCATCTAACCACCCGGATCCGGGTCGCAGGCAGGCCAGGTGAAGTCGGCGGGCTTGCGCTCCAACACAACCCGCTCACGCTCGTTGCCGCACAACCGAACCGCTCGCGGTTCCACCCGCCGCGAGGACCGCGACCGCCGCGCTGACGTCAGTCGACGGTGACGAAGTCGACGAGCCGCTCGACCGCCCCGATCAGCGGAGCTTCGAGATCCCGGAAGCTCGACACCGCACCGTACACACGACGCCACCCGTCCTGTGGTGTCCCCCAGCCCAATTCACGGCACACCCCGGTCTTCCAGTCCTGACCGCGCGGGATCGTCGGCCAGGCGTCGATGCCGACGGCCTTCGGCCGAACCGCCTCCCACACGTCGATGTACGGGTGACCGGTCACCATCACGTACGGACCGAGCCCCCGGGTCAGCGCGGTCTCCTTCGAGCCCTCCACGAGATGGTCCGCGAGGACACCGACCTTGCGACCCGGCCCGGGCCCGAACGCGGCGAGTCGCTCGGGGAGGTTGTCGAGACCCTCGAGCTGCTCGACGACGACACCCTCGACCCGCAGGTCGTGACCCCACACCCGTTCGACGATCGCGGCGTCGTGCACGCCCTCCACCCAGATCCGACTGGGCAGCGCGGTCCGCGCCTTCAGCCCCTCGACACGGGTGGAACCGGACGCGGACCGAGTCGGCGCGGCCGGGCGCGTGACGGTCGGCCGGATCAGGGTGACGGCCTTGCCGTCGATCAGGAACGCCGCCTCGCGCATCGCGAACAGTCGAGTCTGTCCGCGGGAGTCCTCGAGGCGGACGTAGTCGCCGTCGTACGTCTTCTCCATTCCGACGACTGCACCGCACCAGCCGGTGGCCGAATCCTCGACGACGAGGCCGCGGTCGGCGGGCACCTTCGGGTACTCGCGGGCCCGCCGCCGGGTGTGCCCGTCGAAGATGTTGCCGCCGTACATGTCGCGTCCACTCACGAGGGTCCAGGCTAGTGCCGTCACCCGCCCCGGCGTCCTAAGCTTGGTTACCGTGTCCTGCCCGAGTATCACCCTGACCCTGTGGTCCGCGTCCTGGCTCGCCGGTGCCAGTGCGCCCGACGACGTGATCGACGCCGTCCACGCGTGGGCGCCGATGCACCTGGTCGGCGCCGCGGACGCCGAGGTCGCGCTGCGGTGGGACCTGCCGTGGCCGGACCCGACCGACGCGGGCCCGGTGGTGCTGCTGCGGGCGCTGCGCTCGATGACCACGGCCGAGCCCGCAGCGGCACCGATCCTGGTGCTTCCTGCCCCCGGGGACGTGCGCGGACTGCCGGCGCGGACCGAGTTCGCCGCGGCGGCCCTGGCGGCCGGGCAGGGTGTGATGGTGGGTGCGCCGGGTGCGCCCGGGCTCGGAGTGGTGCCGAGCGTGGAGGGGCCGGACGTGCTGCGGTGGACGGTCTTCGGTGTCCCGGAGATCCCCCGGGCGGTCGAGCAGCCGGGCCTCGGCGAGGCCGAGTTCGCGCTGCGCGAGGCGGTCCGCGACGCCGCCGACGCACTGACGTCGATGCACGGTGGATTCGACGCGGGCGAGGGCGACCCGCGCGCCCGGATCGCCGACGCCCTCGCCGACACGTCCCGGCAGACGACACCGGACGGCACCCCGGCGCGGGCGCTGCGCATCCTCGACACCGCCGACCAGGTGGCGGCGATCCTGACGGTTGCCGGCGAGTCGTCGGGCCGGGCACAGACCGCGGCGGGCGCCGCCGCCCGCGACGACACCCTGCGACCGTTGTGGGCGGCGGTCCGCACCGCCCGGGTCGCCGCGGTGACGTCCTGCGTGCGCACCGGCCAGCCGCGCGTCTGACCCGGGGCGCGCGCCGACAGGACGACTCGGCCGGCGTCACCGTTCCAGTGCCGCCGCCATCCGATCGAGTGTCCCGCCCATGGTCTGACGGTTGCGGGCGGCCCGGTCGGCCACGCCAGACACCCGCGTGCCGTACTCCCGCGCGGATTCCGACCGCAGGTCATCGCTCCACTCGGTCACCCGGGATCCACCCGCGACGGGCTCGATGCGGTATCCCCAGGTGGCGTAGTGGACGCCGTACATCGAGCACTCGAACACGAAGCTGCGGCCCGGCTCCGCTTCGACGACCCGGCCCTGCGTGGTCCATTCGTGTTCACCGTTGCGGTTGTGTCCGTCGAAGGTTGCGCCGGGCAGCGGACCGTCGACGCCCTCGTGCCAGTGGCAGGCATGGCACTCCTCGGACCATTCCCCCATTCGGGTGACGTCCGAGATCGCGGCGTACACCTCCGCAGGGGAGGCGGCGATGTCGCGCGCCACTTCGAGTCTCTCAACCATGGAACACCACTCTCTGCACCGTTGGGGAAGATCCACTGTCGACGCGGCCGACATTGCACGCCGGCGCCGGGACCCTCTGATTCTCGTGGTGGCCGAACCGGCCGTGGCGTCGGCCGCATCCTCCGTCGACACCCCCACGCGCCGAAGCTACGTCACGTTTCCCGGATGCGTCGACCGACCCCGGACCACCGACGTCATCATCCGCCCCGACCGGAGTCCTCACGAGGTCGAGGAAGCGCGCAGCGAGATCGTCTGATCGAGCAAAAGCCCTGGCCCGGGCGCTTCAGGCGAGATTCGAACATGCGTTCGGGTAGAGCATCCTCGCGCATCACGACAGTCGCCGATGTCGCCGAGGCAGTAGAGACGGCGCCAGGACGTGTGCGCGGCGTGAACAACCAAGATGACATCTCCCCTGCTGGATCGTGGGTCCCGACGAGGCTCCACGGCGGGTGATCGCCTGGTCGGTCGTCGCCAGATCCCGCCGGTTCCGCCCGCCTCAACCATTCGGCCCAGAATCTTCCGGATGCTCGCGGATCGCTGGAGTGCCCACGACAGATGAAGTGCCACTGCCGACACCGGGTACCGGTAGAAATCGCCAAGAATCCAGCGAGGTTCGGCCTTCGTCCTGGTCAATGACGTGCTCGAGGAAGCAGTTTGACGGGGGATCACCCGAACAGTTCGCGGAACACCTCGACGGAACACCCGGGAACAGGGCGGTGATCCACCCGTCGTGGTGTTCCGTTGGCCAATCGGCTTGCGGGAACACCACGACGGATGGCGGCTACGTTGTGACCGCTCTGCGCCACAACGGTTCGCCCCTGGGGTGGGTACACGACTTTCCGGGGCCGGTGCGGCCCTGTCCGAGAGCAGGGGGCCACCCGGGGGAAGCTCAGCTCAGATGGGGCCCGGGTACTGCACGGCCGGCGCGAACCACGGTGACGGTGACCAGAACTCCGACTCGAGCGCCGTGAGGAGTTGATCGCCCTGCACGCCGGAGTAGTAGCGGCCGGCGCGGATCTCGAACGGCAGTTGATCCTGCACCGCGTTGACGGACAGTCCGTTCGGGACCGTGATGATCGACTCCCGCACATTGATCTCTGTGCCGTTGTCTTTGCCGTCGGCCCATTCCAGGCACAGGAACACCCGCGGTGTCGTGCCGAGGATCGTCAGCAGCAGGTCGTCGTGCCGCCAGCCGGGAGCACACGACCACACCGGTGCATCCGGTTCGGTCGACGTGAAGTCCTCGACCGCGGCCGCCCAGCAGTGCCCTTTACGATGTACAGCCGCTGTCCTCGCTCGAGTCTCGGCAGGCCCGCGATGTCCGCCGGCGCGTCGGCCCGCCCGGCTGCGATGACATCCGTCGTCCTTGCCTCCTTCAACCGTCGCACCGCACCCTCCACCCGTCGTCGACTGCTCATCCGGCTCGAGTATCCATGCCGACCTGGACGGCATTTGGACCGTTCCGGTGCTCGCCTGGCGGGGTCGTCGACCGTGCCGCACCCCGCGCGAAGGCTCACCGACCGTGGTGGCCGGGGTCGCCGTAACAGATGCCGAGAATCGGGCCGAATTTGAGATTCCGGAGCGAATGACCGTCACCGGTCGGCGACGTCCGCGCACCACCAGACACATTCGGCCACGTCCCCCGCCCGGCGCCCGGCCCGCAACACCGCCCGCGCCCACGGCTGCGGTTGCGCAAAAGCCCAGTGCTACACGGTCACATGCGGGATGCTCGATGCCGACACCCAAACACGCGTCCGACAGGGAGACGACGAATGTGGGCACAGCCGAGCACCGTCAACCCCGCCGCCGCGACCCTCTCATGGGGTCAGACCCTTCTCGTTGCCGGTATCACCGCGGTCGCGGTGCTGGCCTCCGGACTGATCGTCCTGTGGGCACGATCAACGATGTCGGGGAAGGGGCGGAAGGAACCTGCGGCCAGCTTCGTCCGGAGCTGGATCGCGGTCGGCCTGGTGGTCGGACTGGTGCTGTTCTGCGCGTTCACCTTCGCCGTCGACGACACCGCGTTGCGCAGCACACTGATCGGCGCCCTGACCGCCAGCGTCGGCGCCGCGGTCGCGTTCTACTTTTCCACGAAGTCCTCCGAGCAGGCCCGTCAGGACCTGCTCAACGCCACCGTCGGAACCGAAACCGTGCCGAATCTCGACCACAAGTCCCACGACGACGCCAAGACCGCTCTCGGGATGACCTCACTGAAGTTCGAACTCGCACCGGGCAGTCCGACCACCGGAACCGTCAGCAGCCAACAGCCACCGGCCGGCACGGTCGCGCTCAAGGGGTCGTCGGTGGTGGTCACACTCACCGGCACCTGACCAACGCTATGGGTGCCAACGGTGGACCGTCCTCTCGCGCGGTGACCGGCGCATGCACCCATCGTCTTGTTGTCCGGGTAGCGACCGTTGGATGTTCGACACCGGCCGGGGACCCCGGTGTGATCGAGCGGGGCCGCCATGTCCGTGCACCCGGAACACCGTGCCCGCAGCGATGAGCGGCCGACCAGCACGGTGGGGACGCGGGGCCCGAACCAGGCGAGGACGAATCCCGGCGTGTGCCGACCACCCGCCAACAACGGTCGACAACGTCCGAGCTATGGGTCTTCCGACGTTGTGTGGTCCAAGCCGCCGGCCTTGCTTGATCGCACGGATTCGGTGACGGAAGAGCCGCGTGTTTCGTGGGCTTGCGCTTCCCCGTACACCGGACGGTCGGTGCCCTCCGCCGCATCACTGCAGCCCGAATCGTGAGAACGTCGCCGATCGCGGCCGACAGCACCACCAGCAGTTCGAGCACGTTCGCGTCACACCGGACCGACCGGGGAGGAGTTTGCGGTCGGTCCGCCCGTATGCCGCGTGAATGCTCAGGCACCGCAGGCCGGCGGCGTCGACGTCGCGGAGGATCCGCTCCTGCTCCGGCGAGCGGATCCCGCCCAGAACCTCGTCGGTCGCCACGATGTATCGCACCCCGGCGGCGGTGGGGGGTGCGGGTGCACTCGAAGCCCTGCTGCGTCGCCCACCCGCGCAGCGTCGCCCGCTGCCCCAGCTCGTCGGCGCCGGGACTCCCGACGAACAACACCCTCTTGGTCGGTGTGCTCACCCGAACCCTTCCCGCCACGTCCACGCGCGAGGCACCGGTCCCGGCCGGCCCGACCACGGCGGGCAGAGGCTGCGACGCCGAACGCATGGTGTCCGTACCTCTCCGTCACACGAATGCGACCGGCGTCACACACTTTTTCCATCCCGGGGCGGGACCGGCCGCCACTCGACACCCCGTCACTGTGACCGCGTGCCTCCGGCGGGCGGTCGCGACCCCTCACGCGACCGCACACCGGCGTCCACCCGGACGTGCGACCGGTTCACCCGGGCGAAGGCCCGGGTCCGGCGCCATTCGGGCCCCGCCCGCGCGGCCGGCCACGATCACCGCACGCCCCCTGCCCGGGCGGTGGCCGAATGCGGTCGGCGGGGACTCCGTTGTCGGTCTCTATCCGTGCGGGTACAGGAGGTGTTCCCCCGCACGGAAGGAGCGGCGGCGTGGGCCACGGCCGCCGGGGGCCTGCCGGAAGGCGCCCTGGAGCATCGCGGTGCCGCCGATCCCGGCGGCCAGGACCGCCAGCAGCTGGGCCACGTTCGAATTCATCCCGACTCCCTCTCCCTTGGTTCGCTGCCTTCACTGGGGTACATGGCCTCGACGCGGGCCTTGATCTCCGCGGTGCTCATCGGGCCACCACCCGCGGTGGGCCGGGTCGTCGTCGGTGTCGGATACACGTGACCTTCTCCTGTCGTCGGTCGAACACGGCCCGTGGCGGTGAGTCGTTCACCGGGGCGGTCAGATCATCAGTGCGGCGAGGCCGACCGCGGCGATCACGAGCGCCGCGATCAGCGCGCACAAGGCGATCGAGCCGGTCACCGCCAGGGCCGGGGCGGCGGCCGGCACGGCGGCGCCGACCGCGATCGCGGACGGCGCCCGCAGACGGGAAGGGGGCGGGGTCGGGTTCCGGTCGGGAGTGCGGTCGGGCATGCGTGTCCTGTCTGGTCCGGGTTCCGGATTCTTTGCTAGAGGCCGACGGCGTGTTCGAGAGCGCCGAGTTCGTCGTCGAGGTGATCGAGCATCGGCGCCAGGCCGGGCAGGCCGCGGCGGCAGCCGGTGAGCCCGAACGCGATCTCGTCGCCGGTGCTGGTACAGGTGATGTTCAGGGCCTGCCCGTCGACCGGGATCGACAGCGGGTACAGCGCGGTCATGCGGGCGCCGTTCCAGTACAGCGGCGCCTGCGGTCCGGGCACGTTGGAGATCATCACGTTCGGCGGCCGGACCGGGCCGCCGATCCCGAACATGCCCAACGCCAACGCGGCAGTGCCGAGCGCGCTCGCGGCCAGGACCTGGGTGCGGCTCATCACGGCCATCGCGTCCTTGCCCTCGCTCATGGCGGCGCGGACCGTCTCGAGCCGCAGCGCCGGGTCGTCGAGATGGGTGCCGAGGTTGCACGAGAGCATCCCGATCTCGTTGCCCGTCTTGGCTTCCCGCTTCTCGCCCCGCAGCGAGACCGGCACCATCGCGATCAGCGGGTGCTCGGGCAGCGCGCCGAGGGCGCCCATGAACGTGCGCAACGCCCCCGAGCACATCGCGAGGACCACGTCGTTGACGGTCGCGTCCGCGTGCTTGGCGACCAGCCGCAGCCGCTCCAGCGGCCAGGACCGGGCCGCGAACCGCCGCGCCCCGCCTATCGGCACGTTGAGCATCGAGCTCGGTGCGGACAGAGTGAGCGCGCCCCCGCGGTGGTGCAGCGCCCGGTCGACGGTGCCGGCGAGGACGGGCAGCAGCCCGGCCACCTCCCGGGCGGCACCGCTCACCGCGCGCAGCGCCGCAGCGGGCAGGTCCAGCGGGCTCACCCCGCCCGGGGTCGGTGCGCCGGCCGCGGCCAGGTGCCGCTCCCGCACCACCGGTTCCCAGGGCGCGGGCATCCCGCGCTTGTCCGGGTCCTCGGTGAGCGCGCTGCGCAGCAGCTTCATCGCCGACACCCCGTCGGCGAGGGAGTGGTGGATCTTCATGTACACCGCGAACCGGCCGTCCGCGAGGCCCTCGATCAGGTGGAACTCCCACAGCGGGCGGCTGCGGTCGAGCAGTCCGGCGTGCAGGCGGGAGACCAGGTCCATCAGCTCGGTGGTGCCGCCGGGCGCGGGCAGCGCGTCGTGGCGGACGTGGTGGCCGAGGTCGACGTCGGTCTCGTGCTCCCAGCCCCACTGCCCCAGCGAGGTCACCGATCTCGCGGCGCGTTTGCGCAGCAGCGGGGCCACCTCGCCACGCGCGAGGGCCGCATCGAGCAGCGCCCGCACGTCGCGGGCGTCGGCGCCGTCCGGCGGTTCGAACACCGCCAGGCCGCCGACGTGCATCGGATGGCCGCGGGACTCGCCGAGCAGGAACATCGAATCGGTCGGCGACATCGGCAACAGCAAAAGCTTCGGCCCTTCCATCTAGTCCGTGCAGGACCGCGAGCGGTCCAGCTCCCCGACGGAGCTGTGTGTTCAGGCGCCTTCCGGGTGTGTCCAGCGGTCACATCAAAGTGTGACGCACATCAAATTTGGATCCCGTAGGCATATTTTCTACATCACGATCGCGGCCGACGCCACCCTGGGCGACCGTCCAGTTTCCGTTGGTGGCAGGTGTTTCGGCGGCCTACGCCCTTTCGCGGAACGCACTGCCACGCGCCCCGATCGGCGACCTTCCCCTGGTCACACGGCGTGTCCTGGGCTTCGCCCGCTCCGGAACGATCACAACCGTTCGGTCGGCCGGCACGCGAAGACGGCCGGCCGAAAATCATCTGTTCGACCGGGCTCGGCACCACGATCCACGGCGGGTTCGGACCGCCCCGGCAACGGGCCGGAGCCGAGTGTTCGGCCAGTAGCCTTTGTGCGGCAGGGTCGGGGCGGGTCCACGGGTAGGGAGGGTCACGCCATGCGCACGCGGGCCCGCGCTCCTGCGCGGCGGGCGCGCTCGATCTCGTGGCGCGGATCCACCGGCCGGCCCGGCGATCGCGATCGTCACCGGCGCCCGCCGCTCGGGTACGACTCGGCGGCTCCCCTCACCAGTCAGGCCCCGGAAAGACGCCCCCGGGATCACATCGCGTCGCCGCCTGACGATGCTCCCTGCGCGGAACGTCGAAGGGCTCGAGCCGGCTGGCGTCACACCGACACTCTCGACATCGCCGTCAACTCGAAGGTACGATAGGTACGTAAATTTGGTACGTACCCGGTGGAGGATTGAATGGCCGCAGACGTCCTTTCCGCAGCCGGCGCCGCCCACGACCCGAGCGACGCTGCTGCGACGGTCGAGGCGTATGCCGCCGAGATCGCCGCGACAGGCGCGGATCACGCCGTTCGCTCGAACCTCACACTGCTCACAGCAGCCCTCCACAAGGTCGGCGGCCACCCGGCCCTGGCGACACGACGCAGGGCCGCCCGCGCGGTAAGCCCCGCTCACGACGATCTTGTCGCGGTGTTCACAGAGCTCGGCATGACCACGCTGACCGAGCAACAGCGCCTCCAACTTGCTCAAGACCTGATCGGAACCGTGACCGGGCGCACCGACAGCCCCCGCGAACGGGCCCGCGCGACCGGACGCGAGTCGATCCTCGACTCCTTCGAGCACCTCGACTCGATGGACATTTCCCACATCCTCGCCCCCACCAGCGCACCGACGCGGAGCGTGGCGCAGAAACGCCGGAAGGCCGGCGATCTGATCGGACTGCCGGTCGGCACCCGCCCGGACTACCGGTACCCGGCCTTCCAGCTCGACCGCACACAGCACCGCATCCACCCGCTGGTCAGGCACGCAAACAAGCACCTCGACGTCGACCACGACCCGTACGGTGCGGCGAGCTGGTGGCTCACCCCCACCGACATCCTCGACGGCCGCACCCCGCTCGAGGACCTCGAGGCCGGCGACCTCACCGAGATGGCGATCGACAACGTCCTCGACACCGCCCGCCGGGGCATGTGACCGGGTGCGCACCTACAACGGCGGACCCGCGCACGCCCATGTCATCCCCGCGGGCACCGAGCTGTGGCGCGTCCACCGCACCCACAGCAGTCACCCGGCGAACTCGTTCAACTCCACGAATATCGCGCCGCTCGTCAACCCCCGCGGGATCGACCTGCGACGGGAGCGGATCCCGAGACAGGGCCGATTCGACCCGGTCCACGACGACACGCTCTGCTCCGGTGGGTCGTCGCCGGGCGGGTACCTGTAGGTAGGTCTGACGGTCGGGG
Organism: Rhodococcus olei; assembly: GCF_039540555.1. Taxonomy (NCBI): domain Bacteria; kingdom Bacillati; phylum Actinomycetota; class Actinomycetes; order Mycobacteriales; family Nocardiaceae; genus Rhodococcus; species Rhodococcus olei. The sequence continues at coordinate 19,694 of NZ_BAABFB010000023.1, read as the reverse complement.
CGGTGGTCGCCGAGGGCATTCTCCGGTCCGCCGACATCCCGAAGTCCGGAATCCTGTCTGCCGCAGCACTGATCGAACTGTCGTTGACCCGGATGGTCCTACAACACGAGGTGACGGTGGCGGTCCTCGACACCCAGGCCGGGCTCGCCGCGATCAACCAGGACACCTCACTGACCGGACGCACGTGGCGCGAGTACGGCAGCAGCCGCGCCACGTGCACCGCGATCCTCGTCGGAACTCCCACCGCGCAGGGCGTTCTGTACCGGTGCCGCAACGGGTTCGACGAGCGGTCGCTGCTGCTGGTGGAGCGGGGCCATGCACCGGAGATCAAGGTCGTCGACACCGGCGAACTGCGCCGGCCGGGGTGGGCACGCGATCTCGTGGAGGAGTCGCTATCTGCCGACTTCGGCGTCGTCCTCGACGCCCCCGACGGACCCGCCGACCGGTAACGGCGTTACGACATCAATTGCGCGTCAACAGCCTCTCCCGTTTGACGACCCTCAGACCGGACAGCAACCGGCGGGGTCGGACTCGATCGCCGCCTGCCCGACCACCCCTCCGAGTGTCCAGTTCACACGGCCTGCATGTTGGTCCGGGTTAGCTGACCCATACCGGAATATCCTGTCCTCGAGCACTGTGCGCAGCGCTCGCACTCCAGCTCATCGCGATCGATGCGACACCAAAACCGAGCTGGGACAATGTTGTCGTCTCGACGCCGGACCCGAGCTGTGGTCGCACCGCGCGGAGCAAGGACGAATCGAGGTCGCAGGAGGATTGCCCATGACCCGCATCGACGTGCAGATCACCACCACGGATGGTCAATGCCCCGCCACCATGCACCTCCCCCACGGTGACGGGCCGTGGCCAGGGGTGCTGGTGTTCCCCGACGCCGGCGGTGCACGCGAAACCTTCCGCGTGATGGCCGACCGTCTCGCAGACATGGGCTACGTGACCCTGCTACCGGATCCGTACTACCGCTCCGGCGACTGGGCGCCGTTCGACATGGCCACCGTGTTCACCGACGACGAGGAGCGGGCCCGCCTCCTCGGCCTGGTCGGCACGATGACGCGGGACCGGATCATCGCGGACACCGGTTCCTGGCTGGACTTCCTTCTCACGCGGCCGGAGGTCACTGGTTCCCGGGTCGGAACGACGGGCTACTGCATGGGGGGGCCGCATGTCGCTGATCACCGCGGGTGAGCACCCTGAGAAAGTCGCCGCCGCCGCATCGTTCCACGGCGGCCGGATCGCCGTCGCGGACGACCCGAACAGCCCCCACCTCGCGGCGGGCCGCATCAGCGCCGTCGTGTACGTCGCCGGCGCGCAGGACGACGCCTCCTTCACCCCCGAACAGGCCCATCTGCTGGACTCGGCGCTGTCCGAGGCCGGGGTCCACCACACACTCGAGATCTACCCCGCGCACCACGGCTTCGCGGTGTCGGACAACGCCACCTACGACCCCGACGCCGCCGCCCGGCACTGGAAGGCCATCGAGAACCTGTACAGGGCCAACCTGCCGGGCTGAATTTCGGGCAACACCCTTCGATGCCACGGAAGCCCACTCGATCCCAGGGCACTACACACAACGAAGCTCCCGTACCGCCTGAACTCCCGCGCTAACCCCGCCGCCCACTGGACCTGGTGCACCACCTGCCAACACCGCGGCTGCCACACCCACAGCGACGCAAAAGCCGTCCGCAAACGCCACCCGGCGAAAAGGCCTGGCGTTTACCCGTGCGTGCACACCCCGGGCCTGTTCGACATCGGCCACCACCCCGACGCCTGATCAACGGGGCGATCGACCGGGACCGTCTACGAACGCAACGCCGATACAGAACGCCGCAGAGAGGGCCAACATCAGATCGCGGTGACCACGCACGAGGTCGCTGCCACGCGTACAGCGGGCAACACTTCTGAGGAGCCGCTCGATAGCTCAGTGCCACAACAGGATCACGAAAGTGCGACAGATCCGGTTTCAACGAGCGCCATCACCGGCACTATGGGCGGCTTGTTCCGCCGAATGCTCAGCCTCCCCTGTTCACAGCAGCCATCGTGCTCAATCGGACAGGTGAACGCGGCGCGCGCTGCGAGGCGATTTCGAGGCGGATGTCACAACCGCGCGCCGAGCGGTGTCTTCATGTCGACGGATGGCCCGGAAACCGAATCCCGGCCGTCGACGATCTCAGGAGGACACGATGACCACACAGAGCCGCATCCCACCGACCGAGCTCACCGGACTCTTCGGCACGGTCGTGAAGGTCGCCGCCCGCCGGATGCTCGGCCAGGTACCGGACGCGATGGGCGTGCTCGCACACCATCCCGCGCTCATGCGGGCATCGATGGGCATCGGCCGCAAGATCGAGGCACTGGACGAACTCGACCGCAACCTCGCGAGCTACGCGGTGATGTCGACGGCGGCCTACCTCGGCTGCAGCTGGTGCCTCGACTTCAACTACTACAAGGCGCACAACGACGGGCTCGACGAGGCCAAGGCGAGGCAGGTGCCGAACTGGCGCGAGGCATCGGAGTTCACGCCACTCGAACGCAACGTCATGGAGTACGCGGAGGCGATGAGCCAGACACCACCCGCCGTCACCGACGAGTTGTCGGCCGCACTCCTCGACGAGCTCGGCCCCGCCGCGCTGGTCGAACTCACCGCCAAGATCGCCTTCATGAACATGAGTTCGCGCATGAACCTCGCCCTCGGCATCCGCTCGGAGGGCTACGCCGACGCCTGCAAGCTGCCGCCCCTGGCGACCACGGCGGCCGGGTCTGCGTCTGCGCCTGCGTCGACGTCCGGGGCTGGGCCGGTGTCGTCGGAGGCCGCGGCCAAGGTCGTAGGCTCGTCGTCGTGACCGATGACGCGTTCGTCACCCACCGCAACCTGCTCTTCACCGTCGCCTACGAGATGCTCGGGTCAGCGGCCGACGCGGAGGACGTGCTGCAGGAAGCATGGCTGCGGTGGGACGCCGTCGACCGTGCCGAGATACGCGACGAGCGCGCGTACCTCGTGCGGATCGTCACGCGCCAGGCACTGAACCAGCTACGCGCGATCTCGCGTCGGCGCGAGTCGTACGTCGGGGAGTGGCTGCCCGAGCCGCTGCTCACAAGCCCGGATGTCGCGGACGACATGGCACTCGCCGAGAGCGTGTCGATCGCGATGCTGACGGTGCTCGAGACGCTCGGGCCGACCGAGCGCGCAGTGTTCGTGCTGCGCGAGGTGTTCGACGTGTCGTACGACGAGATCGCCGATGCGGTCGGCAAGACGCCTGCCGCCGTGCGCCAGATCGCCCACCGCGCGAAGGAGCACGTCGCCGCGCGGCGACCGCGGATGACAGCCGATCGAGCCGAACAGGAGGCGGTCGTCGCCCGTTTCGTCGCGGCGGTGAACTCGGGCGACCTGCAGGGCCTCATGGATGTGCTCGCACCTGATGTGGTGTCGGTCGCCGACGGAGGCGGCTTCGTGCGCGGCGCGGCACGCCACCCGATCGTGGGCGCCGACAAGATCACCCGCTACCTGATCGGCGGCCTCGCGAAGCTCGGCCTGCCGTTCGAGGCGCGGCCCACGTGGGTGAACGGCCATCCGGCGATACGCGGCGAGGTCGACGGCGCGCTCGCCGGCGCCATCAGCTTCGAGATCGAGGGCGGGCAAATCACCCGCATCTTCTCTATCGCGAACCCGTACAAGCTCGGCCGGCTCGACGAGGAGGCGCAGCTGGCACGGTAGCGCACCTCCGCCGAAATGGGTGGTACGTGGCCGACCTCGCCGAGGCGATCAATGCCGTGTTAATCGCAATGCCGCGTGGTTACTGACCGTTTCAGAATGAGTTCGGCGTGGCAGATGGCGTGACTCGGGGGTTTTGGGCAAGGTGCGGGCGGTGTCTGTCGATCTTGTTCCGGATGATCTGTGGGAGCGGGTGGCTCCGCTGCTGCCGCCCAGGCCTGCCCGCCGCTACCGGTAACGAGTCTGCCGTATCGCCGGACCCGCTGACTCTCATTGGGGGCTGCGGGCCGCTGCGTCAGTGAGACTCGCACCTTCGTCCACCAGTGTCGTCCGGGACGAGGTGTCCGGGACGAGGTGTCCGCATGGGGTCGGTCCCCTCCCCGGCCGGCTCGCGACCGTCTCGCCGAGGCGCCATAGGTTCGTCAGACTTCTGTTAAGGCTTGCGGCCGAGTGCATTTCAGGTACTCGACCTTGACGACACCGCCTTCAGGGCTGAGAACCGTTAGGTGGCTCGACGGGGGAATCGACATTGTGGAGGGCGTCGACAGTCGATGTTGGGATCGCTCCGTCGACAAGCGAGTACCGCGACGGCGGGCGGGGTTGGGTCTGCCGCTCCCCCTGCTCCACAGATGGCGCGCCCCGGCCTCGAACTGGCCGCCGAACTCGACGACATCGCCGTCGACGATCAGGACCAGGACGAGTTCCCGCCCATCGCGCCGGGCCGCCTGCCCCACTCGTGACACGATCGCCCGTAAGTCGTCGCGGGCATCCCCGAATTCCGCAGCCTGTTGACTGTCCAGGGATACGCCGCCACGACAATGGATCACCTTCGCCGGGGCCGTCGAACGGAGGTGGGACGGACAGCGCGCGATCACCACCGTCCGAGACAGCGAATTCCGCCTGTTCAGCCGCAAACGGCAACGAGGCCACCAACTCCTACCCCGAACTGATTGAAGCGCTCTTCGACGGGAAATCACCGGGCCCACACACCGTTCAGCTGACCGTCCCGCTAGGTCAGCGTGCGCAGAACGCGCCGGATGCCGCTGCAACCAACGTAAGGGTCTGCTGGAGGCTGTAACCATCAGATGCCTGCTGGTACTGATCGGCAAGGAGCAACTGGGCAGTTCTCCGGTCCACGCCTTGACTCATGGCGATCGTCAACGATTCGCATGCAGTCCTACCGAGCTCGATGACTCGGGACCGGCTGTTGTACGGCACGCCCTCCTCGTCGAGAGTCGCGATGTAGGCCGATTCTGCAGCCACAGACCGGATCTCCGCATCGGTGAAAGTCGGATCCGACTCCACCAGGTATGGATCCGGTGTCTCAGTGGTGGTGAACACCTCCGTCATCGTCGGATCCGCCACCACTGACGGGTCACCCGAATCAGAACCTCCACTGACGACCACGGTGACAACCAGGACCACACCGGCCACAGCCGCGATGGCAAGCGGCAACCGCCACGGCTTCACCCCAGTCCTTGACGTCACGTTGACGCCGGCTGCCAGTACGGCGGCTTGTTCCCGTGCCTTGCACGCATCAGCGGCCCTCTGCCGTGACTCGCACTGCCCACAGAGCTCGTGCCGAGCGATCGCCCACGCATGGCCGCAGCGCGCGCACTTCTTGGCCTCGGTCACCAAACCCTCCCGTGTTCCCCTGCCCGCCCTTGTGACCACACGCGGTCACCGTGTACGACAATCGACCCACAGGCTTCGGTGTTACCCAAGCGGGCCGTTGCAGTGGCAGGGCCGGTAAGAGCGACTATGGCATTCCCAGGCGGAGTGTTCCACGTCCACCGACATCACCGCGTTGCCAGCTCGTTCGGAGCGCCGACATTTTGGCCGCCAGTCTCGTCGCCGATTGTGCTTGCGGGAACATACAGGCGGGTACGTTCATGAGATGGAGACCATCAATCTGGGTAAGACCGATGGGCTGCCCCCGGTGGACTGGGCCGCCGTCGTCGAGACGCTCGATGCGGGGGCGGCGCCGGGTCCAGATGCAGTGAACTCCCGCACGACGTGGCTGTCCACCGTCAACGAGGACGGCAGTCCGCACGTGACTGCGGTCGGTGCCCTCTGGGTGGACGGCACGTTCTGGTTCCAGACAGGCTCGGGTACGCGCAAGGGGCGCAACGTCGCGCGCGATCGCCGATGTTCGGTGGCAGTGTCGATCCGCGGCGCGGATGTCGTGCTCGAGGGTGACGCGGTGCGGGTAACCGAGCAGGGCGCGGTGGCGCGCATCGCGAAGGCGTGGGCGGACCAGGGTTGGCCGGCGGAGCCGGACGAGAGCGGGTCGGGCATCACCGCCCCGTTCAACGCGCCGGCGCAGGGGCCGCCGCCGTGGAACGTGTACCGCATTGAGCCACGCTCGGCGATCGTGACCTCGACAACCGAGCCTGGCGGCCTGACCCGCTTCCAGTTCTGACACGGTCCCGCACGACAACCGCCGCCCGAGACGATTGCACGGACGTCGCCCAGACTTCCCGGGGGCCCCGCGGGAACTCACGCTCGACGGCGTTGCCGGCGAGACCACACCTGACCGACAGGTCGTACGGTGTCGCGATCCGCGGCCGGTCCGTCTCCTCCAGCAAGGTGCTCGCGCATCACCCCCGCGTAGATACACGCAGTGCGGCGGGTCGCCGACGGGCTCGTCGTGCCCGTCCTGTGGTTCCAGACAGGCGTATTCGGCGGTGGAGATCCCCCGCACACGCGGACCGGGCACCACGCCGGACAGTGGTGGGGCCATTTCAAGCCGTCACACCGTCACCGAGCAAGGCTCGGTTGGGTCCAACCCGAGCCGCCCGGGTGGGGCCGGATCAGTTTGACCGAACCAGGCGCGCGATGCGGGCCAGCGGCTACTTTCCGAACGAGCAAAATCCATCCTCAAATACCTGCATCTGGCGATCCCGGCCCTGGACCCGACTGGGAAAGGAAGCGCACGATGGACAACTGACGGCCTGACCCTCGACTTTCGAAGCGGGGCCGAGGCGATTCCCAATGCCGGGGCCAACCCCTATTTGCGGTCCCCACCCTCGCCACCCGGTTGCATAACCTCGGCGATTGCACTGCTCCTCACGCCACACCTGGCTTACCCCTGAATCGTGTCATGGTGCCGCCAGTGAACTAGCGTCCCTGCCGTGGCGCAGGCGAACGAGAACAGCTTCGGTGCCGTCCTGCGGCGTCTGCGCACGTCCCGCAGCCTGACCCAGGAGGAACTCGCCGAGCAAGCCGGTCTCTCGGTGAAAGCCGTGAGCGCGCTCGAGCGCGGGGAGCGCAAGCGGCCCTACCCGCACACGGTGCGGGCACTGGCCGCCGCGCTCCACCTCGACGACGCCGACCGCGCCCTCCTCGGCGCTGCGGTTCCCGCGTCCGCGCGTCCCGCCGCTCGCAGCGCGGGCACCTGGTCGGTGACCGCGCCGCCGACCGACCTGATCGGCAGGGACGGCGACATCGAGCGCATCGCGGCGCTGGTGTCGTCCGGCAGGCGCCTGATCACGGTCACCGGACCGGGCGGCGTCGGCAAGACCCGGGTGGCGTTCGCGGTTCTGGAGCAGCTGGCTCCTTCCTACGACGTCGCCGTCGCCGTCGACTTGGCCCTCGTCCGCGATCCGGCGCAGGTCCTGCCGCAGCTCGCCGCCGCCGCCGACCTGCCCGAGCGCGGCGCGGGCGGTGTCACCGGCCGGCTGGTCGCCGCGCTCGCGGGCCGCCGCGCGTTGGTCTTCCTGGACAACTTCGAGCACCTCCTCGACGCGGCGCCCGCGGTGGCCGACCTGCTGACCCGGTGCCCCGGGCTCGTGCTGCTGGTCACGAGCCGCGCCGCGTTGCGCGTCCGGTCCGAGCACGAGGTCGGTCTCGGCCCGCTGCCCCTCCCCCGGAGCGACCGGTACGACGACGTGCGAACTGCCGCGGCGGTCCAGCTCCTCCTGGACCGCGCCACCGCGGCGGGAGCCGATCTGACGCTCGACGCACACAATGCCCCGGTCCTGGCGGCCATCTGCCGTCGCCTCGACGGGCTGCCGCTGGCGCTGGAGCTCGCCGCGGCGGGCGCGCGGCTGCTGACCCCGGCGGCGCTGCTCGCTCGCCTCGAGGTCCACGGGGCGCCCCCGGGGCCGCGTGACCTCGCGGAGCGCCAGCGCACGATGACGGCCGCGCTCGGCTGGAGCCTCGACCTCGTCGCCCCCACCGACGCCGCGGTGTTCGAGCAGCTCGCGGCCTTCTCCGGCGGCTTCACCCTCGATGCGGCCGCCGCGGTGACGGGGATCGCCGACGTGCTCGCCCCGCTGACCGTGCTCGTCGACCACTCACTGGTCGCCCGCAGCGCGCCGACCGATGACCAACCGCGCTTCCGGCTGCTCGAGCCGGTGCGGCAGTACGCCGGGCAGCGACTCGTTGCCGCCGGGGGTGCGGCGGCCGCAGCCGATCGCCACGCCCGGTGGTTCCACTCCAGCGCCCTCGCCGCCGGCCCGCGGCTGCGCGGTCCGGATCTGCGGGTCGAGCTCGACCGGCTGGAGGCCGATCACGCCAACGTGCGCTCGTCGTACCTGCGTCTGCTCGAACTCGACCGCGACGACGATGCCGCGGAGCTGGCGGCCACCCTGTGGCTCTACCTCGCTCTGCGAGGGCATGCCCGCGAGGGGCTCGAGTGGCTGGACCGGGCGAAACCGCCGGCCTCCGACGCTGTCCGGGCCAGGGGACTGATCGGCCGGATGGGTCTGCTGTTCGCCACCGGTGACATCACCCGGATGCGGGAGGTGGCCGACGCCGTGGTCCCGATCGCCCGTCGCGTCGACGAGGCCGGCCTCGCGGCCGAGGCGGCGACGCTGGCAGGGCACGCCGCGGTCTTCGTGGGAGCGCTCGACGAGGCCCGCGACCTGCTCGACGAGGCGCTGGCGGGCGCCTCGGGAGCCGGCCTGACGTGGGTCGAGGCGCACACGCTGGTCGCGCTCGGTCAGCTCGCACTGGTCCGCAGCGACCTGGACGAGGCTGACCGGGTGCTCGGCCGTGCGCTCGAGATCGCACGGAGCCTCGGTAACGACTTCACCCTCGCCACCTGCCTGACGCGCAGGGCCACGGTCACCGCTCTCCGGGGTGACATCGCCGGCACGGCAGCCCTGCTCGGCGAGTCCATCACCCTGTCGCTCGACGCCCGGATGAGCTGGCCCCTGAGCTACGCGTTGCCCGCCCTGGCCGGGGTCGCCGTGCGGCTGGACGAGCCGCGGGCCGCTGCCACACTCCTCGCTGCGTCGGCGTCCCTGTCGGTGACCGACGCGGTCGACCCCCGGTTCCCGGTGTCCCGCGAGCTCGCGGCGCAGGACCTCGCCACCACGCGCAGCCTCCTCGGCGACGACGCCTTCCAGGCGGCCTGGAACGCCGGCCGCGCCGCAGCAGCGCCCGAGCTCGCCGACCTGGTCGCCGGGCTCACGCGGCGCGCACGCGGGTGATGTAGCGCCGGTACTGACGGGCGCCCATGGTGCGCAGGATCAGACGCACCGGGGCCGGCAACTGCGCCAGCATCCGGCCCCGCTCGTCGGCGTCGGCCTCCTCGAGGATGGCACCGAACATCAGCGGGAGCTGCCGGGTGGACATCGCATCGCGACCGTGGTCTCCGAGGCTCTGCCACTCCTCGCCGGTGATGTGTCGCGACACCAGCGGCAGGATCTCCCGCTCCTCGAGCTCGAGGTGCTCGAAGAGCGCGGCCGCCAGGTCGTCGACCAGCTGCGCGAGCTGCTCGCCGCCGATCGACGTCGGGGCCTGCGCCCAGACGCCACTCTGCGTCCGGACCTCCTCGGTGCGGCCGTCGACGAGCTCGTGCTGGTGCTGCATCGTCTCGACGAGTGCCGTCGACGGGGCGGCACGCACCTGCAGCAGCGGCCACAGCACCGCGTCCTCGCCGGTGTGATGCATGTGCAGCCCGTCGAGGATCAGCGTGAGGTGCTCCGCGACCAGCGCGGCCCGCGCCGTATCACCCTCGGCGACAGCCCGGATCAGCTTCGGCAGCGCGGTGAACTCGCGCCGGAAGGCGCGGTGGATCACGACCATCTCGTTGACGTCGGGGCGGGACTGGGTGGTGGGGCTGACGACCTTCATGTTGACCTCCAGGATGGGTGTGTTCGGTACACATCCAGCCTGTGCGGCGCAGCGCCCGGCGCCCAGCCACGCGACCCCCACGCTGCCCCCACAGTTCGCCGCTGTGGCTGTCGCCCCGCCGGGCTTCCGACCGACGATCGGGCCGTACGGCGACCGCGAGGGTCGCCCGAGCAAGGAGCCGTCCATGCCGACCACCACCGCCACCACCCCCGCCACCGCGACCACCAGCGCCGTCCCGCGGGTGCTCGCGGCCGCGTTCACACTGTCCGCCGTCCACACCGGGTACGCGGCGATCGCGGGCATCGCCGACCCGACCTTCACCATGACGACACCTGCCGCCTGGCTCTTCTACGCCGTCGGATTCGGCTCGGTGTGGCTCGCCCGGCGACAGCAGGCCTGGGCCCAGGTCGGCGTGCTCGCCTACCTCGTCGTCCTGCTGGCGGTCAGCGTCTTCTACTACCCGACCACGTTCACGGCGGAAAAGCAGACCGTGTTCGGCTGGTTCGAGAACGACGTCTACGTCGGACTGCTGATGATCGCGACGTACCTCACGGTCGGCCGGATCCGGTCATCGCTCTCAGTGCGCTGACCCCCTGGGACCGACCTCCGCGAGCTCCCGCCATCTCGTCCGCAGCCGCCGCCAAACTGGCGAGCCGCCTCGGTCATCAGCGCCGACCCGGTCACCAGCGCTCTGGACGGACACGGCGCAGTGGTCGTCGTCGACCTCCGCACGCCATCAACTGCCCGGACCGCATCCTGGCACTGCTTCGCGGGCACCTGGACTGGATGCGGATCACCCGCCGCAGGACCGCCGCCTGGGTGAGTGCGGGCGCGTTCGCGGCGATCGGCGGCGCCGTGGCCCCCGCGCCCCCGCGGGACCAGCTCGCTGACCACACCCCGGCATCGTCCGAGCCGCCGCCTGCAACGTCGACCCTTCCGACGACCACGTCGGTGAATGCCTCGACGAACGTGGCCGAACCGACGACCTCCCAGCCGACCCCGATGGCGGCACCGGCACCGGTTGCATCCGCCGACACCCCCGATGCCGCGACCGCCGCACAGGACAGGCTCGAGACGTTACCGGTCAAGGGGCGCGCCCCGATGACCGGATACGACCGGAAACTATTCGGACAGACCTGGTCCGACGACGTCACCGTCGACGGCGGACACAACGGCTGCGACACCCGCAACGACATCCTTCGGCGGGACCTCCGAGAGATCACCCTCAAACCCGGAACGAACGGATGCACCGTCGCCACCGGAGTGCTCGACGACCCGTACACGGGCACCACCATCGCCTTCACCCGCGTCGAGGACACGTCGAACGCTGTGGAGATCGACCATGTCGTCGCCCTGGCGGACGCCGGGCATAAGGGCGCCCAGCAGCTCGACGAACGCACCCGCCGTGACTTCGCCAACGACCCCCTGAACCTGCAAGCGGTCGACGGGCCCACCAACCAACGCAAGGGCGACGGCGACGCCGCGACCTGGATACCCCCGAACCCCGCCTACCGATGCACGTATGTCGCACGACAGATCGCCGTCAAAGCCACCTACAGGCTGTGGGTGACCGCACCGGGGTCATGGTGCGCGTCGTCAGGCCCGGTCGATCTCGTGGTGCGGATTCACGCCGGCCAGTTCGGCGATGGCGATCTTCACCCACGCCTGCTGCTGGAGTGCGGCGCGACCGGCCTCCGACCCGAGCGACTCCCACGCCTGCCGCCACCGCGGCGACCCCAGGCGACAACCCGATTGACAGCTCCGTCGCGACGGTAACGCACAGGGCTAGGTCGAACAGCGGCAGCTCGGACTGCGTTCACGGGCGCCCACCCTCTTGTCGTGCGTCCTGTGTCGAGAACAGTGTGCGCCGGAGGCCATGTGCTCCGGGTCGATTGGGCGGCAATCGATCGACCTACCGGGATGCAGCAACCCACGCGCCAACCGCCCACAGACGGGCGGCACGAAATGCCTTCGGAGCAACCGATTTCTACCGATCCCATCTAAACGGCACGTTGTGGGGGCATACTCACATCGTCTCGACTCGCGACCGTCACACCACCGGACAGATTCGCTGCCGACTCCGACAGGAGGCGCCGCTTGACGTACATGGGATCGCCTTACCACCCAACGTGGTTGGACAATCTGGCCGACGACGTCACCCTGGAGGCCGCAGCGATGGACGGCTCCGCGCATGGCGCCGATGATGTTCGGACCATCCTCACTTCGGCCCGCCAGCTCTACCACGACCAGCAATTCAACTACGCCGGCCCGTGCGGCGTGGACAGCTTTCTCGAAGACTACTCCAGTTCGGTCCGCGGCATGCCCACCCATGTGGTTGTCCTGGTCACCCTCAACTCAGCCGGAAAGACGCAGCGTGTCGTGGTCAACCACCGGCCACGCAGCGCAATGCTGCAGTTCTCGCGCCTGATGCTGGAGAAATTCGCCGGCACCCCGTACGCGAAGTACTGGCACGGAACCCCCTAGCAACAAACGCACCCGACAGGTAGCCGTCAACAGTCGGCCAGCGAACGGGCACGGATGGAGGTCAGCGTGGCGTCGACATATCAGGGAAAACCGTACTACCCGGCGTGGCTCGACAACCTTGCCGACGATGTCACCGGTGAAGGCCCTGCGTGGGACGGAGCCATCCAGGGCGCACAAGCCGTCCACGAGGTCGTGGTGGCAGCCCGGGAAATATACGAGTTCCAGGACTTCCGGTACGCCGGCCCGTGCGGCGACAACAGTTTCCTCGAGGACTACGCATCGGCGGTGCACGGCGCTCCGCTCTGCGTCGTCGTTCTGGTCACATTCAACGCTGACGGAAAAGCCCAGCGGCTGATCGTCAACCACCGTCCGCGCAGTTCCGTGTTGGAGCTCTCCCGGGCGATGCTGGAAAGGTTCATCGGGACACCGCTAGCCAAACACTGGGAAGGCACCCCGTAAGGCGGCGGGTATGGCTGATCCCTTATACCTGATCACCGGCGCCGGCGGTGGTACCGGAGGTGTCAGCACACAGGTTGTCGAGCGACTGCGCACTGGCGGGCACCGCGTTCGGGCGTTGGTGCACCGAGACGACGCGCGAGCCAACCCGCTGCGCGCACTCGGCGCCGAGGTGGTGGTCGCGGACCTGACAGAACCCCGCGACGTGGTCCCGGCGATGGAGGGCGTCGACCGCATGTTCTTCTCTATGAGTGTTTCACCGGACTACCTCACGGCCACAGCCGTAATCTGCGACGCCGCAAGAGAAAACGGCCACCTCGAAGCGGTGGTCAATATGTCCCAGATGACCGTCTCGCAAATGACCCTGACGAGCGAGGGCGAATCCCACCAGCATCGTCTGCACTACCTCGCCGAACATGTCATGAACTGGTCGCAGATCCCGGTCGTGCACGTCAGGCCGACTGCTTTTCTGGACAACCCGATCTTCACCCGGTTCGCCGCACCCTCGTTGCGGGAAAACAACCTGCTTGCCCTACCCTTCGGTGCAGGACGAACATCACCGATCGCCACCAGCGACGTAGCCCGCGCAGTCACACTAGTGCTCCAGAATCCCGCGCCGGCCATCGGCAACATCTACGAACTGACCGGCCCGACAAGCCTGGACATCGACGGCCTGGCCACCGAATACACCCGAGGCCTGGGCCGACCGATACGTGGCGCCGACATCTCCCATGAAACCTGGGTCGAAAACGTACTCAAACCACTCGGTCTACCCGCCCACCTCGAACAGCACCTGGCCACTATGGCGCTGCTACACCGAGCTGGACGCTACGACCGCGCGACGGATGACATGGAGAAAATCACCGGACAGCCCGCGTCAACGGTCGGTCAATACATCACCGAACACCCCGAACTGTTCGGTTGAGGTCGTACCGTGCCATGAACCGCTCCCCCGGTGTTCTCGTCGCGCCTGGAGGAGGTGCGACGCCAGATCCGGGTGTGCCCGCCCGCGGCGAGGATCACCGCGTCGGCCAGGATCAGGTACCGCCCGCCGTCGTCGAGACCGAACCCGTACGCACCGAACACCACGTTGTCGCGCACCAGAATTCGCGTGACATAGCAGGTGCCGACGATCCGGATCCGCAGCTGCGCGGCCCGATTGCCATGACGTCGTCGTCGGCCAACGCCGGCGAATTGGATACATCGACCACCACATTCGCATCCTGGAGCACCTCCTTCAGTCCTTCGCCGGTGAGGGTGTTCACGCCGGCCACCTCCGCCGAGGCCGGTGAAGTGTGAGCGGTCCGGAGAATCGTCGACCTCGGTCAACGCCTCAGAGTTGCGGTACTTCTTGGCGTTTGAGCGGATCACCGCGGGCGGTATCAGGTGGTCCATGCCCCCGCTGATGAACAGCAGCGGGGCACGGTCGTCCAGGTCGTAGTCGACCCAGGTCTCCTGATGCCCCGGCTTCCAGTTCGCTATCAGGCCGTACGACCACACCCAGCTGCCGGGCGCAGGGATGTGGAGACGGTCGTAGGCCGCGTCGGACTCCTCACGGCTACAGGTGTTGGCAAACGCGTAGTGGAACTGCTCCTTGGTGAAGCCCACTGCCCGGTGCCGGTTGGCCGGGTTCGACAAGACCGGGAACAGGGACTTGATCTGGAACGGCGGATTGACCCGCACGCCCTCGGGTGGCGCCGAGTCGATCGTCACGGCCGCGGCTCCCAGGCCGCGGTTGACCAGGAGCTGGGTGAAGGTCCCCCCAAAGGTTCTCCGCCATGGCCGCCCAGGATGACTCGAAGGCATACACGCTCTCGGGCCACGGGCTCAGCAACAGCGCGGCGGGACCGCGGTTCTCGCTCTCGGCATACCGGATCGACAGGCCGTCGACAGTGATGCGCTGCGGATCGATGGGACTCGTGCTCATGATTCTCTCCTTGCGATGCGCGCCTCGTTGTGGGCAACTCCGACAGTCCTCGGGGCAGGCAGCGCTCGCACCGGTGGTGATCCCTGGCCCGTCCCCCGGGGTTCCGCGCACGCCTCCCCCGGACACTGGCCAACGATCGGGACGTCCGAGTCAGCTACGTCCTCATTCGGCGGCGTACGCGGGAAGGTGTCGGGCCAGCCAGTCGGTGCGGGTTCGGCGGGCCGTGGCCGATATCTGCGCCTGCGGGTACAGGGTGTCGAAGCCGTGGAAGCCGCCCGCCCAGACCTGGAGTTCGGCCTGGCCACCGGCCGTCCAGATGCGGGTGGCGTAGTCGATGTCCTCGTCGCGGAAGACTTCGGCGGAGCCAGTGTCGATGTAGGTGGTCGGCAGGCCGGAGAGGTCGTCGGCGAGCGCGGGCGAGATGTACTGGGACACCTCGTCGGTGGTGAGGTCGCCCAGGACTGCGCGCCATCCGAACTCGTTCATCTCGCGGGTCCAGACGCCGGGAACGCCGGCGTACTGGTGGCTGGACGTGCTGGTGTTGCGGTGGTCGAGCATGGGGCAGACCAGTACCTGCGCGGCGATCGCCGGGCCACCGAGGTCGCGGGCCCGCAGGGTGACACCGGCGGCCAGGCCGCCACCCGCGCTGACGCCCGCGACGACGATCCGCGCGGGGTCGATGTCCAGTTCGGTGGAGTGTTCGGTGACCCAGCGCAGTCCCTGGTAGCAGTCGTCGACGAGGGTGCTGCCGGTGGCCTCGGGTGCCAGCCGGTAGTCCACCGAGATGACGACCGCCCCGAACTCGTCGAGCCAGTCCAGGGGTATGTCGATCTGCGAGAAGCGGTCGCCCATAACCATTCCACCGCCGTGCATCCAGTAGATGCAGGGTGCCGGCGAGATGCGGTCGGGGTTCGCAGGGCTGAAGACGGACAACGGCATCGGTGTGCCGTCCTCGGCGGCCACCGTGATCTCCCGCCGGTCCACCTTCCGGTCGGCGAGAAGGGACTCGACAGGCGTCGAGGGGAGCCGGCGCAGCTCGGCGAGAACTTCCTGGCTGAGCTCGGACATCAGTGGCATGTCGGCCAGGAGCTCGCGCAGTTCGGGGTCCAGGGCGGGTCGTGCCAGGGTCATGGCCGTAGGCCTCTCTCGGTGGTGTCGGACGGTTGGACGGGTGGGTTTCGTTCCGCGGGATCAGAAGTCGGCCTTGCCGCAGACCGGGACGTAGTCGGTGTATTCGGACTCCGTGGCCAGCAGTGAGCCGATCTGCGCCACGATGGCCTGTGCGGCTTCGCCGGCGAAGATCCGGTGGTGGTCCTCCTCGCTGGTCCAGCCCTCGGTGACGTGGACGACGTCGGGGTCGGACGCGGAACGCGAGACGAGGTAGACGACACAGTGTTCGCTCGCGCCGGGTCTGCCCTCGTTCAGGCCGTTCAGCAGCACGTCGACCAGCCGGTCACCCGAGCCGGGCTTTGCGGTCAGGGTGGCGTTGAAGCCATAGTTGGCGATCATGGTGTATTCCTGTCCAGCTCTGGAAATGGGATGGCTCCATTGAACCGGCCTGACCTGTGGAAATGTTAGAACGATGCTCGCTACTGCTTGCACAATCCTCGCGATCACGGGAGCTGGCGGTGCCAAACAGTGCTGCAATAGAGGCATGTACCTCGACGAGCTCCGCACCTTGCTGGCCCGGCATACCCGCCCCGACCGGACCACGGCCATCGACGGCGTTCTGATCTCGAAGATCGATCGTTCGGATCCGCCGACACCGTCGATGTCCGGCACGGTGCTCGCCGTCATCGCCCAGGGAGCCAAACGTCTCGCGCTGGGTGACCGGGTCTACGAGTACGGGGCGGGCCAGTACCTGGTCGCATCCGTCGACCTGCCCGTCACCGGACAGTTCACCCGGGCCGACCCCGAACAGCCGGCGCTGGGCTTCGGTCTCACGCTGGAGCCGTCCGCGGTTGCCGAACTGCTGCTGCAGGCCGGCCCCGGAGACATCCCCCGCGACGGTGGGGGTGCGCCGTCGGCGCTCGCCGTCAGCGACGCCCCGCCGGCACTGCTCGATGCGGTCGTCCGGCTGCTACGCCTGCTCGACGAACCCCACGACCGCGCCGTGCTCGCCCCGCTGATCAAACGAGAGATCCTGTGGCGCTTGATCACCGGGGAACAGGGCGCGACCGTGCGCCAGCTCGGCCTCGCCGACAGCGGCCTGGCCCACGTCTCCCGTGCCGTTCGCTGGATCCGCGAGAACTACGCGCAGCCCTTCCGGGTCGAGGACGTGGCCCGCCTGTCCGGCATGAGCGTGTCCGCCTTCTACCGCAACTTCCAGGCGGTGACCGCGATGAGCCCCATCCAGTTCCAGAAACAGCTTCGACTCCAGGAGGCTCGACTGCTGCTCGCCACCCACCCGGGCGACGTCACCGGAGTCGGCCGCCGCGTCGGCTACGACAACCCGTCACAGTTCAGCCGCGAGTACCGCCGCCAGTTCGGTGCACCTCCGAGCCGGGACGCGGCCCGCCTGCGCGACACCGCCCGCACCCCGGCAGGCGTCCTGGCCTGACCGTGGGAGGATCATGCAAGAACAAGGTCCGATAGTTCTACTGATTGCACTGGTCACAGCGATTCAATGGGAAGGTCAGCAGGTCCGCCGGAGCAGGAAGATGTCTTTCCGATCCGCGGATCCCACCACATCCCAAGGATCGCAACATGAAGACAGTTCTGATCACCGGCGCCTCGTCCGGATACGGGCGGGCGATCGCTCGTCACTTCCACTCGCAGGGGTGGAACGTCATCGCCACGACGCGCACCCGGCCTGCGGGTGTCTTGCCCGAGTCGGGCCGGCTCCGCGTCGTCGAGCTCGACGTGACCGAGCCCGAGACCATTGTCGCCGCGTTCGAAGCCGCGGGGTCCGTCGACGTCCTGGTGAACAACGCAGGCGTTCCGTCGATCGGCGTGTTCGAGGGGACTCCCATGGCCCGCGTGCGGGAAGTATTCGAGACCAACACGTTCGGCGTGATGGCGACGACGCAGGCGGTGCTGCCACAGTTCCGCGAGCGCGGCTCCGGCGTGGTCGTCAACGTGACCTCCAGCGTGGTACTCGGACACATGCCGCTCTCGGCTGTCTACAAGGCGAGCAAGATGGCCGTCGAGGGATTCAGTGCATCCCTCGCGCTCGAGCTCGCTCCCTTCGGGGTTCAGGTGAAGGTGGTCGAGCCGGGCGCCTGCCTGACAACGAACTTCGCGGCCCGGGCGACGAACGGCGGGCCGGTGGACGAGCTCGTCCCGGAGCCCTACGCACCGTGGGCGAAAAGTGTCATGCACGACTTCGCGAGCCAGGACCTGTACACCAAGGAGAGCGACGTCGCCGAGACGGTGTGGCGGGCCGTCCACGACACGACCGGTCTACTGCGTTTTCCCGCCGGCGCCGACGCGGTCCGACTCGCCCAGGCGAAGTGAGCGCGCAAAGCGGCACGGTGGCACCGCGCTGGCGCCACGAGTTGGCACTTCACACAGCACCGACCCGGCGCAGCACCCCCTCCGGGTCGTAGCGCGCGGCGAGTTCGCGGACGCGTTCACCCGTCGCACCGGGGAACGCCCGGTCGAACGTGACAGGGGAGGGGGAGACTCGAAGTTGCGGTAGGCGCCGACCGCGTGCGCCCGCAGCGGGTGTGCGGCCTCCTCGAGGTCGTCAGGGCCCCAGGGCGGGAACATGGTGACCGTGACGAGCACCTCCGCCCCCCGATGCGCGTACGCGGTTGCATCGGATGCGGTGTCGTTGGCAGCCACCGAACGCGTCGTCCTACACACCTACGAAGGCGTCATGTGGGATCCACCCACTGCGCTTCCAGACGATCCCACACGAGCCGAGCATTCCACTCGGGGTGCCCGGCACCGCGCGAAGACACAAACATAGTTGGTGACGCGGTAGGAGCACAGCCGCCGTAGTGCTCGACGAGGAGCCCCGGCGGGGTCAGCCTCCCGGTTGACCGGAGCGGCTGGCGGCTCGTAAGGCGCGGATCCGCACAACGGTGGGGTCGGCGGAGACCAAGCCACCATCACAGCATTCATGCAAGGAGCCACCCCCGGCGAAACCTGCCCCAAACGCGGTGCACGTCCAACCCAGCGAGCAGGACGCGCTCTCTCCCCCTGACCCAGACGCTCATCAGCAACTTCACCTATCTCACCGCAACAGTCGTCGTCTTCTACTTCGGTGCGGACACGTGTCAAACAAGTGGTCCAGATTCGCGGGCGACAGGCGACGCCAGCGGCGATTCCGGGTTGCCAGCGGAAGCGACCGGTCCTCACGACCAGGACAACGGAACCTGACCACCGAATGCCGGTGCCCGGCCCGTCTGCCACGGCCACCTGACCCCACGGAGTGGAGCCGCCCAGAGCCGGCGAGCCCGGAGCACGCCACAGCTGACAAGGGGACCAAGTGGCCCTGGCGGACGCGCAGGCCGATCTCCATCGGCTGGGCCACCGCCCTGTCCACCGTCCACCGTCCACCGCCGAGCGTGAGTTGTGCCCCAGGGCCACTGACCGGGCATCTTCCGGCGTCGTCACCGATGGCCGGATCGGCCGGTGTACCGGCAGGGTGTCCTCGGCCAACACCAACCTGTCCTCGTCGAGTTTCGCGCACTCGGCCCTCGATCGCTCCCTTACCGCCCGTGCATCGAGGTCGGTGTGGCGACGCCAGCTGGTCAGGCACCGGCAGCGGTGACCACCGCATCGGTGACGAAGCCCAACACCACGCCGAGCAGGATGCCCCAGGCCACCAGTTCCTTCATTCCGCTCTTGCGGGCAACGGCGAGCAGCTCGATGACCACGTAGAGGATCGATCCGGCGGCCAGAGCGAGGAATCCGATCGAGAGGGTGTTGTTGGTGACGTGCTGACCGACGACGGTACCCAGGAACGTGGGACCGCCGGCGATCAGACCCAGCAGGGCCAGCCGGCCCCAGGATGGCCGCGTCCCGGCGGCGGCGAGCGGGGCGACGATGCCGAAGCCTTCGGTCGCGTTG
>NZ_BAABFB010000022.1:0-55035 GCF_039540555.1 Rhodococcus olei | reverse complement strand
TCGCCCCTGACGCGCCGGTATCCTTCGAAGGTCGCCTGATGCCCGATCCACAGGATTTGACTATTTCTCACGACGCCGGTCCAACCGGGCTAGCTGTGCTGAGTCTGCTGCTTTTTCTCCTTACCGATCTCCTGCGCTACGTGGAACGTCGAAAGACAAACGACCGCCGCCGAAACCATGACGAGCCAGAGCCCCCAACCGATCGAAGGGCCCACGGTGCGCCCCATGAACTCCGTGGCCTGGTCGGCGACGTCGAAGGCATTTGGAATCGAGATAAAGAGACACAAGGCGCCAACAACCGGGCCCGCCCAGCGGTCACCGTACTTGGGGCGTCCGTTCCTCGAAATGAGGCTGAAAATGCCGACCGCGGAGATAGCGCCGAGTATCAAGGTCAGGACCCCGTCTCCATCCACGCCAGCCTTGCTGATTGCGAAGATGGTGACCCACGGGCCGAGGCTGCCGATGCAGATGCAGATGCTTGCAATGAGCGCGACGACAAGCTTCGGGTAGTAGCTCGGCCTGGCCGGCGGCCCTGCAATGTACTGCGAAGGGTACGTCGGTGGAGGCTGCTGCGGCGGAGGGTAGAACGGCTGTTGCGGCTGATTTTGGCCGTATGACGATTGAGGCTGCGGCGGCGGCCCTTGCCAGCCTTGGGGTGGCGGATAACCGGGTCCGGGCTGTTGATTGTTCGGGTCTTGCGGGTCGGGTGGGACAGTCGTCACCGGATGATCCCTCTCTGAATCAGACGCCACTATCGGCGAAGTAGCCGCAGTCTAAAATCCACGTATCATCCACTCACGCAAGGCCTTTCCTTTGTCATTCAAATGATCGACATCGCAGCCGGGTGTACGGCACCGCAGCAACACGACTAGTGTCCTAAGCCGACCGAAGCCCCCACCTGCTGTTGCGGGAGGGGGCTCCGTCTGTCTAGTAGTGGTAGCGGGCCGCGATGATGACTAAGGACCCGTCGGCCACCTCGTACACCAGCCTGTGTTCCTCGTCGATCCTGCGAGACCAGTAGCCCTGCATGGCGTACTTGAGTGGCTCAGGTTTTCCTATGCCTGAGTACGGGTCGCGTTTGCAGTCTTCGATGAGGTCGTTGATGCGTTTGAGTTTCTTGCGGTCGGTGACCGACCAGTGGGTGTAGTCGTCCCATCCTTCGTCGGTGAAGGTGATGTTCACTCGATGAGTTCTCTTTCGGTGTATTCACCGCGGCGGGCCTTTTCCATGCTGGCGAGTAGTCGTCGGGCGTTGGCCGGCGACCTGAGGAGGTAGGAGGTTTCCACGATCGCGTCGTAGTCGTCTTTGGAGATGAGGACGGCGTTTCCGCGTTTTGAGACGATTTCGATGGCGGTGTGGTCTTCGTTGACCTGTTCTACCAGTGGGAATAGGTTTCGTCGGGCTTCTGTGGCGGTGATGGCGGACATGTGGACCCCTGGCTTACGAGAGTTGGTACTACTGCGACTGTGTGTGGTACTGGATTAGGTACCATGATAGTACCGCATCCGGTCCATGCAAAGCGTCTACTCCGTTTGACTAGAAAGTGTCTACCGCGCTAGACTAGAGTCATGATTGCGGAACAACCAACACGAAGAATCAAGAAGCTCCTACAAGAAGCGGGCTTCTCGCCACAACGCACCGTAGGTAGCCACACCTACTGGACCGGCCCCAACGGAACGGCCGTCTCCATCCCCGACGGACACAACACCATCTCCCCCGGCGTAGTCCGACAAGTCCACAAAGCCATCGAACAATCCAAGAACTAGCCCCACCGGTCCGGGGCCGCAAGGCCCCGGACCACCCCAGCAACACCGACCCAGACTCCCGAGCAAAGGAAGATTAGATGTCTACTTACAGGGTCGAGGTGACCCGAGAAGGCAAATGGTGGATGGTCGCCATCCCCGAACTTGACGGACTCACCCAAGCCCGCCGACTCTCCGAATCCGACTTGATGGCACGCGAATACATCGCCGTCACCACAGGAACCGCTCTAGCCGACGTCACCGTCGATATCACCGTCAAAGTCGACGGCATCGACGCAGGGAACAGAGCCGCCGAGATCAGACGCGAGCGCGAAGCAGCCGCGAAACTCGAAGCTCAAGCCCTCGCAGAGTCGAAGCGCCTCGCGCACGACCTCGCCGATCTAGAGGTTCCAGTCAGGGACATTGGCGAACTTCTAGGTGTGACGTTCCAACGAGCGAGCCAATTGGTCAACTCGTAACGCGCACGTTCTGCAATCATCGGACGCGCCCCCACCGCAATGGTGGGGGCGCGTTGCGTTGCGGCCGGTGCACGACCGCGACCAGCGGAAAGACGAGGATCCGGTACAAGTTGCGGGACTCCATAGAAGGAGGGACACGCAACACGTCCGCGAAACCACAAATGCCCCCTCCAATGGGATCGGGGGGGCATTTGCTCGGCTGCGACTCATGCAGGCAATGTGGACCAATCGCTCTGCACGGCGCGCACCCGAGGCCGTCGGTCAAACGAGCGCCGGCGGATTCACCTCGGGTAGATCATCGACGCAGATCAGCGGACGCGAGAAGCTCATCGAGCTGCCGCTGATCTGCGTCGATGCCGGCGAACTCGTCCAGATCGACAGGATTGAGACCGTCGGTCGCGGGTCGAACCGCTGAACCAGCACGTCGCCTCTTTGGATCTGGCCGACGCGCGCCGCAACCGGGGCAACGCTGCGTTGCGACCGCTACGAACCTGCCGCAACAGTCGCAACGCAGCCGTGTCATGCCGACGGTCCTGCCGTCAGCAAACACGTATCCGGGCAATGCGTCACGCGGCGAAGTCTCCCTCACCCTGCATCTCCCGAAGCTCTCGAAACCCCCCACGGGCCAACGCCCGACGCTCCGCCTGGCGTTGACGCTCCAACTCCGCTGCGGCCTGAGCGCGTTCGACTGTCGCCCGATGGTAGGGGTCAATCCACTCCTGAGACCGCTCGTAGTTTTCGCGTGCCTCCGCATTTACGGCTGCTTGCCTGGCGAACTCCTCCTCGAGTTCGGCAGCCTCACGCTCGCGACGGCGCCGCTCGTCAGCCTCCGCACGCTCAGCGGCTTCGCGTTCTTCGGCTGCCCAGCGCTCTCGGATGGCATCCACCGAGTCTTCGTCGAGTTTCAGGACATGATCGGCCTCCGCCTTCTTCGCCGCGGTGACTTCATGTTGCGCTGCTGCTGCGGCCTGGGCGCGCTCGACACTGGCACGGTGCCAGTCGCTTCGGTATCCCTCTGACATGCGTTGTCGTTCTCCTACTTCTGTTCAGTGGGGGGGGTGGCGTACTTCTCGAATCCCGGTGGAACTTCAGGGATGTCCCTATGACCTGCGCCCCTGTTCACGTACGGCTGGATCGACAGGAGCCGTTCGCGGCACACCCTGTACGCCCTCAGTGCGCCGGCGATCCGTTCAGGAGTCGCGGCGTTGCGTTCCACAAACCGGACTACGTCCTTGCATTCCCATATCGCGCTGTTCATGTTCTGCTGGGCGACGTTGAAATCGGGGATCGCGTAGTCGCTGCCGAGGTACTCGTACGCCGCCACCTACGCCGCCTCCTGCGACCCGCTGGTCGCCCGCGAGAGGAGATCGGCGATCTCATGCATCGCGCTATCCATGCTCTCCTGATAGCCAAAGGCCAGTTGCAGCTTCAGTTCATGGTCACGAAGCAGTGCGGGCGGTCGATACAAGGCGTCACCCAACCGCTGAACGATTGTGGTGCCATTCAGTGGCAGATCGCCATGCCGAGCGGCGAAGGCCCCGACGGCGGCAGCGACCCACGCACTGGGATCTTGCTTCTCGAAGAGCTGCCCACGACGTACGACAGAAGTGGGTCCACCGTCTTCAACGTTTGCTGTCCGTTCGGGGTCGAACGGAATCGCCCCCTCGACGACTTCACCGTCGTTGACGAATGGAACTCCGCCACCGACCAGTGCGCGTGCCGCCTGGTCAACGACGGAATTGTGCTCACAGATCGCATCGTGCAGGCGTTGGAGGCCGCCCATCGCGGAGACGTAGGCCGCCATGAGGTCGGTGTCGTCGTATCGCGCCAGTAGCGCCTCCACATCCTCGTGTGCTTGGTTGGCGCGCTGAGCATTGCCGGGTGCGTTGGTCATGCCACCTCCGGTTCGACGATGCGGTCTCGCATGTAGGCGAGGAGGTCGGACTTGGCGTATCGGACACGCGATCCGGGTCCGGACGTCCTCCAATATCGGGGCCCGGTCTTCTTGCAACGCCAGTAGGTCAATGTCGGTGGGCTGACGCCAAGAAACTCAGCGGCCTCAGCAGTGTCCAGTGAGTCGGACATGGGTGTCCCTCGCTCGGGTGAAAGTGACTTCGTCGGGCCAGCAGACGCCAGATGCCCGGTGCCTCCATTCTCCCAGGTTTCAAAGTCGGCTCTTTATGCACGAAGCGACGGCGTTAGACAGCGTTCGAGGCTGTTCACAAACGACCGAATGTGAACCGTCCGCGCGTTCAGCGGTTTCCGCAGGACCGAAGGTGTCAGAACTCTTTTCCGAAATCTATTGATTTTGGACATGGGAAGTGACACGATGGGTGCATGCCAAGGACATCCGACGAAGCCGCGAAGCTCTTCGAGCTCAACCCCGATGGCGATCCCGCCGTAGTTGGTTACGCCCGGATCAGCACCGGCGGCCAGGATCACGCTCTGCAACTTGATGCTCTTCGCGCAGCGGGCTGTGGGCGGATCTACATCGACACCGTCAGCGGCGCGACCGACAAGCGACCCGCCCTCGGCGCTTGCCTCGACCACCTCCGCGAGGGCGATACTTTGACCGTCTGGAAGCTCGACCGCCTCGGTCGATCGATGATTCACCTGGTTCAGACGGTCGAAGGTCTCCTGACCCGCGGTGTCGGATTCCGTGTCATCACTCAGTCAGGCATCGACACAACGACCTCTGACGGCAATCTGGTCTTCCAGATCTTCGCGGCGTTTGCCGAGTTCGAGCGGAACCTTATATCCGAGCGAACCCGCGCCGGCCTTGATGCAGCTCGAGCCCGTGGACGCAAGGGCGGACGGAAAGCGTCCCTCTCCCCCAACAAGGTCAAGGTGGCCCGGCAGATGCGCGACAACGGGCTGACTCTCGATGAGATTGCCGCCGAACTCGGCGTATCTCGCTCGTCCGTCTACAGGCACCTCCGAACAGACGCGGCAGAAGGAGAGGCGCCATGACATGAGCCAGCCACACCGCACGACCCGAATCCGAGATCATCACTGTTCAGGAGGAGTTCACATGGCCACCAACGTCTCAACCGTCCTGACACCTATCGCGGGCATCAGCACGATCACCATCAACACCTCTTGCGCGGCCCCCGCCTCGAGGACGTCCATCGCAGCCTCTCGGCCTAGCGATACACGCGCATGGCTGGCCGGGCGTGCGTACTTCCACAAGCTGGTCGCCGACGCGAAGTAGGGATCTGCACCCAGTCCGCCCTTTTGAAGCTCAACCAATCGAGGGTCACTCCCCTCTCGCCATCGAAGGAGACCACTATGTCCGCAGCTCTCGCTCTCGTCCCCTCCACCAACCTCCACTTCGAGTCTGTCGAGACCGTCAACCATGAGTTGTCCTTCGCGGTCGAGGATGGCCAGGTTCAGATCGGCATCGATTCCTTGGAGGACTTCTCGGGGGTCACCGTCTACTGCAACGCGACCGATGTCGACGCACTGATCCGCACGTTGCAGCAGGTCAGGAACACCCTGTAGTTCCCGCACCGACAAAACGAGACCCACCCGGAAGCTAGCCGGGTGGGTCTCGTTTTGTTTGTACCCCATGATCCCGACAAGGGACTAGGAATACCAGCCTGAACTGCGGTTACTACCTCAGGGTTCGTGTGTAGCCGCGGGCTGCCATGTCGTGGAGCCGTGCGAGGCGGGTCATCGCTTCCGGGACGTCCTGGGTGACGATCGTCCCGACGGACACCCCCAACCCCAGCGGGGACAGGGCGTCGTCGATCAGCTCGCCGGCGGTTTCCCGGCCCCAGTTCGCCCACTTCTGCGAATAGGTGTCCGCCCACTGCGCCATCCGCTGTTCCGGAGTGCCGCCCTCGGGGACGGTGGCGTATTCCTGGAACGTTTGGCGGGCTTCCGGCGCCATGTTCGCGAGCATGTCCGCCTCCGTTAGATGCCCGGGGGTGGACGCGAGTTGGGCTTCGTCGACGGCCTTGCGGGCGCCGTTGAGGACCACCTGACCTGCGGGTGCGACGGCCGGTTGCCCGAGCATCGTGGCGAGCGCCGGCAGCAGGTTCTCACCCATGTCGATGAGCTGCTTGAGCACCTCGAACCCCTCGGGGTTGAGCATGTACTCGTCTTTGCCGGTGCGGTTGCGGACGATGTGATCGCCCGGGGGGACGTTGCCGCCGGTGTCCCGATCCAACGGGTCGCCGTAGAGGCGGTTGACGATCTCGTCGGCCTCCGCCATACGTTCCGCGTACTTACCGGGGAACGCGGACACCTGCACCGCCTGCGCTGCTGCGCCGCGGTCCATGCTCTGCCAGTCCTTGGTCATCAACTGGTCGAAGAACATGCCGGCCGACGCGCGGGGGTTCATCCGCTGTTCGACCGTGCCCCACGCGCCGTTGTTCCGCTGCTGGAACAGGCCCACGGAGTCGAAGTCGGATCCGATCGCGTCGTGCGGGAAGTCCAGCGACTCCGGGACGGAGTTGTTGGCGTACATCCGCATCCCGGACTCCACCAACGCGGTCGCGACACCGATAGCAGCAGCATCCGGGGGTAGTCCGCGATCCTTCGCCGCAGCGACGATCTCGCGGGCATAGTCCTCCTGCGAACCTCCCCACTCACCCAACGCGGCACCCGACGACCCCGAGGACCCGTCCTTCGCCGCAGCCGAACCGCGAACCTTCGCGATCGCGGCCTTGGCGATCGTGTCGAACGCAGCCTTCGGAACCCGACCGAAATCCCCCAACCCGGGGAACGGATTCGGGATGGTTGACCCCAACGCGTTCAGCGGCTTCTCGAACAGATCAGCCGCAAGGTTCCGGAACTTGTTGGTCACAGCCTTCGCGGCACCAGAGACCATCGACCCCAGCCGGGCCAGCAGCCCCTTCTTCTCGTCCTCCGACAACTCCTTGAGGGGGTTGTGGGAGGCGATGTGAACGTGGTTGCGGTGCTCCGAGTTGGTTGGTTCCCCGAAGTTGAACGGCTGACCTTCGTCGATGTTCTGCCATCCGTTGAGGGGCCAGTGGATCAGCTCCGCCAGGTTCGAGCCGTAGTTCTCGTAGAAGAACCGGGCCGCCTCATCCATCTCCGGGGTGCCGGCGTCGCCGCCGTTGGAGATGTCGACCGCCTTACCTTGGCCGTGGAGGTCGTTGGTGTCCCGGAAGGTCGAGGTGATCGACATGCCCGGGAACTTGTCTTCGACGATGGAGACGATGGATTCGACGATGCCGCCGTTCGCGAAGCCGCCCATGAACTTCCGGGCACCATCAACGCCACCGGACCTGGCGGCTTCGTTGGCCTTGTCGACGAAGTCCGGGCCAACAGCACGCGTCCACTCCGGCCGCATCACCGCTTCACCGCCACCAACAGCGATCAAACGATCATCCACACCCGGGCTGTAGCCGGACATGACACCGACCGTGCCGCCCTTCGCGAACGCCGGAGTGTCGGACGGAACGTTGATACCACCGATCGTGGTCAGTTCCGGCAGACCGATCTTCGGCCCAATTGCGTTCCAGAACCGGACAATCCCGTCGTTGTAGACGGTGTCGATCACCCAGTTGATCGGCCCAGCGAGCTTCCCCTTCAGGGAATTCCAGATTTCACCGATCTTGGCGGTGCCTTCGTTGAACTTCGTACGGAGGGTGTCGAGGCCACCCGACAGGCCAGGGAAGTGGGTGGTGATGATGTTGCCGACACCTTCACCGATCTTCCCGGGCAGGTCCGTCCAGGAGGTGACCGCGCCGTCGGTGATGTAGCTGGTGAAGTCGTCGGCCAGGCCGCCGAGTCCCTCTGTGCGTAGCGTGTTCCACGCTGGTGCGATGGTGTTGTTCCAGCCGTCGGACACGCCGGAGGTGAGGCCGGACCAAGCGCCGGACGCGATGTTCCCGACGTTCGTCGCGAACCCGGATCCGATGTCACCGATCCGCCCGGTGAACCCGTCCCACGCTGGGCGGATGGTGTTGTTCCACCCGTCGCCGATGGAACCGGTGAGGTCCTCCCACTTCTCCCGCCAGGCGTCAGGGTCGCCGATCAGCGACGACCCCTCTGTCCTGGCTTCCTGCCAGCCGGTCGTGTCGATGCCGGAGGCGTCGCCCTGGAACACGCTGACCCCGGCGGGGGTGAATCCGTCCTTAGCGCTGACCTCAGGGCCCTCGAACGTGCCGCTGCGCGAGATGCGGCCCTCCGGTGCAGGGTCGTTCTTGGTGGAGTCCCCGGGTGCACCAGTGCCGTCCCAGGCGCCGCCACCTATCCAGTCAACGGTCTTTTCCCACCACGAGCCGTTCTTCTTGACTTCCTCACGCCGCTCGCGGTCGTCGGCGGCCCGCTCCTCAGGAGTGCGGGTGTCCCGGCGCGGGATGAAGCCGGCGACGGTCTTGATGGTTGCCGCGATGGCGTCGACGATCTCCTGGAGGTCTTTGAAGAACGCCCGGATGTTGCGTTGCCCTTCGGGGGTGCCCCAGGTGTCGGACCACCGTTTCGTGGCTTCCTCGATGGAATCGAGCCACGAAGCACCGACCTCGTCGGAGCCCCTGAAAAGGCCATTCGCCATGCCGCCGAGGTTCTTCGCGATCCGCCACAGCTGCGAGAAGGTGTCCACCGCGTCCTGCATGAACTTCTTGAGGTCGCCGCTTCGGCGCATCTCGGAGATCATGTCGGCCCAATTGCCTGTGCCGTCCTCGAACGCGCTGGTCACGTCGGGTAGCAGTTCGGACCCGACGGCGGTGATGTCGAGCAGTGCGCGGCCGAGGTTGCCGACACCGTCGAGTAGCGGCCCGAGTGCGGTGGTGGTGTTTTCCAGGATTGCGGAGATGTCGCCCTGGACCTGGTCCCCGTTCAGCCAGTCCATCGCGGCCCGCAGCCGGCCATTCAGGACATCAGCGAGACCGCCCAACCCTTCGGTCAGGATCGGCATGTAGGTCGTCGCCAGGCGCTCAAGGGTCGGCCCCATATCCGCGAACAGAGAATCCTGGACCGCGAACTTCAGCTCACGCCACGCATCCCGCATCCCCAGAATCGAGTTGACGAACGCCTGCGCGTTCGGCGACAGCCGCGCCATCGCCTCGTCGAACTCTTTGGCTTTCGTGCCCGATTCGGTGAGTGCTTCGTTCAGCGCCTCCTGGGCTTCAAGGATCCGCTGCTGCGCATCCGCGTTGGCGTCAGCGGCGTCACGGCGGGCCCGGTCCAGGTCGCGTTGCGCCTCAACCTCCGCGTCCGCAGCCGCGGTGACCTTCTCCTTCGCCGCGACAACCTGCTCCGACCCTTCGACGCCGGCCAAGGTGGCGGCCTGCGTCTCCTGCCGCAGGTCGGCGTTGCGTTCCCGCACCTCCGCCAGCCGCTGAACGGCCTGGTCGTAGTCGTTCTTCGCCTCACGACGATCCAGCCCGGAGACGGGGTCGCCGTCCTTGCCGAGGTTCCGGATCCGTTCGGCGGCCCGCTCCACCGCGATGATCGCCGATTCCTCGTCGACCGCGGACCCCTTGAGCGCGAGGTTCAGGTCCTCGATCTGCTCCTTCGCGTCCTTGCGGGCGCGGGTCAGGTCTTCCTGCGCGCGAACCGAATCGGCCTGCGCGGACTGCACACCCTTCTCCGCGCGACGGATCGACTCAGCACCCTGGTCTGCAGTCCGGGCGGCCTGCTTCCGGGCATCATCAACCCCACGCTGCGCCTTGACAGCGGCCTTCGCGGACTTCTCCGCCTCCTCGCCGCTGTCTTTAGCCTGGTCAAACCCAGCTTTGAGGGCGTCTTTGACGCCATGCGTCCCGAGCGCGAGGGTTCCGATTGTTGCCGCGGCAGCGGCACCCATCGCCGGCAGGAGCGCGACCACGCCGGCGGCCTTCACCAACTGCCCGACCAGCGGAATCAGGGACACACCCGCCAGGCCCATCAACCCGACCCTGGCGACACCAGCGAGGGACCCGAGGCGGCCGACGCTGCTGATCGTCCCAGACGGGATCGGCGGGAGTCCGCCGAGATCCCCGTGCAGGCCGGCGACCAGGGCTCGAAGCTGCAGCAGATGCGCAACAGCGCCAGCGGCGTCGAGTTCGACCGGGATGCGGATCGGCGCACCGGCGACCGCCCGGAACGCATGCAGCTGCCCCTGCGCGAAAACGGTGTCGAGGCGGAGCTCGGCGGTCAGATTTCCGCCGCTCAAGGCGGCCTTTTGGCCCTGAAGCTTGGAAGTGTCGAGATCCAGACGAACCTTCGTCGACAACGCCGGCATCCCCGCAAGCGCGGACCTCGCCTTGGTGCGGAACGCCGCGACGGATCCCGGTTCGAGCGGGATCTTCAACGCCGGGGCGTTGACGCCCTTAACCGCCGTCTTCAGATTGGTCCGGAACCCCGCCATGTTGACGGAGACTGGCACCTTCACCGCGGGCGCCTTGTGGGCCTTTACCCGCGTGTCGATCGTCTGGAAGACGTCGCCGAAGAACGGCTGGATCTCAAGTCTGGCAGTACCTGCCGAGAACGCTGGCCAGGACAATGGGCACCTCTGAGGTTCGTCACCCGCCCGCCGGGGGGGTACGTGGTGGCGCGCGACATCAGAGCGGGAGGCGTCTGGCGCGCGAAATGATGTGGTGGTTTGCCCGTGGCCGCGAGAAGCACCGAGAACCGGCACCACATGCCAAGAAGACGGGCATTATACGGACCAATCTTACCTTGTCAACCGGTCGGCTCTTTATGCGACGAAATGCGCGATTAGACACTGTTCGATACGTTTCGATTGTGGACAGCGGAAGATGTTCCAAGTAGGCCGTACCGTCAACGGCGGAGGAGGCAAATAGTGGGCCCGCCGACTCACGATCGTCTGGGTATGCGGCGTCGTGTTCCGCAGTCGCCACAGGAGATCACCGCGACCCGTCGTGAGACTGCTCGGATCATCGCCCCGTTCCCGCGAGAGATCCGCCTGTGCCTTGAGGCTGGTCTAGAACCACCAACCGACTGAACCCGGCACCGCGGCGTGGTTTCCTGGAACGCACCGGCGCACGATGGGGGCTCTGACATGGACGAACCCAAGTACGACAAGGCCACGCTCGCGTTACTCCGCGAACAGGCGAAGATCCGTGCCGAACATCCGGAACGCCCGCCAGTGACTTGGTCCAAGTTCTGGGATGACGAGTGCTTCTCTCCACCGGGGACTCCGCGGCCAGCGCCGCAAACGGTCTCCGGCCTGATCAACCGTCTACAGCTGTCCCGCGCCACGCAGGCCGAGAAGGAGTCCGGCATCCGCGAATGGCTCGCCAGCAATGAACCAACTGACTACTTCCGCCGCGACCTCGAGCGCAAGGGACTGCTCCACCTGCTCCCCGATTGACCACCCTCGCGCGCGCTTTGGCCTGAACTAGGACGCGACCGCCGGCCTACGACGGATGTCGAGCGTCTTTTGCGCTTCGATTGCCCAGTCGTCGGGCCGTTGCAGTTCGCCGACGAGGATCGGGCGGAGCTTCTCGAGTAGTCGGCGCGAGACCGGGATGCCGCGGGCAACAGCCGTCATCAGGCCGTTGTTCAGCCCCGACACGGGTTCCCCAATCTCGACCGAGTCGGTGACGATGAACTCGAATTCGGGGATCTTGTCCTCAAGCTCTGCCCGCATCAGTTCGTACGTCTCTTCGAGGTACTCATCCGATGCCATCACCCACTCCTCTCCGCCCCTTGAGGGCAAATTCCTTCGGCCACTTTGCATTAGAACTAATGCATGGTTCGGCATTGGTTGCGAAATACACGTTCGTCCATGCCATGCTACGTCGGTGCCTAAGCCTTACCCGCCGGAGTTGCGGCGTGCAGTTCTCCACGCACTCCGCCAACCAGGCGCCACCCAGAAGGATGTATCTAGGCAGTTCGGAGTGGCAGTGAACTCCGTCTGGAGATGGGCTCGCGAGGCGGACGAACTCGGTGCCACCAACGTAGATCCGACCGAACACGATCCTGGTGAGCTTCACCGCGCACGTATGAGGATCACCCATCTCGAGCATGAAGTGGACGTGCTGACAGAGGCGCTTGCACTACTCGCGAGACGGTCGCGGCGCGATTGGTAGCCGCTGTCGCTCATTCGATCGACGATCAGGTCCTTTTGGTATAGATCGCTCATCAATCACCACGCCTGAGCGAGCGGGCACAGACAGATCGGAGCCCTACGAAGTGAGCAATCCTCCGAATCGGTTTCCAGCACCTGACTCGACATTCGGCCGCGGCGACGTGGACAGGATCGACTAACGATGGTTGACGACTACCTCGCCCGGGTACAGCCTGCAACTGACCCCTTGGATGGATTCTCGAACGAACTGATCGCCCAGTTGGACGTCGACGGAGGGAACGGCTTTTCATGGTGGGCAGGGCAGTCGGACTGGAAGACGCTCACCCTCATCAGCGACTACCTCATCCAGTCTGTCCGCGGCACTTCGAAGGCACTGACTGCTGCCTCCTTATCAGCCACGGAGCTTTCTCACCTGCGGTTCAGCCGGCAGGCCAAGGTATCGGGCGCATTGTCGGTTCTCGATCGAGACCCGACAGCCACTGTCGACGACTACATCCGAGCCTTCACCGACAACGCGATCGGACGGAAGGCTGAGCTCAAGGCCGAGATGGCAGAGGAACACACGCTCTACCATCTCGCCCAGACACTCGACCGACTGGCAATCGTGCTGATCATTGTCGGAGGCTTCCAGCTGAAGAATGTTGTGAAGTCCGATTGGTCGACTCTTGATTCTCTCAAGTTTGAACTCGACGATGCCATTTCGCCGAATCGACCACGGGTTGAGCCAGCGGGGTCTGCAGCTCGAAAGCTCCAGTCCAAGCTGCTGGCACCGTTGGACGATCTCGACAAGTACGGGCCGCCAGACTGGCTTCCTTGGCTGCGGGAGAGCCGCAATGCACTAACGCATCGCGCACCCGGTACCAACTGGACGATACTGGCATCCAAGCGCCGTCTCGTCCGCCCTCTCTACCAACAGCCCAAGTGGAGCGATGTGCAAACCCACGTCTATGCAGACAATCCTGGGCCGAACGGCGCTCTCATTCAGGAGGACAGCGAGGTTACGCTTGACGGCCTCTGCGCATCGGTCACGCACTTTGTCACCGACCTGACACAGGCCGCGAGAGAATGCTGGACAGCACGCCAATCGGATCCGAGTTTGATCGTC
This sequence comes from Rhodococcus olei, assembly GCF_039540555.1. Taxonomy (NCBI): domain Bacteria; kingdom Bacillati; phylum Actinomycetota; class Actinomycetes; order Mycobacteriales; family Nocardiaceae; genus Rhodococcus; species Rhodococcus olei. Next base: position 41,700 of record NZ_BAABFB010000022.1, on the reverse strand, counting down.
CAGCACGGCACGCAGTGGGCAGACCGCGAACCCACAAACGAGCGGCTGAAATTTCGAGGATATGGCGACGGCAAGATCATCAAGCTCTCGAAAGGTACGGACGTGCGGGTGAACCCGAGTGAGGCGCGGCGACTTCAGGCGGCTCGTCTCCACGATTCGGGTCGTCAGCTCTGGCTGAGCTAGCCATCGCATGGGCCTGGCCTAGCGCCGCGGTTGATCGCTAGGCGGCCTTGCCGCGCTTGCTGGCGCGAACACACGAGGTACACCGTCCCTTCGCTTCGTGTCGGACAAAGCCGTCACGGAGATTGGATCGTGTCGTCATTGGACGCTGGCAATCAACGCAGCGCTCAGGAATCGCTGCGCGCAACCACACTTGAGACCCCTGCCGCCGCGCCTTGCTGTAGCAGCCGCGGCAAAGCGGGGAATTGGCTGTAGCGCGATGCACGGACCCTGCCCCCGAATCATCACCGACGCGGCGGAATTCGCGCTGGCAGCCGGAGCACGCGAGGCCACGTGCGGCTCGTGCCGGCTCGTCGGGGTATGCGATGGCGGTGAGTGCTTGGTGGGTGGCGATGTCGCCGCGACAGATGACGCCAGCCCAGATGCCACCGTCGGCGACCCGGGGACGCGTGTTGGGGTCGGCGCCGGCGAGCGTCCCGGCCGCGAGTGCGTCGCGGGCGCAGTCGACGATCCGGTCGCACTGGGTGCGGCAGGCGTGGGCGGCCCAGGTGGCGCCGAGCCAGGTGTGGGCTTCGCCGGGCTGCAGCCAGCGATCGGGGTTTTCAGTGCAGGGTGTCACGAAGGCCTTCCGGTTTTGCGGGTTCAACAGGAGCGAGGGAGCATCAGGCGGCCTGATTTGGCTGGCTGATTTCAACGCTGACGGCCGAAAACAGCCCACCAAGGCTTTCGATGCCTGGCGTCTCAGAATGGCTAGACACGCGTGAGTCCCCGATTTCCTGTGTGCCTTTCCGTTTGAAGCGATGCTCGGGCTCGACCGCCCGCCTCAGCCCCTGCTCTTGCTCAACCGCCCACTCAGCGCGGATCCGAGCAGCCTTTTGCTGCGGCGTCTCAGCGATGTGCAACCCGGCCACCACCTGCTTGGCGCGCTCCCGAGCCGACTCGCTCGCCGGCTGTCCACTGGGAAGGGCTCGTACCGTCGCAAATTCCCCAGCGAGGCCGTTCTTCTGATCGTTAGCGAGTTGCCTGGCCTCGCGCTCTGCGGCTGACTCTCGATCGGCCGCATCACGCCGAAGCTGCACTGCGATTCGATTCACGTGGGCTGGCATGATCCACGCTGTACTGTCCTCGAAGTGCAGCCTTGCCGCCTCCAACACGAGAACTGCATTGAGATCCGACTTCAGAGTCATGCACCAGGTGTCAACGGTCTTGTCGTCAACTGTGCGGTTGTCGTTCATCGCAATGAAGGTCAGCAGACCCTTCACATCAGCACGCGTCAACGGCATATCAAGCGACCGCCTTCCACTGAGTAGCCATGAACGACGTTCCCGGCTGAATTCCGTGCTCGTCTTCCGTAGAGTCGAGCGCCCGGATCGACTCGAGCCGTTTTGTAGCGGTTGACACCCCAACGCTCGAGGCCTGCCTGTGCGACTCCAACCAGCCAGCGTGAAGCTTGTTGTACTGCTTACGGAACTTTGGCATCGACAGCACATTCTTCCGCCAGAAGGTGTTGTTCTGACACCAATCAATGACGTCCAGAGCTTGCTGAAGCTCAATGCCGTCCTTGTCCAGCAGAAGCCTGGCCTCGTTCCGCCAGGCGTCGGTGAAGCTGTCCGCCCGGAACCCGTTCTCTTCGATCCGGCGGTAGAGACGCTGGACCATCGCCTCTACGTCGTCGCGCTCGCTCGGAGCTGATGGTGCGGAGGACGAGGACCTTGTTTTTGCTTTTGTCTTAAGAGAGTCTGGAGAGGAAAGATCTGCTGGATTCAGCATCAGCACAGGTGCGAGTTCTGACACCTCTGCTGATGCTGAATCTGACATCTCGAAGTGTGGCGCCTCAGTAGGCGCGTCACCCTGCATCACTACGCGGTATGACAAGGTCTGGTCCGAGATGTTGTTGTGCAGATGGTGCTTCATTGAAACGACCGCGCCGGCAGCTTCGAGGTTGCGCAATGCGGTGCGCACCGCCGACTTCGACAATCCCGTCTCACGCGCAATAACGTCGAGACTCGCGCGCCACCAGCGGCCGGTCGGGTCTTCGATCCTGTCCTTGCCCGGCTCTCCGCACCGGTACTGGATCCTCGTAAAGACGAGGGCCTGATTCCCTCCCCCGAGGTGACGCACCAGCGCCGCGCGCACCTGCATAAAGTCCAGGGCGGTGGTGAGCGAGATCGGCACTCCCTTCGGCCGCGAGGCCGTCCCGTCGGGTGTTGATGCGGTTGTCACAGAGCTGCAGTTCCTTTCGGTCGTGCAGCATCCCGGTAGCCCAGGAGGCTTCGCATAGACAGCCCAATCAGCCGTCTGCTAACCTTCTAATATCGTTGCGGGCCTTGGTAGGGACACTGCAAGTAGTTCGGGAGGCGCTCGGAGGCTGGAATCTCTGAGCGCTTTTCATTTCCACCCGAGGCTCGACGGACGTAGCCTCAAGTGTCAGTCACACTGACGGGCAACCCACCTGAGAGCTCGCCCTAGGCGGCAGTGGCCAACGGGTACAACATCGCGTCAATCTCCTCCAAGTCGACGCGGATCATTCGCGGTCCGAAACGAAATGCAGAGATCCTTCCCGCCGAGATGTAGCGGCGGATCGTTTTCGAGCACACTCCGTACTCTTCGGCCGCCTGGGCGATTGATGCGAGGCGCCGCGACGACTTCTGCGGCAAACCAACTCGCTGATGCTTGTGGACGTTCACGGACCCTTTCGAGCGACCATTCGACACGTCGCGAATCTTCCTTCCGCCGAGTGGATTTCGTTCCCCATAGATGACCTCAACTGGACATAGGTGCGACAGTAGCAGGCAAGTACGAAGATTTCCACCTAACCGATTGACATTCCTCGACATGTGTGTTACCTAAAAGCGGCCCACTACCCCTCAAGGAAACGAGCACAGCAAGGGGACGGCCCTGTTTCACCCGGTCAAGGCATCTCGACCATCGAGCTAAGTCGCTCCGCGATCTGCCGGTCTCGACCCGCCGCGACATGCTGATAACGAAGCGCCATCGCCGGCGTCGTGTGCCCGAGCCTCGCCATCAATTCAGCTGTCGTGCCTCCTGCCTGCGCAGCTAGGACCGCAGCAGAATGCCGAAGCATGTGAGGCGTCAACTCCGGTCGACCGATTCGCGCAGCGGCTGGCTTGAACGCCTTGCGATAGGCATAGTCGCCGAGATGCCCACCCTGCACACCAGGAAACAGCAAAGCGTCCCGGCCCGCCTGAACGTGGCGATCCAGATGCTGAACAATCGCAGGGATGACATGCGGCGGGATTGCCACATCGCGCACACCGGCCGCCGTCTTCGGCGAGTCGACGGTGAATACGCCTGACCGATACGTGACCGCCCGTCGCACATGGATGATCCCCGCCTCGGGATCCACATCCTTGCGCCGCAGTTCCGTCAGTTCGCCCCACCTCAACGAGCACCATCCCGCGACCAGGACAGAAGCGCGCAGTCCGGGAGGCATCTCCTCAGCAAGCGCGGAGATCTCGCCCGCAGACAGGACGGTAATCGTCTTGCGTCGCTTCGCCGTCATCGCCGACTTCACACGGCACGGATTCGCAGCAATCAGCTCGTCGTCAACGGCAGTCGCCAATATTGCGTGTAGGAGGCTGTAACAGTGGGCGTTCCTGGTGGGGGTCGCAGTGCCGAGACCGGCATGCCAACTGCGAACAACTGCGGCGGTGATCGCAGTTAACTCGGCGTCGCCGAGATCCGGAAGTATGTGCAATCGCAGCTGCCCCTCATAGAGAGAGCGGGTTCGGGGCTTCAGGTGACGCTCCGCAAGCCAACGCTCGGAATATGTGCGCAAGGTGACTGGCGCGGCCGCCGACGCGGCCTCGACGGCGGGTGGGCGCCACACATCCAGGTCGATCTTCCTGCGCTCTGCCGCAAGCCAGGCGACTGCGTCATCCTCGGCAGCGAACGTCCGTGGAGCTTTGTACAGAAGTCCGTCAGGTGCGGTGTAGTTCGCCTGCCATCGTCCAGACGGTAGCTGCCGCAATCCGCCAAAACTGCGCTTCGCACGCTTCGCCATCGTCACCCCTCATGCAGAATTCGTGCAGAACAGGGGTTATCGCGTGTCCCCTTGTGCTCATCCAAGTCTACCGGTACATTCCCCATTTGACCGGCTCTAACACGCGGTTTTCGCTGGTCAGATACCAAATACAGTCCGTCAATCCAGACAGGTTCGATTCCTGCCGGGGGCACAGAACATTCGCAGGTCAATGCAAGGTTCCTGTGTTTCAGACTGCCGAGGTTCCCGACCGCCGGTAAGCCGCCGGTGCTGCCGAGGGGCCGCCCGCGTCCACCGGAGCCACTCGGCCGGGATGTTCCTGACCCCCACCGCCCCGGCTGCCCGGAACACGGCGGGACGCCCCCCCGGCGGCCGCGCGCAGAGGAGTCGAAGGGCGGTCCGCCGAGACACCGTTCCCTCGGATCCGCGATCGAGGGTGCCCGCCACGGCGAGGCGGGTGGGCACCGCCCCCTAGGGGCGTCGCCGGTATCCCCTATGCCGCCGGGTTCCCCACACCTTCCCCTAATCTCGGCGCCGGGTGTTCACCTCGGGGCGTCGGTCGGGTACGAATGTGGTGATGGCGCTGCTGGACCCCCGACCCGGCAGCGCCATTTCCATGCCCGGGCAAGGTCCCGTCGTTCCGAGCTCGATGTGATGTGAAACACTACCGGCCCGGGTGTCGATACATCCGGTTGAGGTGAGTTCCATGCCCACACATCACACCGGCCGCCTCGGTCGACACATCTTCGAGAACCTCCACATCGGCGAGAGCCTCCACGGCCTCGTCAACCGCCCTTCGGTGCCGTGCCGCTCCCCTCCCTCGTGACGAGGGACCCCGACCATGCGGCGAGGACCGGACGCATCACGTGCGTGAGGCCGGTGCGTCCGCTCCGTCGCCGCCGATTCCCCCATTCCCACAACGAAGGCTCGAACGATGGAATTCATGACCCAACTCATCACCGTGCTCGGCCAGCTGCTCGACGTGATGGGCAAGATGAACGGCCCGAACGGCCAAGGCGGCGGCACGAGCCCCCTCGGCAGCCTCGGCGGCACCGGCAGCCTCGGCTCGTAACCCCGACGTCGACGACCCCCGGTCTCCACCCCTGACCGGGGTCGTCGACCCCTGCCCGCCCGCGTTCAACGCGCCGGCGTCGTCCCGGTTTCGGCCATCTTCGCGTAGAGCCGGGCGTGCATCGTCGCCTGCAGATCCGGCCTGTGGTGCGCGACGTTCGCCGGGTTCGCGAGGTTGTGCAGCTCGTGCGGATCGGCGCCGAGGTCGTACAGCTCGTACTGGGTGGGACGATCCCGGCGGGGTCGAAGTACAGCACGTACTTGTAGCGGCCGTCCCGGATGCACCTCAGATGGCTGGGCTGCTGGACGATGACCTGCCCGTCCGGGACAGCGCAGTTCTGGTCGTCGTAGGTGAACAGCACCTCGTCCTGAACGGTGACGGTGGGCGCCTCGGGATGCGCGACGGCGTCGTCGATCACCGGCGTCAGGTCCGTGCCGAGGAACCGCCACCGGTCGCGGTCCGGGACGTCGCCGAGCGTGGCGAGCGTCGGCAGCAGGTCGATCAACGACGCCAGCGCACCGGTCCGCGCGGCCCGCGGGAACATCACCGGATTGCTGACCACCAGCGGCACCCGCAGTGTCTCCTCGTAGGCGTTGAAGATCTTCTGCCGCAGTCCGCCGTGCGAGAGTCCCATCTCGCCGTGATCTGCCATCCGGATGACGATCGTCCGCTCGGACAGCCCCGGCTTGGCGTCGAGCGCGTCGAGGACGCTCCCGATGTGCACGTCGACGACCTTCTGCAGGTACGCGTAGAAGTTGACGTAGTTCGACGCCTCCCGCGGACCGAGCAGTGGTCCGAGGCCCGCCGCCAGCAGCAGCTGGGACTGCACCTGCGCGGAGGGTTTGAAATTCGCCAGCAGGTTCTCGTCGATCGTCGGCGGCAGGGCGATCCCCTGTTCGAAGCACGCCGGCGCGACGGAACCGTAGTTGTCGCACTCCCCCTCCGGCAGGTTCCACGTCCGTGGGTAGGAGAGCAGGTCGTGCGGGTTGGCCATCGACACCACCAGCGCGAACGGTGCGTCACTGTGCGGGTCAACGGAATTGAGGAAGTCGACCCCCTCCTGCGCGATTCTCGCGTCGTGGTTCGCGCAGCCGCCGCCGAAGTTCGCGGGGTTGGTGTCCTGACCGGCCTCGGGCGGCTGCCACCCCGCGAACCCGTACGCGGCGACGTCCTCCGTGCTCGGGTCACCACCGTCGGCGCCCTTGCTCATGTGCCACTTCCCCCGGAAATGCACGTCGTACCCGGCGGAGGCGAGGACGTGCGCCATGTTCTGGACTCCCAGCGGCAGCACCGGTTCCGTCGGCGAGACGGTGCCGCCGGTGGTCAGCGTGGCCACCACGCCGTGCTGAGCCGGATACAGGCCGGTGAGGAACGTGCTCCGGCTCGGTGAACACATCGCCGCCGCACAGAATGCGTTGTCGAAGGTCAGCCCCCGATCGGCGAGGCGCTGCCGGTTCGGCAGGTTGTGCCGCGCCCAGCCCTCGGGCCAGAACATCGGCGGCCGTTCCTGGTCGGTGATGAGGATGACGATGTTCGGCCGGACCGGACGCGCGACCGCGGCCCGCGCCGGATTCGTCTGGGTGACGCCACTCGCTGCCAGTCCGGCGAGCACGAGCGCGACGGCGCCCCCGATGAAGGTCCGCCGGGGCACGACGGCGGGCGCCGGACCGGCCTGGACGGTGCCGCGGTCGGTGGATTCGACGGCGGCGGGCTCGACGGCGGCGGGCCCGGGGGCGGCGGATTCGGTCTGCACTGGTCACCTCGGTCTGCGCGACGAGAGTGCCGGGCGCCGACGGCACCCGGACACATGGACGGTCGATCGAGACATGCAGGCACCCTCAGGCTAACAATCCGGTGCGCAGGTCAGGGCGAATTCCGGCCGGCGCACCGACCGGCAGGCGAAAAACACGAGGACGGAATCCCTCACTCGCAGGACACGATTCGGCCTGTACACGCGACGAAACGGCGGTAGAGTCGGTGCTTGGCTTCGCCGACCCTCGACCGAGGGCCATGGAAAACGTCCCAGGGGCGATTCGTGGTACGCAGGCAACCGCGAATCCCAGATCGCAGTCGTGCCCGTGCCGTCCAGATCAAGTGGGGATCGCCATGAAGATGGCCAAGACTCTCGTCATGCCCGTGCTCGTCGTTGCCGCGGTCGGGTCCGGGATCGGAACCGCGGCCGCGCAACCGGGGTTGCCGCCGTTGCCCGCGATGCCGCAGCCACCGGCTCTGCCGCAACTCCCCGCGCCGCCCCAGATTCCCACCGCGGACGAGGTCAGCGGAATGATCGCGGACCGCTCCTGGCCCGACAACCCGGCCAAGCGCGAGGCCTTCCAGACGATGGCGAACGAGGTCAACATCGGCTGGGCCAACGGCGGTCAGCAGAAGATGATGATCGGCTCCCTCGTCGGCGCCGCCATCGGCTGCGTGTCGATCTTCCCGAACTTCATGGCCGGCTGCATGATCGGCAACGTCGTCGGAGCCGGCGTGGGCGCGGCCATGGGCATCGACGAGGGCAACCCGAACGCGCGGCCCGCGGTGGAGAAGTTCTTCGCCACTCCCTGACGGGACCGGCCCCGACGTTCGTCGACCCGGTCGATCGGGCACCCAGCCGACAGGACAGCGAGGCTAGGCGGCGCCACCCTTGCGCACGACGGTCAGCTTCGACACCCGTGAGGAGATGCGCCGATCCTCGCCGTCCCGCAGCAGTGCGATACCGGACCGGATCTCCTCGACCACCCAGGTTCCTGCCGTGTCCGAGATGTGGACCAGATCGCCCGCCTGCACCGCCTCGCTCATGATCGTCTCCGCTCGTGTCGCGACGCGCCGGTCACGGTGCGCCGAGTTTGTCGTCGCCGACAATTATCACGCGCCCCGCTCCGCCGGCGAGGCGTCGGGGCGCGGTTGGGCTGTGAGTCGCGGGTCCATGTCGGGCCACGATCGTCGACCAGCAGCGACGCCACCGGTCCGCCCGGACGCCCCCATCGCCTGGGCCGCAGGTATCGACGAATCCGGGGACACCGCCCCACTCGCATCCGCGAGGCGCTCTCCGGCACACCCCTGAAACCGAATGGCCCGCAGTGGCGTGGCGAGCCGGGCGTGCGGCGACCCGGCCGACACGTCAGCGATGTCGGTCCACGACATGCCGGCCTGCACCCACGGCCGGAGCGGCTGATCCGCTCCGTGGTGCGCGGACCTCGAACCGGTCGCGTTGTTTCGTGCGGAGCTCCGGGAAACCGGTCGACGGGTGTCTCGGATCAGTAACGCGAGTTCCGCCGGAACACCGATCTTGGTTTAATCGAATGCACAGAGACATAAAGGATTTCAACACCGAGAAACCTCACCCAAAGTCCGTCGGTCACCCGCTCCGGTCCGGTGCAAACCCGCGCGGGAGGCCATAGAGTTTCGGGATGCGCGATGATCGAGGTAGTGACAGGGCTCCGGACGAGAAGGCGTGAGCCGGTGCAGCCCCGATCCAAACCGCCCGACCCGACCGACGACGACGCAGGCGGCGGCGGTGTCACGCTCCGCAGACTGCTCACGGTTGCGGGGTTGACACCGGCGCAGGCCGCGCTGCTCGTCAGCGACGTGATCCACCAGCTCGAGCCGGCGGGCAGTCAGGGGCGCTTCCCGGTGCGCCTCGAGGACCGTGCGGTGACGGTGTCCGACCGGGGACTGCTCACGATCGAGTGCAGCGGCAGCGCGGCATCCTGGCACGACGCGCACGAGGTGGCGGTGGGCCTGCTTCGCGACATCGCGAGCACCTGTCGCGACGCCGCATTCGCCGACCGGTTGCGCGAATCGATCACCGGAACAACAGATCTGGCCGGCCTGACGCAACGAGTTTGCCGCGTGGTCGCGGCCGAACTCGACCCGGCCACGGGGGCAAGGACGCGGCGCCAACTGGCCGAGCTCGTCTCGGCAACACGCGGACTCGTCCTGTCGGATGATCGGGTGCCGAAGGATCACGTGACCGCGCCGATGCCGCCGCCCCAGGCGGCCGAATCTTCTCTCGCCCCGAGCGACTGGCACCCACCTGCAGGGAGGGTGTGGCATCGCAGGAGCAGGCGGCCGTCGTGGCGGCAAGGTGTCCTCGGCGTGATATCGATCCTGGTCCTCATCGGGCTGCTGTGGACCGCCCCGCAGGCGTGGTCGCAGCTGCGCCGAGGCTGGGACGCCGTGCTCCATCCGACGGATACGTCGGAGCAGAATCAGATTCGTCCGGTCTCGCCGCCGCCACCTGCGCCCGAAGCCGCACCCCCACCGACCGAGCCGGGAGCCACCGGGGCGGGTCCCGTCCACACCGGTCTTCCGAGCAGTGCGGGGCCGATCACGCGCGTCACCGCCACCTTCGCCAATGGGGAATGCGCAGCGGGTGCGCCCTGCACCATGCGGGTCGACGTCCACCTCGATCCCGGGTCGAATGTCGGTGCGGTGACCTGGAAATTGAGCGTGTACGACCGATGCTCGGGAGCGGTCCACCCGGGTGCCGACGTCACGATGCCCGTGCCGCCGGGCGGGCAGGAGGTGTACGGCATCGGTACCGCCGTCCTGCCGGCCGGGTCCGCGCTCGCCGTCGCCGCGCTCACCAGCGCCCCGGCCGGAGCCGCGTCAGAGCCGGCATACGTGCCCGCCGAGAACGCAACCTGCCCAGGCGGGGGTCCCCATGCAGGCGGGTAAGCAGCAATCCGATCCCTGGCTCGTCACCGCGGCGGTCGTCCTGGTCGTTCTCGGCCTGCTCAACCTGCTCTCGACGGGAATGACGTCGTATGCCGTGCGTCACGCGGTGCTCGCCGCCGTCGGCCTCGGTGCGATGTGGGCGACCTCGCGTCTGCGGTCGAGTGGCTTCCGCCGGGTCGGTTGGGTGTTGTTCGCCGTCTCGGTCGTGCTGCTCGCGGCGGTTCCGCTGATCGGGGTCGCGACCAAGGGCGCCCAGCGCTGGCTGGACTTCGGTGTGTTCACCCTGCAGCCCTCCGAACTCGCCAAGCTGGCTTTGGTCCTGGTCCCCGCCGCGATCCTGGCCCGCGGGTACACCCTCGGCAGGTTCGGTGCGGTCCTGGCGGTCGCGGCCGTGCCGGTCGGTCTCGTCGCGCTGCAGCCCGACCTGTCGACCGCCGTCGTGCTCGTGGCGACCGTGATGCTCATGCTGATCCTGGCCCGGGTGCCGCTGCTGCCGATGCTCCCCCTGTTCGCACTCGGGATCGCCTCGCTCCCTCTGGCGGTGCTGTTTCTCCGCCCCTACCAGCTCGAGCGGATTCACGTGTTCCTGTCGAACAACGCCGACCCGCAGGGGTCGGGGTGGGCAGCGTGGCAGGCGGACATCGCGATCGGCAGCGGCGGCTGGTGGGGCCTGGGGCGGGAGCCGCAGTACGGCCTGAGGGCGGAGTACCTGCCCGAATCCGAGCACGATCTGTCCTTCGCGAGCATCGTGTACGGATGGGGTCTGGTCGCCGGTCTGGCTGTCGTGGTCGCCGTCGTGATCATCGTGTGGCGCTCGGCGCTGGCCGCCCGAACGGCGCGAACCCGGGAGGCGGCACTCGTCGCGGCCGGCGTCGGTGGGCTGTTCGGCATTCACGCCGCGGTCTCGATTGCTCAGAGTCTGTCACTGATGCCGCACACCGGCATGCCGATCCCGCTGTTCAGCTATGGGGGCACGGCCGCGATCGTCGGATTCGTCGAGATCGGGCTGGTGCTCGCGGTGCGCCGCGACGGTGTCACGCGGCCGCTGTGGGCCACCGAGACCAGGCGGCGGAGGCTCCCGCGAGGCGTTTCGGCAGGCGCGGTCGCGCTCACGGCATCCCTCGTCGCGATGTCGGGGTTCGCCTGGCACCTGCAGAGCGATCAGGGTGCGGAGTTCCGCACGACGAGCGACCAGCAAATGATGCGCTGCATCCGCCTGCCCGCCGAGCGTGGCCGGATCCTCGACCGGGGCGGTGCACCGCTCGCGGTCAACGTCCCGGAGTACACCGTCGCGGTGGTTGCCCGGATGTTCGCCGAGAGCGACGCGGCGGTGCGCGGCGAACTCGCCGCGTTGCTCGGCATCACCCCGGACGAACTCTCGGACAACCTCCGGAGCGGTGACGGGGAGCTGCAGGTCGTGCTCGGACGGGTCGGTTCCGAGCAGGCTCGGCACATCGTGGAAGCCCACCTGCCGTGGGTACTCGTGTACCCGACCGGGCGCAGGCAGTACCCGCAGGGCGCAGCGCTGGCATCGACCCTCGGGTATGTCGGGATTGCGGACCCGCAGGACATGGCACTCTGGCCGACCCTCGAGCTCGGATCACGGGTCGGCAAGGCAGGACTCGAGAAGCAGTACGACGCGTTGCTCCGCGGCACCGACGGCAAGCAGTGCGTGTACGTCGATCCGTCCGGGCATCCGGTGGGCACCGGCGAGCGGGTGGACCCGATACAGGGGCACGATCTGTGGTTGCACCTCGACCTCGGGTTGCAGCAGCTCGCGACCGATGCGCTGACCGAGGCGGTGCGCACCAGCGGGGGCGACCTCGGCGCGGCCATCGTGATGGACGCCCGCACCGGAGCGGTGCTGACGCTGGCCAGCGTCCCCGGATACGACAACAACGTCTACGGTCCCCCGGTCGACCCGGTCGCGCTGGCGGCGCAAACCGAGGGACCCGGGCCGGGACGGATGCTCAACCACGCAGCCCAGACGGCGGCGCCGCCGGGCTCGACCTTCAAGATCGTCGTCGCGTCGGCCAATGCGGAGTCCCATGTGCTGTCGCCGGACGCCCTGCTCGCGGGTGGCGCTTCCTACACCTACGGAGGGCACACGTTCGCGAACTGGCAGCCGATGGGCCCGAACAGTCTGATCGGGGCGATCCAGTGGTCGGACAACGTCTACTTCTACCAGCTCGCCGAGCTCCTCGGCCCCGAGCGGATCGCGGCGACCGCCGGAGAGCTGGGGGTGGGCCAGCGGTCGGGGATCGATCTGCCGGGCGAGTCAGAGGGTTTCCTGGGCACACCCGAGAACGTCGGAAGTATCGGCGGAACCTGGTACCCGGGGTCGACGCTGCTGATGGGCATCGGTCAGGGCACCGTCAGTGCGACCCCGGTGCAGGTGGCTCGGTGGACGTCGGGCATCACGACCGGAGCGATGGTCACCCCCCAGCTCGCGGCGGCGTACGGGCCGGGGGAGGACTTCTCCATTCCCACCGCGGCGCCTCGTCCGCTTCCCTTCGCGGACCAACTCGGACCGGTGCGGGCGGGGATGCGGGCGTCCGCCGCGGCCGGCACCGCCGGGCAGCTCGCCAGCCTGCCGGTGCCCGCCGCCGCCAAGACCGGCACCGCGGAGGACCCGTCGGCACCGGGAGGCCTCAATGCCTGGTTCTCCGCCGTGGTGCCCTTCGACGCACCCGAAGTCGTGGTGACGGCGTTGGTGCGGGGCGGTGGTTTCGGGTCGGCAACATCCGGTCCCGTGGTCAAGAAACTCCTCGAGCGCTACCTCGCGCAAACACGGGGCACGGCGCCGAACCGCTGATCAGCCACCCGAACCGCTGATCAGCCACCCGAACCGCTCAGCCACCCGAACCGCTGATCAGTCACCGTATGCGGCAACCACCTCGGGGTGGTCCAGGCACGCGGTCGCACCCTCGGCGACGCAGGTGAGCGGGCGTTCGGCCGTCTTCACGCCGAAGCCGAAGGACTCTTCGAGCAGCTGCGACAGACCGCGCATCATCGACCCGCCGCCGATGGCGAGGAGCCCTTCGGACATCACGTCACTGATCGCCTGGGCGGGAAGGTCCTCCAAGCACGCGGTCAGGGTCTGCACGATGCCGGTTGTGGTCGGCCGCAGCGCATCCACGATCTCCTCGGTCTCGAGGGTGACCAGTCGTGCCCGGCCGGTCACCGCGTCGCGGCCTTCAACGACGAGCGACTGCCCCTCGTCGGTCTCCGGCACGCCGACCTTCGCCCGCTCGGCGGTGAGTTCGCCGACGATGATCTTGTGCTCGGTCCGCAGGTACTGATAGAGCGCGTCGGTCAGTTCATCGCCCGCGAGCCGGCAACTGCGGTGCGCGAGAATGCCGCCGAAACAGAAGGTGGTGACTTCCGAAGTGCCACCGCCGATGTCGACGACGAGGTGGGCGCGGGGTTCCATCGGGTTGATTCCGCAGCCGAGCGCCCCCGCGACCGGCTGCGGTATCAGCCCGATCTTGCGCAGACCGGCCTCATGGCCGACCTCCACCAGTGCCCGGCGCTCGAGCGATGTGGCGCCCGCGGGAACCGCGATGACGGCCTTCGGCCGCAGACCGTACTGCCTGTGCGGGGCCGCGCGCTTGATGACGGCCGTGACGAATGCCCGGGCCGAGTCGAGGTCCACGATCACCCCGTCGCGCATCGGGCGAATGGGTGTGACTCCGATGGGAGTGCGGCCGACCAGGTTCCGCGCTTCCGCGCCGATCGCGAGAGACCGGTGCGGATCCTTCGTGCGGACCAGCATGAACGATGGCTCGTTCAGGACGACGCCGTCGTCGGGTGTACCGACGACGGTGTTGGCAGTTCCGAGATCGATACCGAGTCCACGCACGTCGGCCTCCCAGGGGGATTCGCGAGATGACTTAGATGGTACGCAGCGGCACCCGGTTTCGGTCAATACCGCGGTGCGGAACCCGCCCACGACACAACAACATTGACGAATCACTCAGGTGGACGCATGCAGGTGCATCCGGTCCTTCACGCTCACCGTGACGGCCGCGACGACCACCCCGACGACCACGCCGATCAGGTTGTCGAGGACCCGGCTCAACCCGATCTCGGGACCGACCGCCGTACCGAGACCGACCACCAGCAGGGCCATCGGTGTCACGAACAGCGAGCACAGCGCGTAGTTCCGCGTCGCGGTGATCTCGGCCGCGACCTGCAACACGACGACGATCGCGATGGTCGGCCAGTAGCCGAGCGAGGCCGAGAGCACCGCGGCCGCGAGCACCGCGCCGCCCACGTTGCCGAGGAGTCGTTGGATCGCGCGCTGCACGGTCGGCGCGTAGCCGACACCCTGCATGGCGGCCATCGCGCCCATCGACGCCCACAGCGGGTGGCCGAGTCCGGCCGCGGCGGCGAGCCATCCGGCGAGCGCTGCGGCGACGGCAATGCGACCACCGTGGTGCGCGATGCTCCGGGCGCGCAGGCCGGCCGCGCCCGCGGCGAAGAACCCGGAAGGTCGCGGGAGGTCGGCCGGGGCGCCCGGATGGCCGACGATGACCGTGTGCTGCTTGACCCTTCGCAGTTCCTGCCCGTGTCGGACGATGGCGGCCAACCGGGTGCCGTCGCCGCGGCGCCAGTCGGCGAGTGCCGCCTCCGCCTCCGCGAGCAACGCGGCGAGGTCCCGCAGGTGGGCGTGGCCGTCGGCCCCCGTGGTCAGTGCGAGCTTCTCGCGGGCCGCCGCGATCGCCGCCTCCGCGGCGTCGACGCGACCGCCGTCCGGCACCGCCGCGGCGGCGGCCAGCGCCCGCGCCACCGCCAGTCGGGCCGGTCCCCACGGGAGGAACACGAACGGAATCAGCGCGGTCACGAATCCGACCGCGGCACCGACGGCGGCGGCGACGGTCGCGGCGCGCAGGTCGGCCGGGCTTCCGGTGCTACCGACGGCGGCCGTCGCGGCGAAGATCAGGATCACCGGCCCCGGGCCGCCCACCCGGAACGCCGTCAACACCGCGGCGGCGAGCCCCGACAGAACGGCGATCACGGCGATCTGCCCCCACATCGGCGGCGCGGCGAGCGCGATCAACCCACCGACCACGACCGACACGACCACGAGCGCCCCGACGAAGCCGACCTTCGCGGCGGTGCGACGCAGCGGCTCGTGCCGCGAGAAGGCGATGGACAAGGCGCCGAGCACCGCGAACCCGGCCAGCGAGGACCGGCCGGTGAGTCCGAACGCGACGAGCACCAGCGCCGCGCCCAGCGCGACACGCATCGAGATCGCGATCGTCGCGTCCGCGGCATGCACGTCGAACGCACGACGCCAGGTCGCCGGAGACACCGAGTGGACGAGGGCGCCGCGGGAGTGACCGAGCCGGGTCGAGTCGGTGAGAACGGGCATGGTTCCACGGTAGCAATACTTCACTAGTAAAATACATATGAAACACTGTGAACCCGGTCGCTACGATGAGCCCATGCCGACCAGCAGTGCGCCCGGAGAGGACTTCGTCGACCACGTCCGGCACCAGTGGGCCGCGGCCTACCCCGACGTGGACGCCGAGCCGATCGAGGTACTCGGCCGGATCACCCGGATCGGCGCGCTGGCGCTGCACCAACTCGACCGCGCCCTCGCCGGGAGTGGTGTCTCCCGCGTCGAGTTCGAGATCCTGTGCGCCCTGGCCCGCAGCGACCGACCCCTGCGAGCCTCCGAGGTCACGACCGCGACGATGACGAGCGGCGCGTCGACGACCAAGCACGCCGACCGGCTCGCCCGGGTCGGTCTCGTCGAGCGGTTGCCCTTCGAACGGGACGGGCGCGTCGTGCTGCTGCACCTGACCGACGCCGGACGCGCCGTCGTCGACCAGGAGTTCCCGGCGCGCGTCGACCGCGACCGCCGGATGCTCGAGGGGCTCACGTCCGACGAACAGGCGACCCTCGCCGCGCTGCTCCGACGGGTCGCCGCCAACCTGGAGCCCGGCGGCTGGCACTAGCCGGATCGCCGAAACGCTGTCACCGGGTGGTGTATCCACCGTCGATCGCGAGCGCGGCACCCGTGACGAACGACGCCTCGTCACTGAGGAGGAACGCGACGAACGGAGCGATCTCCGCGGGCTGCGCAATGCGGTTCACCGGATGCAGCGACTCGATGTACGCGAGCGCCTCGTCGGTGGTCGCCATCGATCCCCGCGCGAGCGGGGTGTCGACTCCACCGGTGGTGATGGCGTTGACCCGCACCCCCTGCGCCGCCACCTCGAGCGCCACCGACCGGGTCAACCCCACGACCGCGTGTTTGGCGGCGACATAGGGACCCACCTCCGGAAGCGCCACCACCCCCATGTTGGAGGCGTTGTTGACGATCGCACCCCCGGTCTCGAGCAGCACCGGGATCTGATGCTTGAGGCAGTTGAAGACGCTTGTCACGTTCTGCGCCAGTTCGGCGTTCCAGGCGTCCGCCTCGATCGACGAGATCGGCCCCGCTGCATTCACGCCGCCGGCATTGTTGAAAGCACCGTCCAGTCGGCCGAATTCACCAATCGCGGTCGTCACCAGCCCGGCGGCGTCGGCCTCGACCGTCACGTCCGCCGGGACGAAGACCGCCGCGCCGCCGGCCGCGCGCAGGCTATCGGCGGCCTGCTCGCCGACGTCCTTGCGCCGACCGCCGATGACGACCGCGGCGCCCTCCGACGTGAGCCGGCGGGCCACCGCGAGGCCGATACCGGACGAACCGCCCGTGACGATGAAGACCTTCGATTCCAGACGTGCGGACATGTGCGATCCCTTTCGTGAAGATGACGCTGATCGGCGCCTTCATCAGGGTGCGTGCCCGGGCCGGCGTGCGCTGGCGGATATCGGACGTGGGCATCGGCTGGCTCGGCCTGGGCACCGGCTCCTTCCCGCCGAGCCCGGCTTCCCCTGGGAGGGCAGCGAAGAGTGGCCGCGCGCCGACTCGCGCGGGCGGCAGCCACCCTCGTCAGCCGAAGCGTCGTCGTCCGGAATGCCCGGTGCGCCCGGTGGCCGGGCGTGCCGATCGGGAGTGCGGGACCCGCGTCAGCTCTCCGGGTCGGGCGTGTCCGTGTCGTCGTCGGCCGACGTCCGCCGCGCGTCCTCGCGGGCGCGTCGCGACGCCTCCTGCATCTCGATGCCGTCGCTGATCCAGTCACCGATCTCGCGGGTGATGTCCCGGACGGCACCGGCGATGATCATCGCGATCCGGCCGACGTGTTCGGCTCCGGACTCCGTCAGCTCCTGCACGGTGTCCTTGCGTCGTTCGAACCTGCTCACCATGCGCCATTCACCTCTGCTGCCGCGGCCGGGGATCGCTCGACGATAACACCGGCGGGCGTGCTGGGACGCACGAGGAACGGCGGCAGCGCGAGCGTGACGATCTTGCCCCACACCGAGCCGATCTGGCGGAAGAACCCCCCGGTGTTGTAGGGCAGCCCGTGCCGCGCGCACAGCGCCCGCACCTCGGGCGCGATCTCGGGGTAGCGACCCGCCGGCAGGTCCGGGAACAGGTGGTGTTCGATCTGGTGGGAGAGGTTGCCGGACATGATGTGGAACAGGCGTCCACCCTCGATGTTGGCGCTGCCGAGCATCTGCCGCACGTACCACTCCCCTCGCGTCTCCGCGGCGGTCTCCTCGCGGGTGAAGGTCTGCACACCGGACGGGAAGTGTCCGCAGAAGATGATCGAATAGGCCCACACGTTGCGCACCAGGTTCGCGGCAGCGTTGCCCAGCAGCGTCGTCACGAACAGCGGCCCGGTCAGCGCGGGGAAGACCACGTAGTCCTTGAGCACCTGCCGGCGGGCCTTGCTCCACATCCCCTGCAGCAGCGGCTTGACGTCACGCCAGGATCGCTTGCGCGCCAGGATGTTCTCCGCCTCGAGGTCGTGCAGCATCACGCCCCACTGGAACAGCAGCATCAACCCGGTCGCGTACACGGGGTTGCCGAGGCGGTACGGGCGCCACGGCTGCGCGTCGTCCATCCGCAGGATGCCGTAACCGATGTCACGGTCCATGTCGACGATGTTCGTGAAAGTGTGGTGCATGTAGTTGTGCGAGTGCCGCCACTGGTCGGCCGGGCACACCGTGTCCCACTCGAACACCCGCGAGTTCAGGCCCGGTTCCCGCATCCAGTCGTACTGACCGTGCATGACGTTGTGGCCGATCTCCATGTTGTCGAGGATCTTCGAGATCGACAGCGCCCCCACCGCGGCGAGCCAGAACGGCGGCAGGAACCCCACGTACATCAGTCCGCGGCCGGCGACCTCGAAGCCGCGTTGCGCCCTGATGATCGAGTAGATGTAGTCGCGGTCCCGTGCGCCGAGGTCGGCGACGACACGGTCGCGCAGGGCGTCGAGCTCGCGGCCGATCTCCTCGACCTGCTCGTGCCGCAGCACCACCGGCTGCGGGTCGGCAGCGGGGCGGCCGAACAGCGCCGGCAGCGACAGGGAAAGTCCGAACATGATGCGCTCCTTTCGACGTGAGCGTCAGAGGGAAAGGGTCACGTCGCCGACGGCGGCGCTGACACACAGCTGGATCGGGGTGTCGGGGTCGGAGTCGAGTTCACCGGTCCGCAGGTTCCGCGTGCAGCCCGACGCCCGGACCGTCGTGCAGCTGAAGCAGATGCCCATCCGGCACCCGTACTCCGGTGTCAGGCCGGCGGCTTCGGCCTGCTCGAGCAGGCTGACCCCGGTGTTCTCGGCGGTGACCCCGGACGCCCGGAACGTCGTGGCTCCCGCGGCTCCCGGGTCGGGGGACGCGACCACCGGTGCGAATTCCTCGACGTGCAGGCGGTCGCCCGGGGCGTGCCGGTCGTACTGCTCGCGGACCGACCGCATCAACGACGCAGGCCCGCACAGGTAGGTCTCGGCCTCCCGCCACCACGGCGCCGCGACGTCGAGGTGCTCGGCCCCGAACCGGCCCCGCAGGTCACCACCACCCGAATCCGTGTACGCGAGAACGATGTTCACGTTCGCGTTGCCCGCGGCGCACGCGCGGAGCTCGGCGAGGTACGGCACGCCCTCGGCACGGTTCGCGTAGTGCAGGAACGTCACGTCGCCGCGGTACCCCTCCGCCACCAGGGTCCGCAGCATCGACATCACCGGCGTGATGCCGCTGCCGCCGCTGATCAGCAGCACGCGCGGTGGTCGCGGCGTCGGCAGCGTGAACGTGCCCGCCGCCTGCGAGAGCGTCACGACGGTGCCGACCTCGACGCGCTCGCGCAGGTGACCCGAGACCAGGCCGTGCGCGTGCGCCTTGACGGTGAGCTCGATGTCGGTGTCGCGGTCGGCACCGGCCGGCGAGTAGCAGCGGGTGTGCCGCACCCCGTCGACGACGACACCGACCTGCACGAACTGCCCCGCCCGGAACCCTCGCCACTGCCGGGTGGGCCGCAGCGTGATCGTGACGGTGTCGGCGGTGGCACGGCGGACCGCGACGACCCTGGCACGCAGGTCGCGGACGGTGGTCATCGGGTCGACGAGTTCGAGATAGCGGTCGAGCGGATGCGGGGTGGCCATCGCCTCGAGCAGCGACAGCAGACGGGTTCGAGCGGTCACAACGAGCCCCCTGGCTGAATTTCAGTGAACACTTGTACACCAATGAGTGTGACAGAAAGTTCCAGGCAGTTGTCAAGAGAGCCGCGCCTGTGATGCCGACAACAGCCCGCACGGACCGAGTAGGGTGTACACGCATACACTCGACGGGTGACCGCACCCGAGAGCCGAGCCGAACGCAAGGAACGCACGCGCGCCGCACTCCTCGACGGGGCGCTCGACCTGCTCGCCGACCGCAGTCTCGCGAGCCTGAGCCTGCGCGAGGTCGCCCGCACGGCGGGCATCGTCCCGACCGCGTTCTACCGGCACTTCGCCTCGATGGACGAGCTCGGTGTCGCGCTCGTCGAGGACGGGATGAGGATGCTCCGGCGGATGCTGCGCGAAGCCCGCCGCGACGGGGCCGCGCGGGATGCGCGCGCGTCTCTCGAGATCCTGGTCCGGCAGGTCCGGGCGAACGAGGGGCAGTTCCGGTTCCTCAGCCGCGAGCGCTACGGCGGGGTCGCCGAGGTGCGGCGCGCCATCGCATCCGAGCTACGCCTGTTCTCGAGCGAACTGAGCACCGACCTCGGCCGGATCCCGGCACTGACGCAGTGGTCGGGCGCGGACCTGGACATGGCCGCCGACCTGATCGTCGGCGTCATGATGACGACCGTCGTCGACCTGCTCGAGACCGAACGGCGCGACGAGGCCGCGGTCGTCGACCGCGCGGAGCGGCAACTGCGGCTGATCATGGTCGGGATGGCCGGCTGGCGTCCCCGCCCCACCGAGCCCGCGAAACAGTAGACGGGCCCGGAAACAATGAACGGGGGTTCAGGGGCCGGGTTTCGGTCGAAACCGGCCGCTGAACCCCCGTTCAACGCAGGGACGGGTCAGCAGGAGGCGAGCTGGGTCCTGATCGCGTCCTTCTCCGCCTGCGTCACCCACAGGTGATAGGCCGCCTTCACCTCGACCTGCTTGCCGACGTACGTGCAGCGGTAGGACTTGTTGGGCGGCAACCACGTTGCCGCGTCACCGTCGGACTTCTGCCCGTTCGTCGGGCCGTCGACCGCGAGCAGGTTGCGCGGATCGTTCGCCAGGTCGCGGCGGGTGGCGTCGTCGAGTTGCTGCGCACCCTTCTGCCAGGCGTCGGACAGCGCGACGACATGGTCGATCTGCACTGCGGTCGACGTGCCCTGACCGCGGACGAAGTCGATGCGGGTGGCGGTGTACGGGTCGTGCAGGACCCCGGTCGCGACGACGCAGTCCCGGGTGCCGGGCCTGAACGTCTCGTCGACCAGGTCACGGGCGAGGATGTCGTTGCGGGTGTCGCAGCCGTTGTGGCCGCCGGCGACCCGGACGTCGTCCGTCCAGGCGGGGCCGAACTTGTCGCGGTCGTACCCGGTCTTCGGGGCGCGCCCCTTGACCGGAAGCGTCTCGAGCGTTGCCAGGGCCTGGGCCGTGCCGGACTCCGGTGCGGTGCCGCTGCTACCGAAGTCGGAGCTGCCGAGGGACTCGGCATCGGCGGTCTGTGCGCTGCAACCGGACAACGTCAGCGCCGCGGCGACGGCGGCGATCATCGCGAGCCTCGTGCGCGCGAGAGTGGGGGAACTCAACGGGAATCTCCTGAACTCGGGGGTGACCCGCCGAGTATCGCCCGCCCCGGGCCGGTGTCCGGGACGCCACGCGGGCCGAACCCCCTTGTGGTGACGCAGATTACCGGTGCGCAGCGGCCACCTGCAGGTCGCCGGCGGTCGATGCCGCCGGTGCGCCCGCTCGGCCGCTCTCGACGGGCACGAGGATCACCGGTCCCGACAGGACGGTGGCGCCGACAGCGGTGGCATCCGACCCGGCCGGCCGGCCGAAGTCCGGCGGCGGGGCGATGACGACCGCGGCGGGCGGACCGGGGTGCACCGCGAGTGCGACCACGCCGACACCGCCGAGCGTGAGCGCAGCGGCCGCCGCGCCCGCGACGAGAGCGATCCGGGTGGTGACAATGCCGGCCATGACGGGCCTCCGGGCTGGGTCGACGATTCCTGTCCTCCCAGATTCGCGCGGTGGCCTCGCCGCCGACACCCACCCTCGGGTGGAATCGGGCCACCCCCACCGGTCACCGCTGTCCCGGGCCGTCGCCGAACTCACGCTCCGGCGTACCCCGGCACCGCGATGCGGGCGACGACGCCGCGATGGTCGGACCCGGGCAGGTCCACGACGTCCACACCCGTGGCCGTGGCCCCGGAGACGAGGAGCCGGTCGATCGACAGGACCGGCGGCCACGTCCGGTCGGCGGGATAGGTGCGCAGGATCCCGGCACCGGCCTGCTCGGCGGCGTCGCGGACGCCGTCGCCGAGCAGCGCCCGGAACTGCGGGTGGTCCCACGTCGCGTTGAAGTCCGCGGCCATCACGACCGTCTCGGAACCGGAACGCAGCCGGTCGAGGATGTCGTGGAGCCGCGCGAGCTCGTCGGCCCAGATCGGTGTCTGCTGCGGCGGCCACGGCGGAAGCGGGTGCGCCGCGAACACCGTCACGGTCCGGTCGCCGGGGACCTCCACCCGCGCGGACAGCGCCGCCATCGCGAAGCCGGGGTGCTGCACCCGGTCCGTGAGCGGATGCCGACTCCAGATTCCGGTACCGTCGGCGCCCGTCGCCGCGGGCCGGACATAGCGGTGCGGCAGCAGGTCGTCGAGGCCCGCCGCGGTCAGCGCGTCGACGGCGGGCACGGTCAGCTCGTCGACCGTCAACAGGTCGACCCCACGCGAGCGCACCTGCGCGACAACGGCATCCGGATCACCCTTGCCGAACTCGATGTTGGCCTGCAACACGGTCAGCTCACCTCCGGACGCGTCCGGGCCACCGGCCCGGGTCCCGAGGTACAACGGCGCCTGCGTCCAGGCCGCGAGACCGGCGACGAGCGCGGCGACAGCCAGGCCAGTGCGGTACCGGGCGGCCAGGAACAGAATCAGCGCGACGACGGCGCCGCACATCAGGTACGGCGCCGCCGATGCCGCCACCACCACGAGTGGCGAGGTGAACCGGATTCCGTGCGCGGCCACACCCACGGCGGCGGCCGCGACCCCGAGCCAACCGAGAGCGAGTGCGACCCACCGTGTTCCACGCGCGATCCGGCCGCGCCGCCGCGACACGGGAGCCTCGACGGCCGTGCTCACCCGAGCGACCGGCGCGCGACGAGTGCGGCCCCGATCCGTGGCAGGTCCGCCGGATCCGCCGGGTTGAGCCCGGTCAGCTCGAACACACGACGCATCCGGTAGTCGACCGTGTTCGCGTGCACGGCCAGCGCGGCCGCCGTGTGGCGCCGGCTGAGACCACCGGCGACATACGCCTCGAGCGTCTGCATCAGCTCCGGCTTGCCTGCCAGCGGGGCGAGCAGCTTGGCGAGCTCGGCTCGGGCCGGGCTGGGGCGACTGAGCTGGTACTCGAGCAGCACGTCGGCCAGACGGTACAGCCCGGGCGGACGTTCGGACCGCTCCACCAGCGCGACGATCTCGGCCGTCTGCGCGACCGCGTCGGGCACCTCCGACGGGGTCGCGACCGCGCCGGCGACGTACAGGTCGGCACCCACCGTGTCGGCCAGCCGGCCGACGACCTCCCGGAGCTGCTCCCAGTCCGGCGGGCTCGACGGGCACGGCACCAGCGCGGTGCCGCCGCCGCTGTCGATCACCGTCAACGCCGGTTCGCCGGTGATCCGGTCGAGTTCGGCCTGGAGGCGGCGCAGTTTGCGACGGCCCGCGACGGTGGCGCTGACGCCGAACCCGCGCTCGTCGTCGTTCTCCCCGATCGCCAGGCTCAGCGCCAGGTAGTGCGGCGCCAGGCGCAGCCCGGTGCGGTGCACGACGGCGTCGAGGTCCTCCCCGGCCACCAGCGCCGACATCAGCGACCGGCGGCCCGAGTTCTCCTGGCTCTCCATGATCTGGCGTTCCTCGAGATACGCGGCACTGACGGCGATCGTCAACCGGCGCAGGAAGTCGAGGATCATCACGGTCACGACCTGCACGTCGGCCATGTCGTCCGGGCGCGCGCCCGCGAACAGCTCCTCGGAGGCCATCCCGATCCCGACGTGGTAGGCGTGCAGCACGGCGTCGAGCGGCAACCCCTCCTCGGCGCGCCGGGCCGCCGAGTTCCGCTGCTCGGCCAGTTCGGAGTCCCGCGCGGCGCGACGTTCGAACACGAGCGTGGCGAACAGTTCGATGTTGCGGTGCACGACGTCGGCGATCTCGCCGTACACCTCTTCCCGAGGCAGGGACCGGTAGATGGGGAGGTCGTCGACCAGGCGGGCGATCACCCGGGCCGTCAGGTCCGTGGCGGACGCGGACAGCCACTGGGCCACCGGCCGGCCCGCAACGCGCAGCGGTGGTGCGACACGCTCGTCACTTGTCACGATGACCCTCCACAGAACCGGACAATACGGGATGTGGCCGCCCGCCTCCCTGTCTGGTTATCACGCAGCGACACCCGTTGTCACAGGAAATACGACCGGCATGTCCGGTATCACAGTGCCCCGGCGGGTCACCCCGCTGACGTAGGGTTTCCCGGATGGGTCGCGGCGGCATCCACGACGCGACCACGAGAGACGGTGGTGGGACATGAACCCGGTCGACACCGCGGCGGTCGCCGTGGGTGAGTACACCTTCGACGTCGAGATCGCCGGGCCGCCGGACGGCACCCCGGTCGTGCTGTTGCACGGATTCCCCGAGACCTCGCACTGCTGGCACCCGGTGCTGCCTGCGCTGACCGCCGCCGGATACCGGACCATCGCGCCGAACCAGCGCGGCTACTCCCCCGGTGCCCGGCCGGTCGGTGTCGAGCACTACACCGTCGACCGTCTGGTCGACGACGTGCTCGGCCTGCTCGACACCCTCGGGATCGAATCGGCCCACCTGGTCGGTCACGACTGGGGCGCCGCGGTCGCGTGGTCGACCGCCGCCCACCATCCCGACCGGATCGACACCCTGACCGCGGTGTCGGTACCGCACCCCGCCGCGTTCGGGTGGGCGCTGCGCGAGGACGCCGACCAGCAGGCCCGGTCGCGGTACATCGGGGTGTTCCGCCAGGGCGACTCCGCCGAGCGGATCCTGCTCGCCGACGACGGGAGACGGCTGCGCGAGGTCTACGCCGGCGTCGACGCGTCCCTGGTCGACGCCCACGTCGGGCTGCTGACGCAGCCGGGCGCGCTGACCGCGGCACTGTCCTGGTACCGGGCGATGGGTCGCGGGTTCGCCTCGACCCCGGCCGTGTCGGTACCGACCACCTACGTCTGGAGCACCGGCGACGAGGCCCTCGGCCGGGCCGGCGCCGAGCGCTGCGGCGAGTTCGTGACCGGCCCGTACCGCTTCCTGGAACTCGACGGCGTCAGCCACTGGGTGCCGGAACAGGCGCCCGCCGTGCTCGCGGACGCGATCATCGACCGGGTGGAGGGCACCCGGCCATGAGCGGCTCGATCGCCCGGCGCCGGCCGTTCCCGGTGACCCGGATTCAGCCCGCCTGCTCGACCCGCCCCTCGGTCGGCGCCCGCACCGCGAGCAACGCCGCCAACCCTGCCGCGAGCACGACCAGCAGCCCGAAGATCCCGGCACGATCGCTGGCGAACAGCCACGCGAACAGCCCGAACAGCGTCGGCGACAGGAACGACACCGCCCGTCCGGTGGTCGCGTAGAGGCCGAACATCTGCCCCTCCCGGCCGGGAGGGCTCAGGCGGGCCATGAAGGTGCGGGCCGCGGACTGCGCCGGTCCGACGAACAGGCACAGCAGCAGCCCGAGGATCCAGAACGCGACCGCCCCGCTCACCGCCGTCAGCGCCACCCCGACGACGAGCATCGACCCGAGCGACGCGACGATCACCGCTTTGGGACCGACCCGGTCGTCGAACCGGCCCGCCGCCAGCGCGCCCA
The DNA here is from genome assembly GCF_039540555.1 of Rhodococcus olei. Lineage (NCBI taxonomy): Bacteria > Bacillati > Actinomycetota > Actinomycetes > Mycobacteriales > Nocardiaceae > Rhodococcus > Rhodococcus olei. Next base: position 16,350 of record NZ_BAABFB010000022.1, on the reverse strand, counting down.
ACGCGGCGACGACGTTCGCGGCGACCCCGAACAGCAGCACGTCCCCCGACGCGATGCCGTACACGTTGACGGCGAGGACGGCACCGAACGTGAACACCCCGGCGAGGCCGTCCCGGAACAGGGCGCTGGCCATCAGGTATCCGACCGTCCGCCGGTCCTCGGACCACAGGTCGCGCAGGTCGTTCCACAACACCCGGTAGGACCCGAGGAACCCGGGACCCTCGGCCGCGGCAACCGGCGGGAGTTCGGGTACCGCGAACAGCACCGGGACGGCGAACACCGCGAACCACACGGCCGCCAGGACCGCGACGACCCGGATGTTCAGGCCGCCGTCGGTCGCGACACCGAGCAGCCCGCGACTGCCGCCGTCGCCGGCGATGAACCCGAAATAGCACACCAACAGCAGCACGATCCCACCGAAATAGCCCATCGCCCAGCCGAACCCGGAGACCCGGCCGATGTTGGCCGGGACGGACACCTGGCGCAGCATCGCGAAGTACGGCACCTGCGCGAGTTCGAACAGCACGGACCCGACCGCGAGCAGCACCAGCCCGAGCCAGAGGTAGTGGTAGTCGTCCTGGACGAAGAACATCGCCAGCATGCAGCCGACGACGGTCGCGGTGAGCAGCGCCAGCGACCGCTTGCGACGGCCCGCGGCGTCGGCGCGCTGCCCGGTGACCGGGGCTAGCAGCGCGATCAGCAGTCCTGCGGCGCCGAGCGACCAGCCGAGCCAACTGCTCGCCGACACGGAGCCGGGCAGGTCGTCGCCGACCGCGTCGGTCAGGTAGACCGAGAAGACGAACGTGACGATGACCGCGTTGAAGGCGGCCGATCCCCAGTCCCACAGTCCCCAGGCGAAGACCTGGCTCCGCGTGGGAGCGTCACCGACCACCGCTGTGCTCACGGCGCGAGCCTAGCCTCGACGGCTCCGTTCCGACACAGGCCGACACCCACGATGCGCGACACGAGCCGCCCGCCGTCACCGGCCCGCGCGGGGCCCTGGCGGCCTGATGTCCATCGGCACGACGGCGGTGCTGAAGCCGTGCGGATCGAGCAGCCGGCCCAGCAGCTTGTACGGCCGGATCACGAGGCTGCGGTCGGTGATCGTCACCGCACTCAACCGCCGGGTGATCTGGGCCTCGAGCCGCTGGACGTCCTCGAGCCGCCGCAGCCAGGCGGCGACGAGGAGGTTGTGCGGTCCCGCGGTGGACACGACCGCCCGCACCTCGGGGATCGGCAGCAGGGCCGCGGCGACGTCGTCGAGTTCGGAGGGCGGCGTCTCGGCGAAGAACCACACCGAGATCGGCCAGCCGGTGAGCTCGCGGGCGAGTTCGCAACGCAGCCGAATCTGTCCCGCGCCGATCAGTCGTCCGAGGCGGCGCCGTGCCGTCGCGACACTGACGTCGGCCGCGGCCGCCAGTTCGGCCAGCGATGCGCGGCCGTCGGCGGCGAGTGCGGTGGCGATGGCCCAGTCCGCACCGGTCGGTGCCTGCCGTGCCGAGTCCGTGGGGGTCCGGTCGCCGAGGTCGGCGGTGAGTTGACGCACCTGGCCGCGCTCGAGCGACCGCAGCCGCCATCGGCTGGCGTCGGTGTGGAAGCGAACCACCGGGTGGCTGCGGACCCGTGTCACATGGGCGAATCCGCCGGCCCGCTCGAGCAGATAGGACGACAACGCGGGCAGGTCCGGGGCGACGACCGTGACCACCAGGTCGCGTCCGCCCGCGGTCAGGTCGATCGTGACGGCCTGCGGATCGTCCGAGAGCTGGCGCGCGACGGCGAGGTTCCGCCCCGGCTCGCATTCGATCTCGACCAGTGCCGCGCTGGTGTCCGCGGTGCCCAGCGGCTGGCAGGTCACCCAGGCCGCCCCGGCGCGGGTGAGCCGCTCCCAGCGCCGTGCCGCGGTCACCGGGTCGACCTGCAGGACCTCGCCGATCAGGGTCCACGATGCGCGCGGGTTGATCTGCATGGCGTTGATGACCGCCAGATCCAGTTCGCTCAGGTGGAACGAATCCTGCGTGCCGATGCCGATCATGATTCGATCCTGCATCGTGGCGGACGTCACGGTCGAGTGCCGCACCCTCGACGCGTCCGACGAAGCACTGCCATGGGAGCCTGATGACCACCGTCCACGAGCGCCTCGACGGCACCGCCGTCACCGTCAAGAACCGGGTCCGCGAGCAGGTGGACGCCGCCCGCGACCGGCTGCTGGCCCTGAGCCACACGATCCACGCGCACCCCGAGCCGGCGTTCGAGGAGACCCGGGCGGCGTGGTGGGTGATCGAGGTCCTCACGGCGGGCGGGTTCGTCGTCGAACCGGGCGTGGGCGGCCTGGACACCGCCTTCTCCGCCGTGTGCGGGTCCGGCGACCTCACGGTCGGGATCTGCGCCGAGTACGACGCGCTGCCGGAGATCGGTCACGCGTGCGGGCACAACGTGATCGCCGCCGCCGCGGTCGGTGCCGCGCTGGGCCTCGCGGCCGTCGCCGACGAACTCGGCATCCGCGTCAAGGTGATCGGCACACCGGCCGAGGAGCACGGCGGCGGCAAGATCCTGTTGCTCGAGCGCGGCGTCTTCGACGACGTGACGGTGGCGATGATGGTGCACCCGGCGCCGTTCGACGTCCACCCCGCGGACTCGGCCAGCCAGGCGGTGACCAGATTTGCGGTCACCTACACCGGCCGCCCCGCGCACGCCGCCGCCGCGCCCCATCTCGGTGTCAACGCCGCCGACGCCGCCGTGATCGCGCAGGTCGCGATCGGCCTTCTGCGGCAACAGGTCACCGGCGACTGCCGGATCGGGCTCTTCGTCCGCAAGGGCGGCGAGGTCACCAACATCATTCCCGACGAGACCGTCGTCGACTGCGAGGTCCGCGCGTTCGACGGGGAGGAACTCGACACCCTGTATCGCCGGGTGGTCGCCTGCTTCGAGGCCGGCGCCCACGCCAGCGGCGCCACCCTCGAGATCCACGAGACCGAGCCGACCTACGCTGCGCTGAAACAGGATTCGACGCTCGCCGAGTACTACGCCGAGAACATCACCGGTCTCGGACGCGACCTCGGCGAACGCGGCCGGCTCAGCGGCGGGTCCACCGACATGGGCAACGTCTCGCAGGTGCTGCCCAGCATCCACCCGATGATCGGCCTGCGCACCGAGAACACCCCCCACACCCGGGGATTCGCCGAGGACGCCGCGTCCCCGGCCGCGGACGACGCCGTCGTCGACGGCGCGCTCGCGATGGCCTTCACCGGCGTCGACGTCGCCCTCGACACCGCTGCGCGGATCCGGTTCGTCGACGCGCACCGGGAGCGGTCGCGTCGCACGCTGGGGCGCTGAGATGACCGTCGCCGGCGTACACGAGTTGTTCACCGTCGGGCTCGGGCCGTCGAGCTCGCACACCGTCGGCCCGATGGTCGCGGCCCGCGCCTTCGCCGCCCGGCTCGCCGAGTCCGGTGACCTCACGCGGATCTCGCGCGTCCAGGTCGACCTGCTCGGGTCCCTCGGCGCCACCGGACGCGGACACGGCACCGACCACGCGGTGATCCTCGGGCTCGCCGGGGAGGATCCAGCGGTGCTCGAGCCCGCCGACGGCCGCCGGATCATCGCCCGGGTCGGGGCCACCGGGGCACTGGACCTGCTCGGTGAACACCCGGTCGCGTTCGACCCGGACACCGACATCGCCCTGCACCCGAGGCTGCGCCCGGAGCGCCATCCGAACGCGCTTCGCCTGCGGGCACTCGACCCCGACGGGGGCGCGGTCGCCGAGCGGACCTACTACTCCGTCGGCGGCGGCTTCGTCGTCGACGAGCAGGACCACCCCGTTCGAGGCCGCCGCGCACCGGCGACCACGGTCCCGTACCCGTTCACCACCGGGGCGGAGCTGTTGCGGCGCACCGCCTCCACCGGCCTGCCGATCAGCACGGTGATGCGACGCAACGAACTGGCCGCCCACACCGACGATGAACTCACCGACCACCTGCGGCGGGTCTGGCAGGTGATGCGCGAGTGCGTCGCCCGAGGGCTGTCCACCCGCGGCACGCTGCCCGGCGGGCTGGGTGTGCGGCGGCGGGCGGCCGACCTGCACGCGCGGCTCACCGACGGACGGGCCGACTGGGCCGTCGCCGCGGTCGACCGCGTCTCCGCGTGGGCGATCGCGGTCAACGAGGAGAACGCCGCCGGGGGACGTGTCGTGACGGCGCCCACGAACGGCGCCGCCGGGGTTGTGCCCGCGGTGCTGCACCACTTCGTCCACCACGTCGCCGCCGACACCCCACCGGTCCGGCGTGCCGACGCGGTCGAGCGATTCCTGCTCACCGCGGGCGCGATCGGCGGGATCATCAAGGCCGGGGCGTCCATCTCGGGCGCGGAGGTCGGCTGCCAGGGCGAGGTCGGTTCGGCCTGTGCGATGGCCGCCGCCGGGCTCTGCGAGGTGCTCGGTGGGACCCCCGAACAGGTCGAGAACGCCGCCGAGATCGCACTCGAGCACCATCTCGGGCTCACCTGCGACCCCGTCGCCGGACTCGTACAGATCCCGTGCATCGAACGCAACGCCGTCGCCGCCGTCACCGCGATCCAGGCGGCTCAACTGTCACTGAACGGCGATGGGACACACCGGGTCTGCCTGGACACCGCGATCCGCACCATGCGCGAGACCGGCGCCGACATGAGCACGAAGTACAAGGAGACCGCCGAGGGCGGTCTCGCCCTCAACGTCGTGGCCTGCTGACCGCAGCACCACCATGCACCCCGAGGAACCCGTCATGCGAACCACCACCTCCCCCGCGGCCACCGTCACCCGGCCGGCACTGCGCCTGTCGTTGCCGCGCCGCCCGCTGTTGTTGTTCTGCGCCACCGGGATCGTCCTGGCGGCGATCGCGCAACTGATCGGGGCGCACATCCTCGCGCTCGGCGTCGGCAGCGTCACCTTCTATCCACTGATCTGGGGAATCCTGCTCGGCGGCGCCGTGAGCCTGCAACGGGTCCGGCCCGTCCCGCTGACACTGCAGAAGGCCGCGCCCCACCTCGTCGAGGCCGGCGTGTTCCTGCTGGCCGCCCGGCTGAGCCTGACGGTGGGGCCCAATCTCGGTGTGTTGCTGCACGCCGGGCCCGCGATGCTGCTCCAGGAGGTCGGGCACCTGCTCGGCACCGTGCTGTTCTCGCTGCCGGTGGCCGTGCTGCTGCGGATGGGCCGGCCGGCGGTCGGCGCGTGCTTCTCCATCGACCGGGAGAGCTCGTTCGCGATGGTCTCCGAGAAGTACGGTGCCGACTCCGACGAATACCGCGGCGTGCTGGGCATGTACGTCTTCGGGACCGTGTTCGGTGCCCTCTACGTCGGACTGCTCGCGTCGGTCCTGTCCAGCCTGCACGTGTTCAACCCGCTCGCCCTGGCCATGGGGAGCGGCGTCGGATCCGGGTCGGTGATGGCCGCCGCCTCCGCCTCCATCGCCGCGGCCCACCCCGAACTCGGCAGCCAGGTGCTCGCCGTCGCCACGGTCAGCAATCTCATCACCAGCATTCTCGGCGGATTCGTCGGGATGTTCATCGCCCTGCCGCTGGCCGACCGCTTCTACCGACTGCTCACCCGCCGCCGGTCCGCCCGGGGTGCGGCCCTTCCGGCCCCCACCGCCATCCCCGCGGAGCCGGTGGACGAGACGCCCCAGGCCGCCCCGGCACGGTGGATCACCCTGCCTGTCATGGCATTCGCGATGATGCTGTCGAACATCCTCTTCCATCGCGGCATCGACCTCACCGAGGTGCTCGGCTTCGCGGCGATGATCGCCGTCGTCGTCGTCGCGCTCGCCGTCAAGAAGCTGACCCGCCTGCCCGCGATCGTCGGCGTCGCGGTCCTGGCCACGGCACTCACCACACCGATCTCGCCGGTGGCCGACCTCCTCACACGCCTCGTCGCGCCGATCGACTTCCTGTCGCTGACGGTGCCCGTGCTCGTCTTCGCCGGACTCGGCATCGGCAAGGACATGCCGGTGCTCAGGCGAGTCGGCTGGCGCATCGTCCCGGTCGGGCTGGTGTCCTTCGCCGCGACCTTCGTCGCCGCTGCCGCCATCGCGCAGTTCGCGCTCCACATGTAGCGCCGCACCCCCACCGGAACCGACACGACCACGCGGTCCCGGATCGAACCGGCCCACGCCCCGGGCCGACTCGATCCGGGGCCGCTTCCCGTGATCCACCCGCGGACCGACGCCGCCGACCCGATGCGCCGCTCCGTTCAGCTATATGAACCTGGTTGCATAGTCATCCAGTTGCATACATACTGACGCGGTGGCCCTCGAACACGCACTGCTCGTCTCGCTGTCGGAACAGTCCGGCTCGGGCTACGAGCTCGCGCGCCGCTTCGACCGGTCCATCGGCTTCTTCTGGAACGCCACCCACCAGCAGATCTACCGCGTCCTCAAGCGCATGGACGGGTCCGGCTGGGTGACCGGCGAGACAGTCGGTCAAGCGGGCCGCCCCGACAAACGGGTGTACCGGGTCTCCGACGCCGGACGCGCCGAGTTGGCCCGGTGGATCGCCGAGCCCACCGACGCCGGGCACCTGCGCAACGAGCTGGCGGTGAAGATCCGGGCCGCCGCGTACGGTGACCTCGACGACGTGCGCGCCGAGGTCACCCGCCACCGCGACGCCCACACGCAACGGCTCGAGGTCTACCGGATGATCGAGAAGCGCGACTTCCCCTCGCCGGACCGGCTGTCCGGGACCGCCCTGCACCAGTACCTCGTCCTCCGCGGCGGCATCCGCGTCGAGGAGGGCTTCGCCCAGTGGTGCCAAGAGGTCCTCGACGCACTGTGACCCCTTCCCGCCGTCCCCGAACCACAGCCCGGTTCACCGGCTCCGATCGACCTCCCGGAAAGGCCTGACCGAAGTGACCACCCCGTTCCCGCACCTGATGTCCCCGCTGGACCTCGGATTCACCACCCTGCGCAACCGCGTCGTCATGGGCTCGATGCACACCGGGCTCGAGGACCGCACCCGCGACATCCCGAAGCTGGCCGCGTACTTCGCCGAACGCGCCCGTGGCGGTGTCGGGCTGATCGTCACCGGCGGCTACGCGCCGAACCGCACCGGCTGGCTGTTGCCGCTCGGCGCCGACCTGATCACCCGCAAGCAGGCGGCGCGGCACCGCGAGATCACCGACGCCGTGCACGCCGAGGGCGGCAAGATCGCACTGCAGATCCTGCACGCCGGCCGTTACTCCTACCAGCCGCTGAGCGTGTCCGCCTCGTCGATCAAGGCTCCGATCAACCCGTTCCGGCCGCGGGCACTGACCCGGCGCGGCATCGAGTCGACGATCGACGACTACGTCCGGTGCGCGCGCCTGGCCCAGGAGGCCGGCTACGACGGCGTCGAGATCATGGGCGGCGAGGGCTACTTCATCAACCAGTTCCTCGCCGAGCGCACGAACCGGCGCACCGACGAGTGGGGCGGCTCGGCCGAGAACCGCCGCCGTCTCGCGGTGGAGATCGTCCGACGCACCCGCGCCGCGGTCGGCGAGAGGTTCGTCATCCTGTTCCGCCTGTCGATGGCCGACCTGGTCGAGAAGGGCCAGACGTGGGGCGAGATCGTCATCCTCGCACAGGAACTCGAGTCCGCAGGCACCACGATCCTGAACACCGACATCGGCTGGCACGAGGCCCGCGTCCCGACCATCGTGACCTCCGTGCCGCGCGCCGCGTTCGTGGAGTTCACCGAGCGGCTCGCCCGGGAGGTGAGCATCCCGGTGTGTGCGTCCAACCGGATCAACATGCCCGAGACCGCCGAGGAGATCCTCGCTCGCGGTGACGCACAACTGGTTTCGGCGGCGCGGCCGTTGCTCGCCGACCCGGAGTGGGTGACCAAGGCCGCCGCCGACCGCCGCGACGAGATCAACACCTGCATCGCCTGCAACCAGGCCTGCCTGGACCACGCGTTCGCGAACAAGCAGGTTTCCTGCCTGCTGAACCCGCGCGCCGGCCGCGAGACCGAGCTGGTGCTCTCCCCGACCCGCCGCCGCAAGTCGATCGCCGTCGTCGGCGCCGGCCCGGCCGGGTTGTCCGCGGCGCTGAACCTCGCGCAGCGCGGCCACGAGGTGAACCTCTTCGAGGCGGGCGACGAGATCGGCGGCCAGTTCGCGATCGCCCGCCGGATCCCCGGCAAGGAGGAGTTCGCCGAGACCGTGCGCTACTACACGCGCAGCCTCGAGGTCGCCGGCGTCAAGGTGCACCTGAACACCCGGGTGGACGCCGCGACACTCGTCGACGGCGGCTACGACGAGGTCGTGCTCGCGACCGGCGTCACCCCGCGCATCCCCGCGATCGACGGCATCGACCACCCGAGCGTGCTCTCGTACGCGGACCTCGTCCGCGACGGCCGGCCGGTCGGGTCGACGGTCGCGGTGATCGGCGCAGGCGGCATCGGCGTCGACGTCTCCGAGTACCTCACCCACGCACACTCCCCCGCCCTCGACCTGGCCGAGTGGAACCGGGAGTGGGGTGTGACCCACGACGAGTCCGCCCCCGGCGCGCTGACCGCGCCGGTGGTCTCGCCGTCGCCGCGTCAGGTGTACCTGCTGCAGCGCAAGACCACCCCGATCGGCGCCGGGCTCGGCAAGACCTCCGGGTGGGTGCACCGCGCGTCGTTGAAGAAGAAGGGCGTGCAGCAGATCTCGGGCGTCAACTACGAGCGGATCGACGACGACGGCCTGCACATCAGCTTCGGTGAGAAGCGGGAACGGCCGCGGACCATCGCCGTCGACAACGTCGTGATCTGCGCCGGGCAGGAGTCGGTGCGCGACCTCGAAGCCGACCTGACCGCCGCCGGCGTGCCCGTGCACGTGATCGGCGGTGCCGACGTCGCCGCCGAACTGGACGCCAAGCGGGCGATCGAGCAGGGCACCCGCCTCGCCGCGGCGCTGTAGTGGGAGCACGGCCCTCCGGGCGACCGGCTAGCCTGACCACCGTGAGCCTGCCTACCCCCACCCCCGACGCCCGCGCGGTCGTGACCGGCGCCTCCTCCGGAATCGGCGAGGCGCTGGCCACCGAACTGGCTGCCCGCGGCCACTCGCTGATCCTCGTCGCCCGTCGCGAGGACCTCCTCGACGCGCTCGCCGCGAAACTGTCGGCGGCGCACGGCGTCACCGTCGAGGTCCGTGCGGTCGACCTGTCCGACCGGGACCGGCGGGCACCGCTGGTCGAGGAGCTGTCCGGCCGCGAGATCTCGATCCTGTGCAACAACGCCGGGATCGCGACGTTCGGCCCGGTCGCGGAACTGGACCCCGCCTACGAGCGGGCCCAGGTCGAGCTCAACGCCATCGCGGTGCACGACCTCACCCTCGCGGTGCTGCCCGGGATGCTGGCCCGCCGCTCGGGCGGGATCCTGATGGTCGGGTCCGTGGCCGGCAACATGCCGATCCCGAACAACGCCACCTACGCGGCGACGAAGGCGTTCGTCAACACCTTCTCCGAGTCGCTGCGCGGCGAGGTCAAGGACGCGGGTGTGCACGTCACGCTGCTCGCCCCCGGCCCGGTCCGGACCGACACCCCCGCCGCGGAGGACGCGTCGATCGTCGACCGCCTGGTCCCCGACTTCCTGTGGACCTCCAGCGAGTACACCGCGAAGCTGTCCCTGGACGCGCTCGCGAAGAACAAGATGCGCGTCGTCCCCGGCGTCCTGAGCAAGGGCATGTCGGTGGCCGGGCAGTACAGTCCGCGCGCCGTCGTCGCGCCGATCGTCGGCACGTTCTACAAGAAGCTGGGGGGCTGACGCTCCGGGAGTCGCGTGCCGAGAGCGCGTGGAAACCCAGCGTCGTCACCGGACGGCTCGGCTAGGTTCACGGCTACGCCGGACAATCGGCGATGAGGAGAGTCGGAGGACACCGTGGAATTTGTTGGCTCTGTCGCCGGAATCGCACAGATGGTCATCGGCACCATCCTCGCCAACACCGGATCGGGCGGTTCCGGCTCGGGCTGGTGAACGCACGACGGGATTCGGTTCGCTGCCCGCGAGCCGAATCCCGTCGCTCTCTTACCGCGCATCGTCACGGCCGCGGAGCCGACCCCGTCAGACCCGCGTCAAACCGGTCGGTGACGGCGTCAGAGGATCGTCAGGGTCTCGTTCGACGGCCCCGCGGCCGCGTACTCCGGTAGGTGCAACCCACCTTCAGGAGACCACCGTGACCCTGCTCGACATCCTGCCCTCGCTGCGCGCGGCGATGACCCCGCGGCTCGATCCCGCCCTGTGGCCGGCCACCACCCACGTCGACGAGCGCGGCCGCATCACCGTCGGCGGGGTCGCCCTCGCCGACGTCGCCGACCACTTCGGCACCCCGGCGTACGTCCTCGACGAATCCGACGTGCGGCACCGGTGCCGCACCTACCGCGACACCTTCCCCGAGGCCGAGATCGCCTACGCGGCCAAGGCGCTGCTCACCCGGGCCGTCGCCCGATGGGTCACCGAGGAAGGCCTCTCGCTGGACGTCTGCTCGGCAGGCGAACTCGAGACCGCGTTGTCGGCGGGAGCCGACCCGCGCCGAATCATCCTGCACGGCAACGCCAAGACCAGTGCCGACCTGTCCGCCGCCCGCGCCGCCGGGGTCGGTCGGATCGTCGTCGACTCGCACACCGAGATCACCCTGCTCGCGGCGTCCGGTCGCGGCCGCCAGAACGTGCTGGTGCGGGTGACCCCGGACGTCGGCGTGCGCACCCATCGCGCGCTCACCACCGGTGTCCACGACCAGAAGTTCGGGTTTCCGATCTCCGGCGGGCACGCCGAGGACGCGCTCCGGCGGGTACTCGGGCAGCCGCGACTGAACCTGATCGGCCTGCATTGTCACCTGGGCTCCCAGATCACCGATCCCGCACCGTTCGCGACCGCGATCGACCGGCTCGTCGGCACGATGGCACAGGTCAGGCACGACCACGGCACCATCCTCACTCAGCTGAACATCGGCGGTGGACACGGGATCTCGTACACGACCGGCGACCCCGCGCTGGATCCGTCCACGCTGGCCGCCACCGTCGAGGACGCCCTCGACGACGCCTGCGCCCGCCATCGCTTCCCCCGTCCGCGGGTCACGCTCGAACCGGGCCGCGCAATCGTCGGCCGGGCCGGGGTCACGGTGTACCGGGTGCTGTCCGTCAAGCGCATCGAGGGTGCACGGACGTTCGTCTGCGTCGACGGCGGCATGAGCGACAACCCGCGCGTCGCCCGGTACGGCGCCCGCTACGGCGTCGCGGTCGCGAACCGGCACTCGACGGCACCCGCCACGGTGGTCACGGTGGCCGGCCGGCACTGCGAGGCCGGCGACGAGCTGGCCGTCGACGTGTCCCTGCCTGCCGATCTGCGGCCCGGCGACGTGCTCGCGGTACCCGTCACCGGCGCCTACCATCACAGCATGGCGTCGTCGTACAACGCGGTGCCCCGGCCGCCGGTCGTCGCGGTGGCGCACGGGGTTCCGCGTGAACTGGTACGGCGGGAGACGGTCACGGACCTGCTGCGACGCGACGTGGGAGCGTGACTCCGACCCTGGCGCCTATCCTTACCGGCAAGTAAGTTGTCGGGTGTCGCGGTCGACGCGACACCCGACCGCCAGGAGGACACCCGCATGCCGCGCCTTTCCGACGCCACCGACCTGATCAAGGGCCTGCTTCCGATCACGAGGGCCGGCATCGTCGGGCCGATCGGGCCGACAGCGCTCGCAGGCGTCGCCTCCGCCTGGTACCAGTGGGACTTCACCGCCGGCGGCCTGCTCGCCGTCGCCGCCCGCCGCGCCGGGGACCGCGTCGCCGTCGTCGACGACCGCGGCCCGGTCACCTATCGTCAACTCGACGCCGATGCCCAGGCGTTGGCGCTCGCCCTCCACGACCGGGGCCTGCGGGAGCGCGGCCGGATCGGGGTGCTCGCCCGCAACCACCGCGGATTCCTGATCGCGATGGGCGCGTCGGCCCGGCTCGGCACCGACCTGGTGTTCCTGAACACCGGCGCGTCCGCCGCCCAGTTCTCCGACATCGTCACCGAACAGCAGCTCGACTGGCTGCTCGTCGACCCCGAGTTCACCGCGCTGATCCCGGATTCGACGCTGCGGGTCGCGGTGTTCGAGGACCCGGAGACCCCCGCCGGCGGCGGCTCCGGCGCCGAGGGGTGGGCCCGCTTCGACGGACTGCTCGAGGACGGCCACGGGACGAGCACCGCGTCCCTTCCCCGACGCCCCCGACGCGGCCGGCTCGTCGTGCTGACCTCCGGCACCACCGGCACCCCGAAGGGCGCCTCCCGGCCCGAGCCGCGCAGCTGGATGCCGGCGTCCGCGGTCCTGTCGCGGCTGCCGCTGCGCAGCCAGGGGACCACCGTTGTCGCGTCGCCGATCTTCCACACCTGGGGTCTGGCCGGCACCCAGATCGCGCTCGCCCTGCGCTCGACGATGATCCTCACCCGCCGCTTCGATCCGGCCGTGGCCGTGGAATCCGTTGCGCGGCACCGGGCCGATGCGCTGTGGGTGGTCCCGACGATGCTGCAGCGCATCACCGACCTCCCGAAGGACCGGCGCGACGTGGACCTGTCCTCCCTGCGGGTGATCGCCGCCAGCGGTTCCGCGATCCCGACCGGCGTCGTGCAGAAGACCTTCGACGTGTTCGGCGACGCGCTCTACAACTTCTATGGCTCCACCGAGGTCAGCTGGGCGTCGATCGCGCAGCCCGACGAACTTCGCCGGCATCCGACGACCGCGGGCCGGCCGCCGCTCGGCACCGTCGTGAAGATCCTCGACGAGGGCGGTCGGGAGGTGCCGGCCGGCACCGTCGGCCGGGTGTTCGTCGGCAACGGCATGCTCTTCGAGGGCTACACCCGCGCCGGTTCCGAGAAGGAGATCGTCGACGGAATGATGGCGACCGGCGACGTCGGCCATTTCGACGACGAGGGACTGCTGTTCCTCGACGGCCGCAGCGACGACATGATCGTCTCCGGCGGCGAGAACGTCTACCCGCGCGAGGTCGAGAACCTGCTCTCCGAACTGCCCGGGGTCCTCGAGGTCGCGGTGATCGGTGTCGACGACCCCGAGTTCGTCGCCCGCCTCGCCGCGTTCGTCGTCCGCACCGACGACGCCGCCGGTGCGGGTCTGACCGTGGACGGCATCCGGGACCACGTCCGCGGGCACCTCGCGCGGTTCTGCGTGCCCCGCGACGTGACCTTCCTCGACGAGCTCCCCCGCAACGCCACCGGAAAGGTCGTGCCCGGGCTGCTGCGCCGCCGGTGAGTGGCTGTCATCCCGGGCGGGGTGACAGCCACTCACCGGGCGGGTCAGCGTCGGCGGCGGCCCGTGCCGAAGATGGATCGGGAGATCTCCCGGCCCGCGACGGTGGCGGCCGACCGCAGGAAGCTCTTCACCGCCGTGTTCTGCAGGATCTTCTCCACCGCGCTCGGCTCGTCCGGTGCGGGCGGCGGCAGGTCGGGCAGGTCCGGTAGTGCCGGCGGCAGGTCCGGAGCCGGCTGCGACGGCGGCGCCAACCGCGCGGTGAGCAACTCGTACGCGGACTCGCGGTCGAGGGTCTGCCCGTACTTGCCGTGCAGCGGACTCGCCGCGGCGGCCGCGCGGATCGCCTCCTCGCCGATCGTGTCCATCAGCGACCGCGGCGGTGGAATCTTCGCCCACGCCACCGGGGTCGGCGCCCCCTTCTCCGACAGCACCGTCACGATCGCCTCGCCGGTGCCGAGCGACGTCAGCGCCTTCTCGAGGTCGTAGTGCGCGGTCTTCGGGTAGGTGCGAACGGTCTTGTTCAGCGCCTTCTGATCGTCCGGCGTGAACGCGCGCAGCGCGTGCTGGATCCGGGCACCGAGCTGCGAGAGCACCGCGTTCGGCACGTCGGTCGGCAGCTGCGTGCAGAAGAACACGCCGACGCCCTTGGACCGGATCAGTTTGACCGTCTGCTCGACCTGCTGCAGGAACGCCTTCGACGCATCGGTGAACAGCAGGTGCGCCTCGTCGAAGACGAACACCAGCTTGGGCTTGTCGACGTCCCCGACCTCGGGCAGCGTCTGGAACAGGTCGGCCAGCACCCACATCAGGAACGTCGAGAACATCACCGGCCGCGCCGCCTGCGCCCCGAGTTCGAACAGCGTGACCACGCCGCGCCCGTCCGGCGCGACCCGCAGCAGATCGGCGGTGTCGAACTCCGGCTCCCCGAAGAATGTGTCACCGCCGTCGGCCTCGAGATTGACCAGGGCCCGCAGGATCACGCCCGCGGTCGCCGACGACACCCCGCCGATGCCCTTGAGGTCGGCCTTGCCCTCGTCGGACGTCAGGTGCGCGATGACCGATCGCAGGTCCTTCAGGTCGAGCAGCGCGAGTCCCTGCGTGTCGGCCCAGTGGAAGATCAGCCCGAGCGTCGACTCCTGGGTCTCGTTGAGCCCCAGCACCTTGCTGAGCAGGATCGGACCGAAGCTGGTGATCGTGGCCCGGATCGGGACACCGATGCCCTCGGTGCCGAGGGAGACGAACTCGGTCGGGAACGCGGTCGGCGCCCAGTCCGCGACCCCCGTCTCGACGGCCCGTGCGGCCATCTTCTCGCTCGCCTGCCCGGGCGCCGACAGGCCGGAGACGTCGCCCTTGACGTCGGCCATGACCACCGGCACCCCGGCCGCGGACAGCTGCTCGCAGATGCCCTGCAACGTCTTCGTCTTGCCGGTACCGGTCGCTCCGGCGACCAGGCCGTGGCGATTCAGGGTGGCCAACGGAATACGCACGCGTGCAGACGGATCCACGACATCGTCGACGATGACCGTGCCCAGTTCGAGGGCGCCACCGGCGAACGCGTAGCCGGCGGCGATCTCCTGCGCGGCGGCGGAGGCGGGCCGACCGGGCGTCTCGGAGGCGGGCCGACCGGGCGTCTCGGCGACCGGGGCCTGTGCGTTCTCTGCGTCCGCAGCGGCCCGCGCGGCCGCCTCCGCCGCGACCGCTGCCTCCGCCGCGGCCGCTGCCTCCGCCGCGACCCGGGCCGCCTCCTCGGCCGCCGCCTTCGCGGCCGCGGCCCGTTCCGCGAGCGCCGCAGCATTCGAACCCGGATCCCCGGATGCGGTCGGATCCACCGTCATTCAAGCCCTCCCTCGATCACGGTCGTGCACCACTTCGACTCCTCCGCGAACACTATCCGAGGCCGTGCTGACTACTGTGGATGCTCGTGCAGGACAAACTTGTGTGGATCGATTGCGAAATGACCGGGCTGCGGCTCGGCTCGGACAAGCTGATCGAGGTGGCCGCGCTCGTCACCGACAGCGAGCTGAACATCCTCGGGGACGGAGTGGACATCGTCATCCACGCCGACGACGCGGCCCTGGCGGACATGCCCGACGTCGTCAAGGAGATGCACGCGAAGTCGGGGCTCACCGAGGAGGTCCGGGCGTCGACCGTCAGCCTCGCGGAGGCCGAGCGCCTGGTCCTGGACTACATCCGCGAGCACATCCCCGCCCCCGGCACCGCACCCCTGTGCGGCAACTCCATCGCCACCGACCGCGGCTTCATCTCCCGCGACATGCCGCAGCTCGACGAGTACCTGCACTACCGGATGATCGACGTCTCCTCGATCAAGGAGCTGTGCCGGCGCTGGTACCCCCGGATCTACTTCGGGCAGCCCGAGAAGGGCCTGGCGCACCGCGCCCTGGCCGACATCAAGGAGTCGATCCGCGAACTCGAGTACTACCGGCGCACCGCGTTCGTCGCGGACCCCGGCCCGTCTACCAGCGACATCGCCGCCGTCGTCAAGGATCTGGTCGCCGAATAGGAACCGATTGGCAATCTGAGCGCCGGACACGCTAGTATCGTCCTCGCTGCTGACGAGCGGCCCCGGTGGGGCGGAGCGTCGGACAGCGATGGTGACTGTAGTTCAGTTGGTAGAGCACCAGGTTGTGATCCTGGCTGTCGCGGGTTCGAGTCCCGTCAGTCACCCCGAAGAAAGGCCCCCGACTCCGGTCGGGGGCCTTTCTCGTTTCCGCATTCGTTTCCCGGGCCGATGCCCGACCCCATCCCCGCGCGAAGCGAGCCGATCCGAACGGCGTGTTGCGCATTGCGGAAGCAACTAGAACATGTTCTAGTTTGTTGGTCAGGGTTGGAGCATCCACAGAGAGGGGTACGTGATGGGGCGGGTCCTGGATCGGATCGAACAGCACGCGGACGAGATCCGTGCGGACGGCGTCGAGGGCGACAAGCTGATGCGCCTGACCGACGCCAGCGCCAAGCGGCTGAAGGACTCCGGGGCCATCCGGATGTTGCAGCCGACGCAGTACAGCGGCCTCGAGGTGCACCCGCGCGAATTCGCGGAGACCGCGATGGCGATCGGCGCGATGGACGGCGCCACCGGCTGGGTCGCCGGCATCGTC
>NZ_BAABFB010000021.1:0-72346 GCF_039540555.1 Rhodococcus olei | reverse complement strand
GAAGCATTCGATCGAGGATCCGATCGAGATGGAGGCGGCGGCGGATGCGTTGCCGATCGAGCAGGTCGCGAAGCGGTGGATCGTGGCGTCGGATCCGGACGAGGCGGTCGAGGCGGTCGGGCGGTATGTGGATGCGGGGTTGAATCATCTGGTGTTTCATGCGCCGGGTCATGATCAGCGTCGGTTCCTGGAGTTGTTCGAGCGTGATCTGGCGCCGCGCCTGCGAGCCCTGGCCTGACGGCTGGACGAGCGAAGGGGATTCGCAGAGATGGCGATGGCACGACTGGGGCAGGCGACCGCATTGCCCGCCGCGACCACCGCGGACTGGGACTGGCAGTTGCGGGCTCGCTGCCGCGGAATGGACAGCGCGATGTTCTTCCACCCGGAGGGTGCGCGGGGGTCGTCGCGGACGTGGCGGATCCGCACCGCGAAGGCGGTGTGTGCGCAATGCCCCGTCATGCAGGTCTGCCGGGATCACGCGCTGAGCGTCCCTGAGCAGTACGGGGTTTGGGGTGGGCTGTCGGAATCGGAACGCGACGACCGACGCGACCGCCGGTTGCCGGGGTGACATGGGATTCGCCGGTAGCATCGAAACGTGACGTCTGACCTACCGCGCCTCCGCATTCTGGTGTACAGCGACGACGTGAACACCCGCCGGCAGGTCGTGACCGCGCTCGGCACCCGCCCGGACCCGGACCTCCCCGAGATCGAGTGCCTCGAGGTCGCGACGGCACCGGTCGTCGTGCAGCACCTCGACGCCGGCGGCATCGACCTGGCCGTCCTGGACGGCGAGGCCACTCCCGCCGGCGGCATGGGCATCGCCAAACAGCTCAAGGACGAGATCGACGACTGCCCCCCGATCGTCGTCCTCACCGGACGGCCCGACGACGCCTGGCTGGCGTCCTGGTCCCGCGCCGAGGCCGCTGTCCCGCACCCGATCGACCCGATTCGCCTGACCACGGAGGTTGTCGCGCTGCTGCGCGCACATTCCTGACGGTCGCGTCCGCCCCGACCCACCACGACCCGACCAGCCCCGGGAGTGTCGCGGCTCACGCGTGCGAGCGGCCGGGGGTATGTTCGGCTCCAAGGAGCGGACGTGACCGGCGTCACCGTCCGATCGTCCCGCTCCCTGCGGTTGCAGTGACAGCTCAGCGGATGCGTCGGACCAGGGAGCAGGTCGTGAGGCGAGTCGAGCAGGACGGACGGCGGTTCCGGCGCGGTGCCGGAACGTCCCCGGCTGCCGCTCGGCGGCTGTGCGTCACCTCGCTCCCGGAGGGCCTCCGCCGGACCCACCCACGTGCAGGGGAGGCCGGACTCCGTGAACGTCTACATCCCGATCCTCGTACTCGGCGCGATCGCGGTCGTGTTCGCCGTGTTCTCGGTCGCGGTGGCCTCGGTCGTCGGGCCGCGCCGTCGCAACCGGGCAAAGCTGGAGGCCTACGAGTGCGGCATCGAGCCGGTGTCGCAACCCGACCGGCACGGCAGTGGCATCGGTGGGGCGAGTGGCCAGCGGATTCCCGTGAAGTACTACCTGACCGCGATGCTGTTCATCATCTTCGACATCGAGATCGTCTTCCTGTACCCGTGGGCGGTGTACTTCGACTCACTCGGAACGTTCGGATTCGCGGCCATGGCGCTGTTCGTCGTCAACGTGTCGGTCGCCTACGCCTACGAGTGGCGTCGTGGCGGACTGGCCTGGGACTGACCGGACGGTCGGCGCGAGCCCCGAACGAAGCCGGATCATCGTGCGGGACGGGCGGATCGGGTCGAACAGGGAGCTGAGGCAAGGATCATGGGTCTCGAGGAGAAGCTGCCGAGCGGGTTCCTGCTGTCCACGGTCGAGGGACTCGCGGGATACGCGCGCAAGGGATCGTTGTGGCCGGCGACCTTCGGTCTGGCCTGCTGTGCGATCGAGATGATGGCGACCAGTTCCGGCCGCTACGACATCGCCCGGTTCGGAATGGAGGCGTTCCGCGCCTCCCCCCGCCAGGCGGACCTGATGATCGTCGCCGGTCGGGTCAGCCAGAAGATGGGCCCGGTGCTGCGGCAGGTGTACGACCAGATGGTCGAGCCGAAATGGGTGCTCGCGATGGGGGTGTGCGCGTCGTCCGGCGGCATGTTCAACAACTACGCGATCGTGCAGGGCGTCGACCACCTCGTCCCGGTCGACATCTACCTCCCCGGCTGCCCGCCGCGACCGGAGATGCTGCTGAACGCAATCCTGAAGCTGCACGAGAAGATTCAGCAGATGCCGCTCGGTGTGAACCGAGAGGAGGCGGTTCGGGCCGCCGAGGCCGCGGCACTGGCGGCGACCCCGACCATCCAGATGCGGGGGCTGCTGCGATGACCTCCGATTTCACGGGACCCCGGGACAGCGAGGCGACCGCCGGCCCCGAGGGCAGCCTCCCCCAGGACGAGACGGCGGTGCCGGACGTGATCGACGTCCGTCACGGCATGTTCGGGGTGCGGGGCACCGGCGACACCTCGGGCTACGGCCGGCTCGTGCGCCCGGTCACGTTGCCGCCCAGTACGACCCGGCCGTTCGGCGGGTGGTTCGACGAGGTGGCGGATGGACTCGACGCCGCGCTGGCGGAGGCAGGCGTGCCCGCGGCCGAGGCGATCGAGAAGGTCGTCGTGTTCCGGGACGAGCTCACCTTCCACGTCCGGGCACCCCATCTGCCCGCGGTCGCACAGGCGTTGCGTGACGATCCCGTCCTGCGGTTCGAACTGTGCCTCGGCGTCAACGGCGTGCACTACCCGGAGGACCTGGGCCGGGAGCTGCACGCGGTGTATCCGCTGATGTCGATCACGTGGGGTCGGCGGGTTCGGCTCGAGGTCTCGGTCCCGGACGCCGACCCGCACGTGCCGTCGCTGTACGCGGTCTACCCCACGAACGACTGGCACGAACGCGAAACGTACGACTTCTTCGGGATCGTGTTCGACGGGCATCCCGCGTTGACCCGGATCGAGATGCCCGACGACTGGCAGGGCCACCCACAGCGCAAGGACTACCCGCTCGGCGGCATCCCGGTCGAGTACAAGGGCGCGCAGATTCCGCCGCCCGACGAGCGGAGGGCATACAACTGATGAACGGCACCAGCAGCGACCCCACCGACGTCGTCTACAGCGCCGGCGGCCAGGACTGGGACGAGATCGTCGGAGCGGCAGCGGAGTCCGGCGACGAGCGCATCGTCGTGAACATGGGTCCACAGCATCCGTCGACGCACGGAGTGCTGAGGCTGATCCTCGAGATCGAGGGGGAGACGGTCACCGAGGCGCGCTGCGGGATCGGCTATCTGCACACCGGGATCGAGAAGAACCTGGAGTACCGCAGCTGGACGCAGGGCGTCACGTTCGTGACCCGGATGGACTACCTGTCCCCGTTCTTCAACGAGACTGCCTACTGCCTCGGGGTGGAGAAGCTGCTCGGCATCACCGATCTGGTTCCGGAGCGTGCCACCGTGATCCGGGTGCTGCTGATGGAGCTGAACCGGATCTCCTCGCACCTGGTGGCGCTCGCGACCGGCGGGATGGAGCTTGGCGCGGTCACCGCGATGCTGTTCGGTTTCCGGGAGCGGGAACTGATCCTGGACGTGTTCGAGAAGATGACCGGCCTGCGGATGAACCACGCGTTCATCCGACCGGGCGGACTCGCGCAGGACGTCTCCGACGATGCCCTCACCGCGACGGCCGACCTGTTGGCGATC
The DNA here is from genome assembly GCF_039540555.1 of Rhodococcus olei. Taxonomy (NCBI): domain Bacteria; kingdom Bacillati; phylum Actinomycetota; class Actinomycetes; order Mycobacteriales; family Nocardiaceae; genus Rhodococcus; species Rhodococcus olei. Next base: position 68,639 of record NZ_BAABFB010000021.1, on the reverse strand, counting down.
CTGCCGAACCGGTTGCGGGACATCGAACTCATGCTCAACGAGAACCCGATCTGGAAGGCCCGCACGCAGGGAGTCGGGTACCTGGACCTGACCGGCTGCATGGCGCTCGGCATGACCGGGCCGATCCTCCGGGCCACCGGCCTGCCGCACGATCTGCGCCGCTCGGAACCGTACTGCGGCTACGACACCTACGAATTCGACGTCGTCACCGACACCGGGAGCGACTGTTACGGCCGGTACCTGATCAGGGTTCGGGAGATGCGCGAGTCGCTGAAAATCGTCGAGCAGTGTCTGGACCGGCTCCGGCCCGGCCCGGTGATGGTCGACGACAAGAAGATCGCCTGGCCCGCCGACCTGGCGGTGGGGCCGGACGGGCTCGGCAACTCTCCCGAGCACATCGCACACATCATGGGCACCTCGATGGAGGCGCTGATCCACCACTTCAAACTCGTCACCGAGGGCTTCCGGGTCCCGGCAGGCCAGGTGTACGTGGCGGTCGAGTCACCGCGCGGGGAACTGGGGGTGCACATGGTCAGCGACGGCGGCAGCCGACCCTACCGTGTGCACTATCGGGACCCGTCGTTCACGAATCTGCAAGCGGTGTCCGCGATGTGCGAGGGCGGCATGGTCGCGGACGTGATCGCGTCGGTCGCGAGCATCGACCCCGTCATGGGCGGGGTGGACCGGTGACCGCGGAGCGCGGCTACCCGCCGCAGGTACTGGCCCGGCTGGACATCGACGCGAAGGAGATCGTCGCACGCTACCCGCAGCCGCGGTCGGCGCTGCTGCCGCTGCTGCATCTCGTGCAGTCGGAGGACGGCTGCGTCACCCCCGCCGGCATCGACTTCTGCGCCGGCCACGTCGGTCTCACGCCGGCGGAGGTGACCGCGGTCGCGACGTTCTACTCGATGTACCGGCGCACCCCGACCGGCGACTACCTCGTCGGTGTGTGCACCAACGCACTGTGCGCGATCATGGGCGGCGACGCGATCCTCGACCGGCTGCGTACCCACCTGGGGGTCGACCCCGGCCAGACGACCCCCGACGGCGTCGTCACGCTCGAACACGTCGAGTGCAACGCCGCCTGCGACTACGCCCCGGTCGTGATGGTCAACTGGGAGTTCTTCGACAACCAGACCCCGGACTCGGCCGCCGACCTCGTCGACACCCTGCGCGCCGGTGGCCGGGTCACCCCGACCCGGGGGGCGTCGCCCTGCTCGTTCCGGGACACCGAGCGCATCCTCGCCGGCTTCCCCGACCCCCGCCCGGGCGCCGTCGACTCCGGCGAGGCCGGGGCGGCCACCCTGGCCGGGCTGCGCGTCGCCCGCGAACAGGACATGAGCGCACCCCCGCCGCCGGTCCGGCCGGACGTGGCCGAGCGGGAAGGAGGAGTGTCGTGACCCTGACCCCGGTGCTGACCCGTTACTGGGACGAACCCCGATCGTGGACGTTGGAGACCTACCACCGCCACGACGGCTACCGCGCGCTGCGTGTCGCACTGGCGACGGACCCCGACACGGTCATCGACACCGTCAAACTGTCGGGGCTGCGGGGCCGGGGTGGCGCCGGTTTCCCCACCGGCACGAAATGGTCCTTCATTCCGCAGGATTCGTCGGGAACGGGTGCCGGCGGCAAACCGCACTACCTCGTCGTCAACGCCGACGAGTCCGAGCCGGGCACCTGCAAGGACATGCCGCTGATGCTGGCCACCCCGCACGCGCTGGTCGAGGGCGTCGTGATCGCCGCCTACGCGATCCGGGCCCGGCACGCGTTCGTCTACGTCCGCGGCGAAGTGGTCCCGGTGCTGCGGCGCCTGCAGGCCGCGGTCGCCGAGGCGTACGACGCCGGCTACCTCGGACGCGACATCCTCGGCAGCGGCTTCGACCTCGACGTGGTCGTGCACGCCGGTGCGGGCGCGTACATCTGCGGCGAGGAGACCGCCCTGCTGGACTCGCTGGAAGGCCGCCGCGGTCAGCCGCGACTGCGGCCGCCGTTCCCGGCCGTCGCCGGCCTGTACGCGAGCCCGACCGTCGTCAACAACGTCGAGTCGATCGCGAGCGTGCCCCCGATCGTGCTGCACGGTCCGGACTGGTTCCGTTCGATGGGGGGTGAGCGGTCGCCGGGTTTCACGCTGTACTCGCTGTCCGGACACGTCACCCGGCCCGGCCAGTACGAGGCGCCGCTCGGCGTGACGCTGCGGGAACTGCTCGGCTACGCGGGCGGGGTGCGCGCCGGGCACCGGCTCAAGTTCTGGACACCCGGCGGCTCGTCCACCCCGATCTTCACCGAACAGCACCTCGACGTGCCCCTCGACTACGAGGGTGTCGCCGGCGCCGGGTCGATGCTCGGCACCAAGGCGCTGCAGATCTTCGACGACACCACCTGCGTCGTGCGTGCGGTGCTGCGCTGGACGCAGTTCTACGCCCACGAGTCCTGCGGCAAGTGCACGCCCTGCCGGGAGGGCACCTACTGGCTGGTGCAGGTGATGGAGCGGATGGAGGCCGGGCAGGGCACCGCCGCCGACCTGGAGACCCTGCTCGACATCGCCGACGGGATCGCCGGCAAGTCGTTCTGCGCGCTCGGAGACGCCGCGGCGAGCCCGATCAACTCCTCGCTGAAGTACTTCCGCGACGAGTACCTCGCGCACTTCCTGCACGGTGGGTGCCCGTTCGACCCGGCCCGGTCCGCCCTGACCGCGGAAGGAGGTGTCCGGTGACCCTGAGCGAGAACGTTTCCGCCCCCGCCGATCTGGTGACACTGACGATCGACGGTGCCGAGGTCCGGGTGCCGAAGGACACCCTGGTGATCCGCGCCGCCGAACTGGTCGGCATCCAGATCCCGAGGTTCTGCGACCACCCGCTGCTGGACCCGGTCGGCGCGTGCCGCCAATGCCTGGTCGAGGTCGCCCTGCCCGGACGTGAGCCGGGCGCGCCACCGGTCCGGCTGCCGAAACCGATGGCGTCGTGCACCACCGTGGTCTCCGACGGGATGATCGTGCACACCCAACTCACCTCCCCGGCCGCGGACAAGGCGCAGCGCGGTGTCATGGAGATGCTGCTGATCAACCACCCGCTGGATTGCCCGGTGTGCGACAAGGGCGGCGAATGTCCGCTGCAGAATCAGGCGATGTCCAACGGCCGCAGCGAATCCCGCTTCACCGGCACCAAACGCACCTATCCGAAGCCGATCCCGCTCTCGACCGAGGTGCTGCTCGACCGCGAGCGATGCGTGCTCTGCGCCCGCTGCACCCGGTTCTCCCAGCAGATCGCAGGCGACCCGTTCATCGAACTCCTCGAACGCGGCGCACTGCAGCAGGTGGGGATCGGCGAGGGCGAACCGTTCGAGTCGTACTTCTCCGGCAACACCGTACAGATCTGCCCCGTCGGTGCGCTGACCGGCGCGGCCTACCGGTTCCGGGCCCGCCCGTTCGACCTGGTGTCGACTCCGAGCGTGTGCGAGCACTGCGCATCCGGGTGTGCCCAGCGGACCGACCACCGTCGCGGCACCGTGCTGCGCCGGCTCGCGGGAGACGACCCCGAGGTCAACGAGGAGTGGAACTGCGACAAGGGCAGGTGGGCGTTCACCTATGCCACCGCCCCGGACAGGCTGACCACCCCGCTCGTCCGCAACCCCGACGGGGAACTGGTCCCGGCGTCGTGGTCGGAGGCGTTGGCGGTGGCCGCCCGCGGGCTGCGCGGCGCCGCCGGTGTCGGGGTCCTGACCGGCGGTCGTCTCACCGTGGAGGACGCCTACGCCTACGCGAAGTTCGCGCGGGTGAGTCTGGGCACCAACGACGTCGACTTCCGGGCGCGGCCGCACTCCGTGGAGGAGACGGGCTTCCTGTCGGAGCGGGTCGCGGGCCGGCGGATGGCCGTCACCTACACCGATCTCGAACAGGCTCCGGTCGTGCTGATGGTGGCGTTCGAACCGGAGGAGGAGTCGCCGATCGTGTTCCTCCGGCTGCGCAAGGCCGTACGCCGGCGCGGCCTGCCGGTGTACTCGATCGCCCCGTACGCCGGGCGCGGACTCGGGAAGCTGTCCGGTCGCCTGCTGCAGGCCGTCCCCGGCGGTGAGGTCGATGCGTTGCACGCGCTGCGCGGCAACGACCTGCTGCGCACCCCCGGCGCGCTGATCCTGGTCGGCGAGCGGGCCGCGGAGCTGCCCGGAACCCTCACGGCCACGGCCGAACTCGCGGACGCCACCGGGGCCAGGCTGGCGTGGATCCCGCGCCGTGCGGGTGAGCGTGCGGCGCTGGAAGCGGGGGCGCTGCCGACGCTGCTGCCCGGCGCACATCCCGTCGTCGACGTCGACGCCCGGCGCCGGGTCGCCGGCCGGTGGGGCGCGACGGACCTGCCCGCGACCGTCGGACGCGACACCGGAGCCATCCTCGACGCCGCCCGATCCGGGGCGCTCGGGGGTCTCGTCGTCGGTGGCGTCGACCTCGACGACCTGCCCGACCCGGCGGCGGCCCGCGCGGCCGTCGCCGCGGCCGGCTTCGTCGTCGCGCTCGACCTGCGCCGCAGTCGGGTCACCGACCTGGCCGACGTGGTGTTCCCGGTGGCCGCAGTCGCCGAGAAGGAGGGCACCTTCGTCGACTGGGAGGGTCGCGACCGACCGTTCCCGGTCGCGCTCACCGGTGTCGGCACGATGCCGGATCATCGGGTGCTGCACGCACTCTCGTCGGAGATGGACGCTCCTATCGGGCTTCCCGGCGCGGCCGCCGCGCGCGCCGAGCTGGCCGAGATCGGTCGATGGGAGGGTGCCCGCGCACCGGAGCCCGGTGTCCAGGCCCCGCCGCGGCACCTGCCCGGGACCGGTGAGGCGGTGCTCGCCGGCTGGCGACTGCTCCTCGACGGGGGGCGGATGCAGGACGGAGAACCGCACCTCGCCGGCACCGCGCATGCCTCGGTCGCCCGCGTCTGCGCCGCAACCGCTGCCGAGATCGGTTGTCGGGAGGGAGATCCGCTGACCGTCAGCACCGACCGGGGCACGATCACGCTGCCCACCGCGATCGCCGACCTCCCGGAGCGGGTGGTGTGGGTGCCCCTGAACTCCCCGGGCAGCGCGGTCCGCCGCGAGCTCGGCGCCGCGGTCGGATCGCTCGTCCGGATCCGACGCGGAGAGGAGGTGCGGTGATGACCGTCGCGACGCTCGCATCCGGCGCGGCCCCGATCGCCGCAGGCACCGACCTGTCGGCGTTCGGCCACGACCCCTGGTGGCTCGTCGTCGCGAAGGCGCTGGCCATCTTCGTGTTCCTGATCCTCACACCGTTGGTCGCCCTGCTCGCCGAACGCAAGGTGATGGCGTGGATGCAGATGCGGGTCGGACCGAACCGGGTCGGTCCGAAGGGCACACTGCAGTCCCTCGCCGACGGCATCAAACTCGCCCTCAAGGAGGGCATCGTCCCCGCCGGGGTCGACCGGCCGGTGTACCTGCTCGCCCCGATCATCTCGATCGTGCCTGCGATCATGGCGTTCGCGGTCATCCCGTTCGGGCCCGAGGTCTCCGTCTTCGGCCACCGCACCCCGCTGCAGCTCACCGACCTGCAGGTCGCGGTCCTCTACGTCCTGGCCGTCACGTCGGTCGGGGTGTACGGAATCGTCCTCGCCGGCTGGGCGTCCGGCTCGACCTATCCGCTGCTCGGCGGGCTGCGGTCGACGGCGCAGGTGATCTCCTACGAGGTCGCGATGGGCCTGTCGTTCGCCGCGGTGTTCCTCGACGCCGGGACGATGAGCACCTCCGGCATCGTCGCCTCGCAGTACGGCACCTGGTACCTCTTCGTGCTGTTGCCGTCGTTCCTCATCTACGTGACCTCGATGGTCGGCGAGACCAACCGGGCCCCGTTCGACCTGCCCGAGGCCGAGGGGGAGTTGGTCGGCGGATTCCACACCGAGTACTCCTCGCTGCGGTTCGCAATGTTCATGCTCGCCGAGTACATCAACATGGTCACCGTCTCCGCGCTGGCGACCACGCTGTTCCTCGGCGGCTGGCACGCGCCGTGGCCGATCAGCATCTGGGACGGCGCGAACACCGGATGGTGGCCGGTGCTGTGGTTCACGGCGAAGGTGTGGGGTTTCCTGTTCGTCTTCATCTGGCTGCGCGCGACGCTGCCGCGACTGCGCTACGACCAGTTCATGAACCTGGGCTGGAAGGTGCTGATCCCGGCCGCGTTGCTGTGGGTGATGCTGGTCGCGGGGGCCCGCGCCCTGCGTCTCGAGGGACACGACGCGGCGGCGATCACGCTCGTGGTCGCCGGTGTGGTCGTCGCGGTGGCGCTGCTCGCGTTGCTGTGGCGGGTGCAGCGCCGGATCCGGTCGGCCGCCGCCCCCGCGCCCCCGGCCCCGTTCGACCCGATGGCCGGGGGATTTCCGGTGCCACCGCTGCCGGGCCAAAGCCTGCCCGAATTCGACCGCGCGGGAGGTTCGCGATGACCCGTTTCCTCGACTCGCTCGCCGGTTTCGGCGTCACGTTCGGGACCATGTTCAAGAAGCCGAACACCGAGTTCTATCCGGAGCAGAAGCCACCGACGGCACCCGGGTACCACGGTCGGCACCAGCTCAACCGATATCCGGACGGACTGGAAAAGTGCATCGGATGCGAACTGTGCGCGTGGGCGTGCCCGGCCGACGCGATCTACGTCGAGGGCGCGGACAACACCGAGGCCGAGCGCTACTCGCCCGGTGAACGGTACGGGCGCGTGTACCAGATCAACTATCTGCGCTGCATCGGCTGCGGGCTCTGCGTCGAAGCCTGCCCGACCCGCGCGCTGACGATGACCAACAGCTTCGAGGAACTGGCCGACGACAACCGCGCCGACCTGATCTTCGGCAAGGACCGGCTGCTCGCGCCGCTGCAGGCGGGCATGACCGCACCGCCGCACCCGATGGCACCCGGCAGCACCGACGAGGACTACTACCGCGGCACCGTCACCGGGACCGCCCCGAACGGCGACACATCGGAGGGCGGCGCGACGGCAGGGGCGCAGTCGTGACGCCCTCTGCGGCACTCGCCGCCGCGACCCTCGCCGAACCTTTCACCCGCACCTCGGGCGCTGAGGCGGTCCAGTTCTGGATTCTCGGCACCCTCTGCGTGATCGGCGCACTCGGTGTCGTGTGCGCACCGAAGGCCGTCTACTCCGCGATCTTCCTGGCCATGACGATGATCATCCTGGCGGTCTTCTACATCGCGCAGGACGCGCTGTTCCTCGGGGTCGTCCAGATCGTCGTCTACACCGGCGCGGTCATGATGCTGTTCCTGTTCGTGTTGATGCTGATCGGTGTCGACTCGGCGGACTCCTTGGTGGAAACCATTCGCGGGCAACGGGTTGCTGCCGTGTTCGCCGGGGTCGGTTTCGGGGTCCTGCTGATCGGCGGCATCGGAAGCGTCACGGTCAGTGCGTTCGTCGGCCTGCCCGACCCGAACTCGGCAGCGTACGCCGGCGCGCCCGGCAGCATCGGCAACGTCCCCGCGCTCGCCGAGCTGATCTTCCTCCGCTACGTGTGGGCGTTCGAACTGACCGGCGGCCTGCTGATCACCGCCACGATCGGCGCGATGGTGCTTGCACACCGAGAGCGTATAGGGCCGAGACCGGACCAGCGGGCACTGTCGCGGCAGCGGTTCCGAGCCGGCGGCCGGGTGACGCCACTGCCGAGCCCGGGCGTGTACGCCCGCCACAACGCCGTCGACATGGCGGCCCTGCTCCCGGACGGAACACCGGCCCCCGGATCGGTCAGCGGAGTCCTCACACCCCGACGGAGTGAACGCGGCGCACCCCGCCGGGACGAGAAGGAGGGGAAGCAGTGAACCCGGAGAACTACCTGTACCTGTCGGCGTTGCTGTTCACGATCGGCGCGTCCGGTGTCCTGCTGCGCCGCAATGCGATCGTCGTCTTCATGTGCATCGAGCTGATGCTCAACGCGACGAACCTCGCGTTCGTGACGTTCGCCCGGATGCACGGCAATCTCGACGGGCACGTCTTCGCGTTCTTCACAATGGTGGTCGCCGCCGCCGAGGTGGTGGTCGGCCTCGCGATCATCATGGCCATCTTCCGTACCCGCCGTTCGGCCTCGGTCGACGCCGCCAATCTCCTCAAGTTCTGACATGACCGGGGGTGTGTGGGTTCTCATCGCCCTGCCCGCAGTGGGCGCCGTCGTGCTCCTGCTCGCCGGCCGGCGCAGCGACCGATGGGGCCACCTGCTCGGCTGCGTGACCGCGATCGCGTCGTTCGCCGTCGCGGTCGCCCTGTTCGCCGGGATGCTCGGCCGTGCGACCGCGGACCGGGCGGTCCACGAGACGCTGTTCAGCTGGGTCCCGGTGGCCGGTCTGCGGGTGGACTTCGGACTTCAACTCGACCAGCTGTCGATGTGTTTCGCGCTCCTGATCACCGGTGTCGGCTCCCTGATCCACGTCTACTCGGTCGGGTACATGAAGGCCGATCCGGGTCGGCGACGGTTCTTCGCCTATCTCAACCTGTTCCTCGCGGCGATGCTGCTGCTGGTCCTCGCGGACAACTATCTCGGTCTGTACGTCGGCTGGGAGGGCGTCGGCCTGGCGTCGTACCTGCTGATCGGGTTCTGGCACCACAAGCCGTCCGCCGCGGCCGCTGCGAAGAAGGCGTTCGTCGTCAACCGGGTCGGTGACATGGGCCTCGCGATCGCGATGATGATCATGTTCGCGTCCTTCGGATCCCTGTCGTACTCGGATGTTTTCGCCGGTGTCGGGGACGCGGGCGAGGGCGTGCTCACCGCGCTCGGACTGGTGCTGCTGCTGGCCGCGTGCGGCAAGTCGGCGCAGGTGCCGCTGCAGTCGTGGCTGGGGGACGCGATGGAGGGCCCGACCCCGGTCTCGGCGCTGATCCACGCCGCGACGATGGTCACCGCCGGCGTCTACCTGATCACCCGCTCGAACCCGATCTTCGACCTCGCGCCGGGCGCCCGCGCGGGTGTGGTGATCGTCGGCGCGGTCACCCTCCTGTTCGGCGCGATCGTCGGTTGCGCGAAGGACGACATCAAGAAGGCGCTCGCCGCGTCCACGATGAGCCAGATCGGCTACATGGTGCTCGCCGCCGGGCTCGGCCCGGCCGGGTACGCGTTCGCGATCATGCACCTGCTCACCCACGGCTTCTTCAAGGCGGGACTGTTCCTCGGTGCCGGTTCGGTGATGCACGCGATGGACGACGAGGTGAACATGCGGCGGTACGGCGGTCTGCGGACCCTCCTGCCGATCACGTTCGTCACGTTCGGGCTCGGCTATCTGGCCATCATCGGGATCCCGCCGTTCGCCGGGTTCTTTTCGAAGGACAAGATCATCGAGGTCGCGTTCGGTGCCGGCGGACTGGAGGGCCTGCTGCTCGGCGGCGCCGCACTGCTCGGCGCCGGGATCACCGCCTTCTACATGACGCGGGTGATGCTGATGACCTTCTACGGGGACCGGAGATGGGCACCCGACGCGCATCCGCACGAGGCGCCGAGGGTGATGACGTGGCCGATGATGCTGATCGCGATCGGGTCGGTGTGCTCCGGATTCCTGCTGGCCTACGGTGGGGCGCTGCAGGACTGGCTCGCTCCGGTCGTGGGCGAGCATCACGACGAGCTGCCGGTGCCGGTGTGGACGATCACCGCGACGACCCTGGCGGTCGTGCTCGCCGGAGTCGTGGTCGCGTACCGGCAGTACGCGACGAAGCCGGTCCCGGTCGCGGCCCCGGCGGACGTGTCGGCGCTGACCGTCGCCGCGCGCCGCGATCTCTACGGCGACACCGTGAACGAGGCGGTGTTCATGCGTCCCGGCGACCGGCTGACACGGACCCTGGTCACGGTCGACGACCGTGGTGTGGACGGCGCGGTCACCGGGCTCGGCGCGGTCGTGGCCGGACTGTCCACGCGAACCCGTAAGTTGCAGAACGGTTTCGTTCGCACCTACGCGATGTACATGTTCGTCGGCGCGGCCGCCGTGGTCGTGACTCTGGCGTTGGTGAGGTGAACGTGGACGGCTTCGCATGGCTGAGCGCACTGTGGCTGACTCCGCTCGTCGGGGCGGGCGTCGTCCTCGCCCTGCCGACCGCCCGGCGCGACGCCGCGCGGTGGGTCGCGTTCGGCGCCTCGATCGTCGTGCTCGTGCTCGCGATCGATGTCGCCCTCCGCTTCGACCCGGGCGGGGACCGGTACCAGCTCGTCGAATCCCACGCGTGGATACCGTCGTTCGGCACCCGGTACACCGTCGGTGTGGACGGGATCGCGCTGGTGCTGGTGCTGCTGACCGCGGTGCTCGTGCCGGTGTTGCTGCTCGCCGGCTGGCGGGACGCCGACACCGCCCACAGCCGACGCCCGGTGCACACCCACGCCGCGCTGTTCCTGATGGTCGAGTCGATGGTGCTGGTGTCCTTCGTCTCGCTCGACATCCTGCTGTTCTACGTGTTCTTCGAGGCGATGCTGATCCCGATGTACTTCCTGATCGGGGGATTCGGTGACGCCCGGGGTCCGCGCGCGGCGGTGAAGTTCCTGCTGTACAACCTCTTCGGTGGGTTGATCATGCTGGCGGCCGTGATCGGGGTGTACGTGGTGACCGCGGGGGAGTCGAGCCCGTTCGACTCCGGCACCTTCGACTTCCGGGCCGTCGCGGACGCGGTGTCCGCCGGAACCCTGACCGTCGCCGCCCCGGTCGCGAATGCGCTGTTCCTCGGCTTCCTGTTCGCGTTCGCGGTGAAGGCGCCGCTGTGGCCCCTGCACACCTGGCTGCCGGACGCGGCGGTGCACTCGACCCCGGCGACCGCGGTGCTGATGATGGCGGTGGTGGACAAGGTCGGCACGTTCGGCATGCTCCGGTACTGCATTCAGTTGTTCCCCGACGCCGCGCACACGTTCGCGCCGCTGGTGATCACGCTCGCGGTGATCGGCATCGTGTACGGGGCGCTCGTCGCGATCGGCCAGACCGACATGATGCGGTTGATCGCGTACACGTCGATCTCGCACTTCGGATTCATCGTCCTGGGCGTGTTCGCGATGACGAGTCAGTCGCAGGGCGGGTCCGCGCTGTACATGGTGAACCACGGCATCTCCACGGCGGCGCTGATGCTGGTCGCCGGGTTCCTCGTGGCGAGGCGAGGCAGCCGCGTGATCGGCGACTACGGCGGTGTGCAGTCCACCGCCCCGATCCTGGCCGGCACCTTCCTGGTCGCCGGACTCGCGACCCTGTCGCTGCCCGGCCTGGCCCCGTTCGTCAGCGAATTCCTGGTCCTGATCGGCACGTTCACGCGATACCCGGTGGCCGCGATCGTGGCGACGAGCGCGCTGGTGCTGGCCGCGGTGTACGTCCTGTGGCTGTACCAGCGGGTGATGACGGGCCCGGTCCCGCGCGGCGGGGACCGGGTGCGGGACCTGGTGCCCCGGGAACTGGCCGTGGTGGCGCCGCTGATCGTGCTGCTCCTGGTCCTCGGGTTCTATCCGAAACCGGTGCTCGACGCGATCACCCCCGCGGTGACCGGCACGCTCACCGCGGTCCACCAGCAGGACCCGGCGCCCACCGTCGGCACCGGGATCGAGGCCGGGCGGGGCGGGCAGGGAGGAGGGCACCGATGAGCACATTCGACGACGCGGCGACCGCGATCCTCGCCGACACGGCGCTGCCGACCCCCGACATCGAGTACGGCAGGCTCGCGCCGATGCTGATCGTCTTCGCGGCGGCGGTGATCGGGGTCCTGGTCGAGTCGTTCGTACCGCCCCGCATGCGGTACGGCAGCCACCTGGTGCTCGGGCTCGGCGGAACGGCCGCCGCGTTCGTCGCGGTCGTGCTCCTGCGGAACGATCGCGGCACCGCGATCGGCGGAGCCGTCGTCGTGGACGGTCCGACGCTGTTCCTGCAGGGCGCCATCCTGTTGGTGGCGTTCCTCTCGGTGCTGCTGATCGCCGAGCGACGACTCGACGGGTCGGGGAGCCGGACAGACGCCCCGGCCGAGGGTGTTGCGGACGCGTTCACGCCACAGGCCTCGGTCGTGCCCGGCAGTGTCGCCGAGAAGGAAGCCACCCGGGCCGGCGTCACCCGCACCGAGGTGTTTCCGCTGACCCTGTTCGCGGTCGGCGGGATGTTGCTGTTCCCCGCGTCGGGCGACCTGCTCACGATGTTCGTGGCGCTCGAGGTGCTGTCGCTTCCGCTGTACCTGCTGTGCGGTCTCGCCCGCCGTCAACGGGTGCTGTCCCAGGAGTCGGCGCTGAAATACTTTCTGCTGGGCGCATTCTCGTCTGCGTTCTTCCTGTACGGCGTGGCGTTCCTGTACGGCGAGGCGGGCACCGTCAGGTTGTCCGGCATCGCGGAGGCCACCGCGTCGGGTGGCACCACCTTCGCGCTGATCGGCACCGGTCTGCTGTCGGTGGGGCTGCTGTTCAAGGTCGGTGCGGTGCCGTTCCACACCTGGGTACCCGACGTCTACCAGGGCGCCCCGACCCCGATCACCGCGTTCATGGCCTCGGCGACGAAGATCGCCGCGTTCGGGGCGATGCTGCGGATCTTCTACGTCGCACTGCCGGGCCTGCGCGATCAGTGGCGACCGCTGCTGTGGGTGGTCGCGATCGTCACGATGGTGTTCGGCTCTGTGCTCGCGGTCACACAGACCGACGTCAAGCGGATGCTCGCGTACTCGTCGATCGCGCATGCCGGATTCCTGCTCGTCGGCGTGGTCGCCGCCGACCGGGCGGGCCTGGCGTCGACGATGTTCTATCTGCTGGCCTACGGGTTCAGCACCGTCGCGGGGTTCGCGATCGTCGGTCTGGTGCGCGGGCCCGGCGGGGAGGCGACCCACATGTCGCACTGGGCGGGCCTGGGGCGCCGCGCACCCTTGATCGCGGGCACGTTCGCCCTGCTGCTGCTGTCGTTCGCCGGCATCCCGCTGACCGCCGGGTTCACGAGCAAGTTCGCGGTGTTCCAGGCGGCGGCCGGGGCGGGTGCGGCACCCCTGGTGATCGTCGGTGTCGTGTGCAGTGCGATCGCGGCGTTCTTCTACGTGCGGGTGATCGTCCTGATGTTCTTCTCGGATCTGCCTCCCGATCCTCCGGCGGTTGTGGTGCCCAGCCCACTGACCACCAGCGCGGTGGCCGTCGGTGCGGCGGTGACGGTGCTGCTGGGCATCGCCCCCCAGCCGCTGCTCGACCTCGCCGAACGGGCGGCCGACTTTCTGCGCTAGCTCCACCGGATGAGACCTTTTCGAGACCTCGTCAACCCATTGGGCTTGTGTTCGCATGCCTTGCTTCGGGCCGAAAAGGCCATAATCATGTGATCTGGCTCACAATCACGTAACGGTAACGAGCGGGGGGGCGATAGATAACAATCCCGCTCGACCTGCGCGAATCAGGTGTAAAAATCCCGTGATCTGGACGCCCGGCCGGGGCTGTGGCGCCGAAATGCCATGGTTTGCAAGGGGCATCGAGCTCCGTATGGTCGGTAACGACTTCGAGATCGAGGTCATACCCGGACCGCCGCCGAACCTGCCCCGCGGATCCGGACCCGAGAACCAGGCACCAAGGGGCAGCGGCGAGGCCACCGCGACGATCGCGGGGCCGAATCCCCCTCACCGGACACCGGTCTCGCCCGCGGCTGCGAAAGGAACATCTCGATGACCACGAACCGCATCCAGATCACCGCCACCAAGGCGAAGAAGGTCCTCGGCTGGGCGGCAGTGACCGGCGCGCTCGTCGCCGTCCCGATGGGACTCGCGTCCGGAACCGCCAACGCCGCGGGTCACAACTGGGACGCGGTCGCGCAGTGTGAGAGCAGCGGCAACTGGTCCACCAACACCGGCAACGGCTTCTACGGCGGCCTGCAGTTCACCCAGAGCACCTGGAACGCCTACGGCGGCTCCGGCAGCGCCAGCCACGCCAGCAAGGCCGAGCAGATCCGCGTCGCGGAGAACGTCCTCGCCGGTCAGGGTGCCGGTGCCTGGCCCGTGTGCGGCAAGTACCTCTGAGTCAACCTCACTGCCGCACCACAACTGAACGACGTGTCCACCGCTGACCGCGGTGCTCGACGGCCGCTGCATCCATTCGACGATGCGGCGGCCGTCGGCGTCTGCGCGTACCGACGTGGCCTGACCGCGAGGTCGTGGTGGCATCGGAACCAGTGTCGGACAGTGAAAGTCGACGCGGACTGTCGTGGCGGTCTCCGGCGTCGTCGGTCATCCGAATGTGGCGCCGATTCGGTGGTGTGACGGCACTGGAATCGATGGGTGCGCAACCGGTTCCGATCGACGTGTGTGACCCCGGTGCAGTGCGGCGAACGCGCGGGGTATCACTCGTGTGGTCGCGCAAACCATTTCGTTCGTGTACCCGCCGAGTTCGGCGGCCGAGACCGAGTCCGACCGGCGCTGACGCAGTACCCGAGCCTGGATCTACGAGGCGCCCAGGGCGGCGGCGAGTGCCCGCATCTGTTCCCGTCGATAGGCGCGGGAAGTGGGGGACCAGCTCTCGAACATGTCGAAAGCGTGATAGGCCCCGGGCACCACGTGCAGAGTGCACGGCACGCCCGCGTCGCTCAGGCGCTTCGCGTAGGCGACGTCCTCGTCGTGGAACAGGTCGTGGGTGCCCACCCCGATCCATGCCGGTGGCAGCCCGGACAGGTCCTCGTGCCGGGCCGGGACGGCCAGCGGTGGCACGTCGTCGAAATCGGCCGATCCCAGATAGGAGCGCCAGCCGTAGCGGTTGCTGGCTGCGCTCCACACGCGCAGCCGCCGGCCGTCGACATAGTCGCGATCGCCGGTCCGGTTGTCGAGCATCGGGTAGGAGAGCAGCTGGAAGGCCGGTCGGATCTCGCCGCGCTCGCGTGCCAGCAGCGCCAGTGCCGCGGCCAGGCCGCCGCCGGCGCTCTCGCCCGCGATCGCGATCCGGGTCGCGTCGACGTCCGGCTGGTCGGCGAGCCAGCGCAGTCCGGTGTAGCAGTCCTCGAGCGGTGTCGGGAACGGATGCCGCGGAGCCAGGCGGTACTCCACCGATGCCGCGACCGCACCGAGTTCCTCGGCGACGCGGCGGCACAGGTGATCGCCCATCGACGCGCTGCCGATGAGGTAGCCGCCGCCGTGGATGAACAGCAGCCCGGGGAGCGAACGCCGCGCCGACCGAGGGCGGAACACGCGGACGGTGACGTTGTCGTCGACGTGGACGACGTCACCACCCTTCGGAGGCACGGACCCGACGAGGCCCGTCAGCCGTCGAAGCGGGCCGGCGGTGCTCGGCGTGACGATCGCGCGCGGCAGGTATCGCGCGAACCTCAGTGCGGGGTCGAAAGCGTTGTCGGGGATGGGTGCCCATCCTTCCGTTCCGGGTGCCATGACACCGGGGATGGTAGTGGACGGCGGCGGTCCGGCATCGCAGCCGCGCTCTACGGCAGCATCGACCCCGTCGCGGTGAACCGCTCGTGGAACGAGAACGCCTCGCCGAGCAGGTGCGGAGTGTGACCGACGTTCGGCACCGCCTGCGCCCGCGCGACGTAGTCGTGCAGCAGCGGACGGAACTCGGGGTGTGCGCAGTTGTCGATGATCACCTGCGAGCGCTTGCGCGGCGACAGACCGCGCAGATCCGCCAGCCCCTGCTCGGTGACGAGCACCTGGACGTCGTGCTCGGTGTGATCGACGTGCGGAATCATCGGCACGATCGAGGAGATCGCGCCGCCCTTCGCCGTGGACGGGCTCAGGAACATCGACAGGTAGCCGTTGCGGGCGAAGTCGCCGGACCCGCCGATGCCGTTCATGATCTTCGTCCCCATCACGTGGGTGGAGTTCACGTTGCCGTAGATGTCGGCCTCGAGCATTCCGTTCATCGCGATGATGCCGAGCCGCCGCACCACCTCGGGATGGTTACTGATCTCCTGCGGCCGCAGCGTGATGTGGTTGCGGTAGAAGTCGATGTTCGCGGTCAGGTCCGCGAGCCCCTTCTCGGACAGCGCCAGTGACGTCGCCGACGCGTGCGCGACCGCGCCGTCCTTGATCAGGCGCAGCATCGAATCCTGGATGACCTCCGAGTAGCAGGTCAGGTTCCGGTAGCCGCCGCGATCGAGGCCGCCGAGCACCGCGTTCGCGACGTTGCCGATGCCGGCCTGCAGCGGCAGCAACGTGTCCGCGGGCAGTCGACCCGCCTTCACCTCGTGGGCGAAGAAGTCGAGGACGTGCCCGGCGATAGCGAGGCTCACGTCGTCCGGGTCGGTCAGCTCGCTCGCGCTGTCCGGGGCGTTCGTCTCGACCACCGCGACCACCTTCGCCGGGTCGACCCGGAACGTGGGCTGGCCGATCCGGTCCTCGACGTGGGTGAGCTGCAGCGGCTTGCGGTGCGGGGGCAGCGCCGTGCCGTAGTAGACGTCGTGCATGCCCTGCATCTCCGCGGGCACCCAGGAGTTCACCTCGAGAATGATCCGGTCCGCGACGTCGAGCCAGGTCTTGTTGTTGCCGATCGACGCGGAGGGGATCAGCTCGCCGGACTCGGTGACACCCGAGACCTCGACGATCGCGACGTCGACGTTGCCGTAGTAGCCCTCCCACACCTGCTGCGCGACATGGGAGAGGTGGATGTCGACGTAGTCCATCCGGCCGTCGTTGATCTTGCGGCGCGCCGTCGGCTCCGACTGGTACGGCATGCGGAGGGCGATGCCGTCGATCTCGGCGAGTGCCCGTTCGGTGGCGGACGAGACCGACGCGCCGGTCAGCAGGTTGATCGTGAAGTTCGACCCCGCGCCGCGGACGGCGTGGATCCGCTCGGCCAGGGCGGGAATGACGACCTTGGGGGTGCCCGCGGAGGCGAAGCCGCTGATCGCGACCGTGTCCCCGGGGTGGATGGCCGTCACCGCGTCGGCCGCGGACGTCACCTTCTGGGCGAAGGTGGAGTTGTGGATCCTGCTCACGTGTCTGCTCGTTCCCGCTCGGTGTGACGCATTAGCAGAAATGAATTCTAACCGCCAGAGTTTTGCCCATTGATTGGTGGTCCATCTCACGATCGTCGCGGCGTCAGGCACAATGCCGGGGACCGCGGGGCACGAACCCGGGCGTGACGGGACCGGAGGTGTCGGATGAGCGGTGCGGGCGATCCACTTGCTGAACTGGGCGTTTTCGTCGGCACATGGGTCGGGGGAGGCGAGGGCCACTACCCGACGATCGACGACTTCTCCTACGAGGAGGAGATCGAATTCACCGCAACCCCCGGTAAGCCGTTCGTTGCGTACCGGTCCCGGACCTGGTCCCCCGGACGCGAGCGACCGATGCACACCGAGAACGGTTACCTGCGCCACGCCGGGGACTCGATCGAGCTGCTGGTCAGCCAGCCGACCGGCTTCGTCGAGATCCAGCGTGGCGATCTGCAGGGCGGCGTGCTCGACCTGACTCCGGTGTCGCTGGTCGCGTCGCCGGACGCCAAACCCGTGCACGAGATCCGCAGGCGGATCACCGTCGACGGCGACGTCCTCTCCTACGACCTGTGGATGTCGCATGCCGACACCCCGCTGACCCACCACCTGAAGGCGCAGCTCAGACGATCCTGATGTCCGTGTTGCGCCGCGCCCGAGGGCGCCGCGGCCGGTAGCTTCGGCGGTGACACGTCGAGCTCGGGAGGTCGGACGGTGGCGGGACTGGCGTTGGTGTTGGCCGGTGGCGGGGTCGCGGGAATCGCCTGGGAAACCGGGTTCCTGCTCGGACTCGAGGACGAGTCCCCGGACCTTGCGGACGCGGTGCTCGCGGCGGACCTGTGGCTGGGCACCTCCGCCGGATCGGCGGTCGCTGCCCAACTCGGCAGCGGGTTGCCGCTGCGGACGCTGTTCGACCGACAGGTCTCGCCGGTCAACCACGAGATTCCGCCGGGCATCGACATGGTGACGATGGGCGAGATGTTCGCCGCGGTGCTCGCGACGGACACGGCGTCACAGACCGAACGCCTGCGCGCCGTCGGGTCGATGGCGCTGCACGCCGCCACCGTCGACGAGGAACGTCGGCGTCGGGTGATCGAGGCACGGCTGCCGTCGCACGACTGGCCGACCCGCGCGCTGTCCATTCCGGCGATCGACGTCGACACCGGCGAACTCGTCGTGTTCGACCGGGGGTCCGGAGTCGCGCTGGTCGACGCCGTCGCCGCGAGCTGTGCGGTGCCGGGCGTCTGGCCGCCGGTCACGATCGGCGGCCGTCGATACATGGACGGTGGTGTCGCGACGTCGACGAATCTGCACCTGGCCGAGGGCCACGACCGGGTCGTCGTGCTGGCGCCCACCCCGGATCCCACCCCGTACCTGCTCGGGGGCAGCCTGGCCGAAGACGTCGCCGCGGCGCCTGCCGGGGTCGTGTACGCCGCGTATGCCGACCCCGCGTCGGTCGCGGCGTTCGGTCCTAACCCACTGGACCCGGAGATTCGTCGGCCGGCCGCGCTCGCCGGCCGGGCGCAAGGTCGCAGGCAGGCCGCGGAGATCGCGACGTTCCTCGGCGCGGCGGCGGCCCGCTGAACCGGCGGACCGCCCGCTGGGTGGAACCTTCACCTGTCGCGGCGACCCCCACCCTTCTTATCGTGACAGGATCGGATCAGGCGAAACCCGCCACCGCCGTGTGCATCCGGGCCAGGTTCGGGCACCCCGTGGGAGCGGATCCGTCCGAACCCGTCACCGGCGCGCCGCTGCGGGCACGCCACCTGACCTCGCGAAGGGAACAGCAATGGCCACCTACGTCCTCACGGGCGCCGCATCGGGACTCGGCGCGGCGACCAAGGCGCGGCTCGAGTCCGAAGGGCACCGGGTCATCGGCGTCGACGTCCAGTCGGCCGACGTCACCGTCGACCTCCGCACCGCCGCCGGTCGCGCCGAGGCGATCGAGCGGGTGACCGCGCTCGCCGACGGCCCGATCGACGGCTTCGTCCCATTCGCGGGCCTCGCCGCGGCGACCGGACGGCCCGCCGCCGACCTGATCACCGTCAACTACTTCGGTGCGATCGAACTGCTCGAGGGGCTGCGCCCGCTGCTCGCGGCGGCCGAGCGGCCGTCCGTGGTCCTGATCAGCTCGAACTCGACCACCAGTCAGCCCGGCTGGCCCGTGGAACTGGCCGACGCCTGCCTGGACGGCGACGAGGCCAAGGCTGTCGAGATCGCCGCCGGATTCGGCGATCTCGCGGCGATCCAGGCGTACCCGGCGACGAAGGCGGCGCTGGCGTACTACGCGCGGACCAAGTCCGCCGAGTACATCAAGGAGGGAATCCGCCTCAACGCCATCGCACCCGGCCTGATCGAGACGCCGATGACGGTAGAGGGGCGTGAGGACCCGCTGATCGGCGAGGCCATGCGCGGATTCCTCGCCACGATTCCCGCCGGCCGCGCCGGCACCCCCGAGGAGATCGCGGCGCTGGTGTCGTTCCTGCTCGGGCCGGACTCGACCTACTTCGTCGGGTCGGTGGTGTTCGTCGACGGCGGCACCGACGCCGCCTTCCGCGGCCGGGACTGGCCGAAGATGTGGGAGATCGGCTGACCCGTCCCGGATGATCGCGCCGCGTGCTCGTGCACGCGGCGCGATCCGTTCTCCCCGAGGCTTCGCCCGCGGCTGGACGAAGTTTTCCCCGAGGCTTCGCCCGCGGCTGGACGAAGTTTTCCCCGAGGCTTCGCCCGCGGCGATGAGTTTTCGTGACCGTGGCGGTCTGTACATCCGACAACCGCACACCGAGACTGGAATCCAGTCCTCCGCACGGAAACGGAGCCCCCGATGTCCCGCATGCTGTTCGCCAACCTGCCGGTCCGAGACGTCACCGCGACGCGGAAGTTCTTCGACAACCTCGGTTTCGAGTTCAACCAGCAGTTCACCGACGAGCACACCGCCTGCATGGTGGTCAACGACCAGACCATGGTGATGCTGCTGGAGGAGCCGCGTTTCCGCGACTTCATCGCCGACGACATCTGCGACACCGCCAAGTCCCGCGAGGTGCTGCTGTGCGTGTCCGCCGACAGCCGCGACGAGGTGAACAGCCTCGTCGAGCGTGCGATCGCGGCCGGCGGCAGCGCCTGGATGGAGCCGCAGGACCACGGCTTCATGTACGGCCGGGCGTTCCGCGACCTCGACGGTCACGTCTGGGAGGTCATGTGGATGGATCCGCAGGCCGTCCAGGGCTGAGCCCCGGACCCGACGACCCCGTCGGCGCCCGTTTCGCCGCCGCCGTCCGCTCGATGACGGCGGCGACGGCGCGGGTGCCGGCGGGGTTCGTGCGTGCCGGGTCGTCGCTGACGGTCGAGCGGTGTCTCGACCTGTTCGACGCCCAGCTCACGAGCCGGCACCTGGACCTGGCGGCGCGCCGGTTGCGGGCGTCCGGGCACGGCTTCTACACGATCGGCTCGGCCGGGCACGAGGGCAACGCCGCCGTCGCAGCGGCGCTGCGCCCGACGGATCCGGCTCTGCTGCACTACCGTTCGGGTGCGTTCTTCCTGGAGCGGGCTCGTCAGGTCGGTGGTCACGACCCGGTGCGGGACGTGCTGCTCGGCGTCGTCGCCGCCGCGCGGGACCCGATCTCCGGGGGTCGTCACAAGGTGTTCGGCCGCCACGACCTGGCGGTCGTCCCGCAGACCTCGACGGTCGCGTCGCACCTGCCGCGGGCGGTCGGGTTGGCGTTCGCGATCGACCGGGCGAGACGGCTCGGGGTGGAGTCGGGGTGGCCGGCGGACGCGGTCACCGTCTGCAGCTTCGGCGACGCCTCCGCGAACCACTCGACCGCGGTCGGCGCGATCAACACCGCGGCGAACCTCGCCTACCGCGGGCTGCCGCTCAGTCTGCTGCTGGTCTGCGAGGACAACGGTCTCGGCATCAGCGTGCCCACCGCGCCCGGCTGGATCGCCGCCGCCCACTCCGGGCGAGCGGGACTGGCCTATTTCGCCGCCGACGGCTGCGATCTCGCCGCGGCCCACGACACCGCGGTGCGAGCCGTGGACTGGACACGCGCACACCGGAAACCGGCGTTCCTGCATCTGACGACGGTGCGGCTGATGGGGCACGCCGGCTCCGACGTCGAGTCCGCCTACCGCTCCCGTGCCGCGATCGCCGCGGACCTCGCCCGTGACCCGCTGGTGGGCACCGCGCGCCTGCTCGTCGAGGCGGGCGCGCTGACGCCCGACGAGGTCCTGGACCGGTACCGCGGTACCGGCGAGCGGGTCGCCGCGGTCGAGCGGTCGGTCGCGGAATCGGTGCCGTTGCGCACCCGGGCCGAGGTGGTCGCACCACTCGCCGGGCCCGCACCGTCCGTGGTGGCCGGGCACGTTCGGCACGTCCGCGGATCAGGGCGCGGTACACAGGAATCGACGGAACCGCTCACGGTCGCCCAGGCGGTCAACCAGGCGCTGGCCGACGTCCTGGCAGTGGAACCGGGCGCGATCGTGTTCGGCGAGGACGTCGGCCGCAAGGGCGGTGTCTACGGGGTGACCCGCGGTCTGGCCGACCGGTTCGGCTCCGCCCGCGTGTTCGACACCCTGCTCGACGAACAGGCGATCCTCGGCCTCGCCGCCGGTGCCGGCCTCGCCGGCCTGCTGCCGATCCCGGAGATCCAGTACCTCGCGTTCCTGCACAACGCGGAGGACCAGATCCGCGGCGAGGCAGCGACACTGGGATTCTTCTCGGCCGGGCAGTACCGCAACCCGATGGTGGTCCGGATCGCCGGGTACGGCTACCAGGAAGGATTCGGTGGACACTTCCACAACGACGACGCGGTGGCGGTGCTGCGGGACGTGCCCGGCATCGTCGTCGCGTCCCCCGCCCGGCCCGACGACGCGGCCGCGATGCTGCACACGTGCGTCGCGGCCGCCCGAACCAGTGGTGCCGTGTGCGTGATCCTGGAACCGATCGCGCGGTACCACACCCGGGACCTCCACGAGCCCGGCGACGGTCGCTGGCTCGCCCCGTACGGCCACGAGCACGTCCCGGTCGGCCGGGCGCGCACCCACGGCGACGGCGCCGACCTGACCGTCGTCACGTTCGGCAACGGCCTGTACCTGAGTCTGCGGGCGGCGGCGCGACTCGCGGCCCGGGGGATCCGGGCGCGGGTCCTCGACCTGCGCTGGCTGGTTCCGCTCCCGATCGGCGACCTGGTGCGGGAGGCCGCCGCGACCGGCCGGGTCCTCGTCGCCGACGAGACCCGCCGGTCGGGCGGCGTCTCGGAGGGCGTGCTCGCCGCGCTCGTCGACGCCGGGTTCGACGGGAAGATGGCCCGGGTCGCGAGCGCCGACAGCTTCGTCCCGCTCGGTGACGCGGCCCGGCTGGTGCTGCTGTCGGAGCGGGAGATCGAGGCCGCCGCGATCGAACTGGTCCGGCGGTGACGCGCACGCGCTCGTCGTCACTCGGCCGGCTGGGGGCGCCTGCGCAGGGAGCGCACGGCGGCGACCGGGTCCCACACCCCGGGCCTGCCGAGGGTGAGCGGATAGCAGGCGAACCCGAGCAGTGCAGCGGTCAGGTGCCCGACGTCGGTGAACGTCTGGTTCGCCAGCACCGGAACCAGGAAGAACACCACGACCCCGAAGGCGTACAGGTACCGCCATGGCGTCGCGATCCGGTACACCAGCACGCCCACGACCCCGGCGAGCGCGTAGCTCACCCCGACGTCGAGGGTGTTCACCGCGGAGGCGGGGGCGTCGTCGTGTTGGATCGCCCAGTACAGGACGCCCTCGCTGAGATAGGTCGCGCCGACGTGGGCGATCACGCAGACCACCAGCCACCGCAGCGTGCCCAGCCAGCGTTCGGCGGGGACGTGGAAGATGTTGTAGAGCACCAGATACGACACCCACGGTCCGCCGGCGAGCCAGAACGCGCTCGTCACCAGCACCCGCACCGGATCCTCCTCGAGGTGGTGCAGGTTCGTGGACCGGTTGCCCAGCACCTCGTTCAGGACGTGGTCGGGCAGGATCCGAGCGACGACGGTCGTCACCAGCAGGATCGCCAACCAGATGAACGTTCCGGGGGCACGACGGATGTACGCCCACACCGCGTGCGCCCCCGGCCGAAGTCGTGCACCGATGGCCATGGATATCAGTGTGACCCCCTCGGCCGCCTCGCGTCAGTCGTCCGGCAGGGCGATCCCGAGTTCGTCGGCCCGGCGAGCCACCTCGTCCGGGAAGACGTTGCGGAAGAGGAAGAGGTCGCTGCCCATCACCCAACCGGGTGCCATCCGGGTCGCGTACCGCTCGAAGTAGCCGAGCTGCTTGCCGAACAGCACCAGCTCCTCCGGGCTCGCCACTCCCCACTGCTTGCCGATGGCCACCAACGCCATGATCAGTGAGCTCAGCTTCAGTTCGCCGAGGTCGTTCGCGAACACCGGGGCGAGGACGGCTCCGACCTGCGCTCCGATCTCCGCGTCGCTGGCCTCCAGGTCGGCGGTGTAGCCGAGGGCGCGGATCCCGCGGGCGACACGGGAGTAGTCGCCGTCGATCAGCGTCGCGTGGAACATGTCGCGCAGGATCGCGCGCCACGTCGGGGGAAGTTCGCCGACGATGCCGAAGTCGAGCATCGCGATCCGGCCGTCGTGGAGCAGCCACAGGTTGCCGGCGTGCACGTCCCCGTGGAACGGGCCGTGCACGGTGATCGCCTCGATCCAGGCCTTGACGCCGCGCCGGATCAGGATCCGGGTGTCGAGTCCGTCGCGGGGCTCGACCCGGTCGAACGGCACGCCGTGCATCCGTTCCATGCAGATGACGTGGGGGCCGCAGTACGGCCAGTACACCTCGGGCGCGGTCACCCACTTGTTGTCGCCGAACGCCCACAGCGCGTCGCGGAAGCGGGTCTGCCGGTCCGCCTCGACGGCGCTGTTGAGTTCGGTCATCGTCGCGGTGTGCAGGTCGCGGATGATCGCGGTGGCGTTGGCGATCCGGAAGAACTCGTGCGCTCGTTCGAGCTGGCGGGCCACCCAGTACGCGGTGCGCAGGTCGAGCAGCATCCGGTGGTGGATGCCGGGACGCTGCACCTTGATCACCGCCTCCCGGCCGTCCGGCAGCACACATGCGTGCACCTGGGCGACGGACGCCGCCGCCAACGGGACGTCGTCGAACTCGACGAACAACTCGGCCACCGGACGTCCGAGGTCCGCCTCGATCACCGCGCGGGCGGCCGTGGCCGGCACCGGCGGCACGTCGTCGAGACAGCGGAGGCACGCGTTCGCGAGGGGTGCCGGGAACACGCCGGACGATGAGGCCATCAGCTGGCCGAGCTTGACGAACGTCGGCCCGAGGAATTCGAACGCGTTGACGACGCCCTCGGCCGCCGCGTCGGCCCAGCCCATTCCGCGGCGGGTGAACGGTTTGGTGACGACGGCGATCAGCGCGCAGGCGATCACGACGGCCCCGACGACCAGCGCGCGCCACATCTGCGCGGGCCCGAAGCGGTCGAGTTCCGGCATGTGCACGGTCAGGGCGTCCGCGGGCGGCCCCGACGAATACGGGCCGGCCGGGGGCAGGGGTTCGGGCACGAACTGTTCACCTCGCTTCGGGTCCAGCCCGACACACTAGGCGGGTGACGCCGATCCGTCGATCCTCCGGCACCACGTGGACATTCACGGAGCGGGGCGGGTGTCGTTGTGCGGGCTCCGGGTCGATCGGGCACGCTGACACCCGAGGAGGTGTCGAATGGCGATGCGGGTGGTGGTCGCGGCAGCGGTGGTCGCGGCGAGCGGGGTCCTGGGGGCCGGGTCCCCGGCATCGGCGGAGCCGGTGGTCGGTACCGGGCCGTGTGCGAGTGATCCTCCGCCCGTGCACGAGTCGGTGATTCCGAAGAAGCTCGACATCCCGATCCCGTACCCGGCGGTCGAGCCGGTCGTGTATCCGGCTCCGGAACCCACGCCGGTGCGGATCACCCCGCCGCCGCTGCCCGCGGATCCGTGCACCAACCCGTGCCCGGACCTGACGGACGGTCCGGACCTGTCGCCGGGCGGCTTGTCGTCCGCGTTGGGGTTGCCGCAGATCGGGTTCGACCTCAACCCGTTCGTGTTCGGGATCCCGGTTCCCGGCCCGGACATCGGGCCGAAGCCGGAGCCGCCGCCGACGGAGCATCCGCCGACGGAGACCGCGCCGCCGGCGCCGCAGCGTCCGGCCCCGCACGTGCGGGAGGTGAGCACGGTCGCGAAGGTGACCGGGGCGAGCTCCACCAACAGGACCGACAAGCGGTGGCAGGTCAACGGCACCGACCTCGGGATCATGTGGGAGAGCGAACCCGGCAAGGTCGCGGTCGCGTTCGGCGACACCGTGGGCCGCGGATTCCACCCGCCGGGCGGGCAGGGCGAGGACTGGCGCAGCAACGTCCTCGGGTTCAGCACGGACCGCGATCTCGCGGACGGGATGACGATCGACCGCTTCGTCCAGGACAGCCGGTGCCACGCCGCCGAGGTGCTCGGCAGCCGGAAGACGGACAACGTCGAGATCACCACGATCCCCACCTCCGGATTCGCGGTCGGTTCGCGCCAGTACATGAGCTACATGTCGATCCGGACGTGGAACAGCATCCCCGGGACCTGGTTCACCAACCACGGCGGCATCGCCTATTCCGACGACGCCGGGCAGACCTGGACGAAGGACCCGTATGCCCAGTGGGACAACATTTTCGGGGTGTCGAAGTTCCAGGTGGCGGCGATGGTGCCGCAGGGCGGGTACGTCTACATGTTCGGCACCGCGAACACCCGGCTCGGTGAGGTCGGACTGGCGCGCGTCCCGCTGGACCAGGTGCTGAACAAGTCGGCGTATCAGTACTGGAGCGACGGCAACTGGACCGCGGTCGGCGGGCCGCGCGCCGCGACCCCGATCGTGCGTGGCACGGCGGCGGAGCTGTCGGTTCGGTACGACGAGTCTCGTGACCGGTGGCAGATGTCGTATCTGGACACGGCCCGGACGGGGATCACGCTGCGCGAGTCCGACACCCCGCAGGGGGTGTGGTCGGAACCGGCCCGGTTGGTGGGGGTCGAGACGTTCCCGGAGTTGTACGGTGGCTTCATCCATCCGTGGTCGACCGCAGCGGACCTGTATTTCACGGTGTCGACGTGGTCCGATTACAACGTGTACCTGATGCGCGCCGAACTGGGCTGAGCGACAGCACTTTCGGCGCCGGACCGGAGGAGTCGACAGTGCAACAGTGGCCCGCGGGCTGGCCGCGTCCGGCGAAGGAGATCGCTGCGGCGACCGATGCCGCGGTGACCGCGGCCCTCGCCGCGGACTCCGCGCCGTTCACCGAGGCGACGCAGCGGTTGTCGAGCGCCGAACCCGATCAGGTGCGGGCGGTGCACTCGGCGATGGTCCGGGAACTGCTCGAGGACGTGCACCCCGACGGCCTCACCGGTGAGGCGGTGCAGGCGGTGCTGGAACGGTGCGCCCGCGCTGCCGCCGGGTGGGCACCGAACCTCGACGTCGGCGCCCTCGCGGTCGTGCTGACCGGATCGCTCGGCCTGTCCGACCCGGACGAGGACGCGCGGCGGGTGGGACGCGAGGTGATCGTCGCGCACGCGGTGCTCGTGATCGCCGACCTGCTGGCGGTCGCGCAGGCACCCGCGGACGGCTACCTGCGCCGCGCCATCGGCGAGATCGCCCGCGCCGAGACCGTCGAAATGCCCTGACGCGCTTCGCTCACAGCGGCTCAGCCGTGCAGGAGGTTCGCGCCCGCGATCATCGCCTCGACGGACGACTCGGTGGCATCGTGCCCCATGCCCAGCGCCCAGTGCCGGCGCCCGTCGTGCTCGCACAGCAGGAAGGTCGCGGTCCGCTCGGCGCTGATGCGCATCTGGTGGAACGACAGGATCTCCATCTGGAATCCGGCCTCGTAGAGCATCGTGGTCAGCGCGGACACCGGGCCGGACGCGATCGCGGCCGTCTGGTGGATGGCGTCGCCGATGCCGAGCGTGGCCCGGAACTCGCTGCGCCCGGCGCCGATCGGCGTGACCGACCAGCGGCCGAACCGGATCGGACCGCCGGACGGTGAGTAGGACGCGAGGAAGGTGCGCCAGCTCATCCCGGCGCACTCGGCGCGCATCTCGCGGGGCAGCGGCATGCCGAAACGGGTCGAGAACGGGTCGGCCGGAGAGGCGAATGCGGAAGTGGTGTTCGCGGTGCCATTCATCGTGGGTGGTCTTCCTGAAATCAAAGGGAGGACCAACGCGTAGCTCAACGACCCGCAGCGAGGGGTCGGTCCGAATCAGACCCCGCTACGGCGGCGAACTACGAGAATGCGCGTCATGGCCGCCACAGTAGACGGTGTCGTGAGCAACCGCAACAGTCCGGGCCCCGCCGACGGCCGCTCCGAGTGACCCGCACCACACGTGTGCAGGTCACAAATCGGACAGCGAGTTGGACGTTTGTCCGATATAAAGAGGGTGCACGCGACGGGGGGCGAGCGATCCGACAGCAAACCGTCGTGCACGTTGTTCCACTCGACTGGAGGAATTTGCATGTCACGTAAGTCGATGCGTCGTACCGCATCCATCGTCGCCGCCACCGCACTGCTCGCGGGCGGCCTCACCGTCGGCGTCGGAACCGCGGCGGCCGTCGGTTCGTCCGACCTCGGCAGCGTCGGGTCCTCCGATGCCGGCGAGCAGAAGCCCCACTCGGCCACCAAGACCACCTCCAACATCTCGGTGACCAAGCAGGTCGTCGGAGACGGCACCGTCGCCCCGGGCCAGAAGGTGACCTACCGGACCACCTTCTCGATCCCGAGCGGCGTCGATCGCTACATCACCAAGATCAAGGACATCCACCCCGCCGGGTTCCAGTACGTGCAGGGCAGCGCGACCATCAACGCCTGGCACCTGATCGGCGGTCAGAAGACCGAAGCCGTCTCCCCCGAGGTCAACGTCGAGGGCAACTACATCCGGGTCCCCAACCCGGGCGGGTGGCTGATCTCGTCGACCGGCGCGAAGACCCTGACCCTCGAGTCCACCTACCTGGTGCCCGAGAATGCCAAGGTCGGCGACGCTCTGGACAGCGGCCTGGCCTTCGACGTCCAGTTCTTCCAGAGCAGCCAGAGCTGGGATCCGATGGGCGTGTTCGTCACGATCCGCAACTCCAACCTCGGCGAGGGCGCCGCGAGCGGTTCCGCTGAGCTGGGCCTCGGATCGTCCGACGGAGAGGGTGGCACCACCGGCTCCGCCGGGTCCGCGATCATCGAGAACCCCGCCGACTTCGTCTCCGACGTCATCAGCGGCGTGATCGGCAACGGCAGCTAGTTCCGACCTGGCAACGAGGGCCGCCCGGGAATTCCCGGGCGGCCCTCGTCGCGTTGCGCGGTCGGTGCGGTCAGGCCGGGGCGTCCTCGACCTCGGCGGCGATCGCCATCTCGGCACTGTGGTCGCGGGCCGGTTCCATCACCGTCGGTGGTGGGTGTCGGAACCGGCCTCCGCACATCCGGGGCAACCCGTCGTGTCGTTCGTGTCCGTCGCGCCGGGCCGGCAGGTCACCTTCCGGTCGACGTTCTCGGCGAACGACGTCGTCGACCGCCACACCCCCGAGGTCGACGACTTCCGCCCCGCCGGATTCGGGTACGCCAACGGCAGTGCCGACCTTCCCGCCCGGAATCCGTTCCGTGGGACGAAGACCGAACCCGGCGGACCTAGTCGATGGCGTGATCGGCAACGGCGGCCAGGTTCGGCCCGACACGCCAGGGTGGCCGTGAGTTCCGGACCGCCCTCGGTTGCGTTGAACGCAATGGCGCACTGCCGCAATTACTTTGATATTTCAGATGGGTCGGCGCGGCCGCCTCTACGATAGCGCGACCGGGGCGGCGGTCGCCCCGTCGTGAATCTTGAAGGGGCGGAGATGATTCGTTCGGTGGTGAGGCGGGGGATGGCTGCGGTCGCGGCCGCGGCCCTGTTGGTCGGTGCCGGTGTGGTGGCAGGGTCCGGTACCGCGGCGGCGGTCTACGTATCCCCCGTCACTGCGGAGCAAACGGTGGGGAACATCAGTGTCGTCAGGGGAGGTCTGGGTGACGTCTACGGTCTCGGCGCTCGACCGGCGGTCCGCATCGGAGGTGACATCACCTTCACGACCACGTTCAGCGTCCGCGAGGGGGATGAGCGGCTCGTAACCAGGATCACCGATCACGGTCCGGCCGGGTTCGAGTACGTCCCGGGCAGCGCGACAGTCGAGTATCGCGATGCCTCCGGTGCGGTACAGCGCGAATCGGTCACGCCCGAGGTGGGTGCGGGCGCCGTCACGGTGAGGGCGCCCGGGACCGGATGGCCGCTCTCGGCTGCGCCGGCGAAGGGCGTCGTCCTCACCGTCACCTATCGTGCCCCGCTGCTCTCGATCCCCTCCGAGGTGGACGGCGGTGGGGTCACCTTCGACGTCGCCGGGCGGGGGGAAGGTCTGGGCTGGACGGCCATGGGCCTGCCGGTGGACGTCAACTTGCCGAAGAGCGTCGACTCCCTCGGTTCGTCGTCGTTCATCTTCGGCAGCTGACGGCGCACGAGAGATCGAGGAACCGTCCTGCCGAGGGTGTGCAGTGGTTGACGCCTCGGAAGGCGAGGTGGCTGCTCGCCGGCACCTTCGGGCGGTCCACGCTCGTGGCAACGACGTGGTCCCACCGCTCCGGCAAGCGGCATGTTTAACGTAATCATCCACTGCCGCAATTATTTTGAAATGACCAGGGAGGGGTGTGGGCGCGCCTGTGCTCGCTGCGGGGGCAGCGCGAGGGTGAGGCTTCGGGACAGCAACACGTGGGCCGAGGAGAATGTGCCGGTCGCGCCCGAGGTCGGCCCCGGCACGGTCACGGTGTCGGCGGCCCCGGGGGCGGGTTGGCCGGTGGCCCTCCATGGCACGCGGGTTCTGTTCTCGGCCACCTATCGCGTCCCCGACTCCGCCCAGGACGGATCGGTGCTCGCCAACGGCGTCACCTTCGACGTTGCCGGGCAGGAGCAGAGCACGGAGTGGAACCCGAGTGGCCTGCCTCTCGTTGTCGGATCGCGACCCACCCCCGGTGGTGGCGGTTCGGGCTCCGCGGACTTCTTCAGTTCCGGTTTCGGCGCACCGATCGGGTGATGGCGTGACCTGACGTCCGCTCAGGCCAGGTCGTCCTCGTCCCCGGGGGCGACCCGCCTCAGCCCGCGGTAGGCCTCCTCGGGTGTGCAGCGGCCGGCGATGACGGCCTCGACCTCGGCGGCGATCGGCATCTCGACGCCGTGGTCGCGGGCCAGTTCCATCACCGTCGGTGCAGTCTTGACGCCCTCGGCGACCTGACCGAGTTTGGCGACGGCCTGCTCGGTCGTCAGTCCCTTCGCGAGGTACTCGCCGACCCGCCGGTTGCGGGAGGAGGGGCTGATGCAGGTGGCGATCAGGTCCCCGACCCCGGTCAGGCCGGCAAACGTGCGCGGATGCGCGCCCATTGCCTCGCCGAGCCGGATCATCTCGGCGAGACCGCGGGCGAGCACCATGGCGCGGGTGTTGTCGCCGACGCCGAGACCGTCGGCCATGCCCGACGCGATCGCGACGATGTTCTTGAGGATGCCGCCCAGTTCACAGCCGAGGACATCGGTGTTGCGGTACACGCGGAACACCGGCGAGGCGAACAGCGGCTGCAGCGCGCTGGCCACCCGCTCGTCCTGCATCGCGACGACCGTCGCCGCGGCCATGCCGTCGAGGATCTCCTTCGCGAGGTTCGGGCCCGCCATCAGCCCGACCGGATGACCGGGCAGGCATTCGGCGATCACCTCGGTCGGCCGCAGCCGGGTTCCCGGTTCCAGACCCTTCGCCAGCGACAGCACCGGCACCCAGGCCCGCACTTCGTTCGAGATCTCGCTCAGCGTCGTCCGCACCGCGTGCGAGGGCACCCCCACGACGAGGACGTCGGCCTCGTGTGCGGCTTCGACGATGTCGCCCGTGGCCCGCAGGTTCTTCGGCAGCGTCCGGTCGCCGAGATAGCGGGTGTTGCGGTGATCGGTGTTGATCTCGTCGGCGGAATCGGCGTCCCGAGCCCACAGCAGGGTCGGGGTGTTCCGCGTGGCGAGCGACGCCACCGTCGTCCCCCACGAACCTGCGCCGAGTACCACCACGCGTACGGGTCGAGCCATCAGCGATCACCCCAGAAGTCGTCGCGGGACCTCGGTTCAGGTTGTCACCGATCGTGTCCGCGTCGCCGGGAATTCGCCGAATCGGTTGCGATTCGGATCGTTCAGAACGGGGCCACCACCCCGGCGATCGGGATCCGGCCGGCGACCGCGGTCCGGAAGTCCACCATCGCGCGTTGCAGGTGGTCGGGGGAGGTGACCACGACGGCGCTGGCGGCTCCACGCTGGGCGAGGATGGCATTGGTGTTGCGTGCGTTCTCGACGGTCGACCGCGACGTGTTCTCCTCGGTGATCCGGAACCACGGGATCCCGTTCGCGATCAGCCATCCGCGCATCGCGCCGGCCTCGGTGACACCGTTCTGGGGCACGCCGCCGCTGACGATGATCGGGGACAGCGGGTAGCGCCGGGCGACCTGCAGCGCGGCCTGCAGCCGGGACACCAGCAGTGGCCGCATCGAGCCGTCGGGGAGCAGGCCCGCGCCGAGCACGACGATGTTGGTGCCGACCTGGTTCAGGTCGAGGTTGACCGGGAACTGGGTGGTCAGCGTCTCCATCCGGGTGCAGCCGACGATCGCGTCGCGCATCGGGGTCTGGCAGCCGCCGACGGTCGAGAGCACGCCGTTGATCAGCGTGGTCGGGGTGACGTCGGCCTGCGCGGTTGCCGGCAACACGGCCGCCGCGGCGGAGGCGACGAGGGCGGACAGCAGCAGACGGGTCCGGATCGTGCGTGAACGCTGTGACATGACACTCCTATTCGGATTCCCCGACCGAACGTTGTGACCGGGATCGAGTGTGCCGTAGTGACAGCGATCACGCATGAGCTACGAATGGTCGGCGCGTCGACACGGGCCCGAAGGGCCCACGACGCCCCGGACGCTCCGGCTGCCGTCAGCGTTCGGCGCGGGACAACGCGGACGGCCACCAGATCGGCCGGCCGATGTCGTGGGACAGGGCGGGGACGAGGACGCTGCGGACCACGATCGTGTCGAGCAGCACGCCGAATGCGACCGCGAACCCGACCTCGGCGAGGAACACCAGTGGCAGCACGCCGAGCACCGCGAACGTCGCGGCCAGCACGACGCCGGCCGAGGTGATGACTCCGCCGGTGACGGCGAGGCCGCGCAGGACTCCGGTCCGGGTGCCGTGCCGCTGGGCCTCCTCCCGCACCCGGGTCATCAGGAAGATGTTGTAGTCGATGCCGAGCGCGACCAGGAACACGAACGCGAACAGCGGAAACGCCGGATCGGCGCCGGCGAAGTGGAAGACGTGGGTGAAGAAGAACCCGCAGACGCCGAGGGTCGCGGCGAACGAGAGCACGACGGTCGCAATGAGGATGATCGGCGCCAGCAACGCCCTCAGGAGCACGGCGAGCACGACGAAGATCACGGCGAGCACGATCGGAATGATCAGGTTCCGGTCGTGCACCGACGCGGCCTGCACGTCGACCGTCGCGGCGGAGTTGCCCCCCACCAGCGCGTCGGCACCCGGCACCGCGTGCACGGCGTCCCGGAGCCGGCCGATCGTGGCGAGCGCCTCCGGCGAGTCGTACTGGTCGGCGAGCACCGCGTTCACAACCGTGCGGCCGTCGATGGGCTGCACCGTCAGGGCCGGCGGCGGACAGCCCGCCGGTGCGGTGGTGGCTCCGGCGCCCATGCCGAGCTTCGCCAGCTGCGCGAGCTTCGCGTAGTCGATCTGCAGGCACACCGACCCCGGCGCGGTGGACACCCCCGGTGTGGCCGCGGCCGCGGCCATCACCGCGTCCACCTGGTCCGCGTTGGTGACGATCACGGCAGGCGCGCCGGTCCCGGGATCGAAGTGCTCGTCGTAGATCTGCTGCCCCGTCACCGCGTCGGGGGTGTTGGTGAAGTTCTCGCTGGAGGTCAGCCCGGAGGTGTCCAGGCTGCCGATCCCGACCGCGAACAGCACGACCAGCAGCGCGGTGGCACCGATCCAGGCCGGTCGGTCGCGGCGCCCGACGGTGTCGGCGATCCGTCCCCACAGGCCGTGGGTGGCGAGGTCGGCGGCGTGGTCGACGCGCGGGATCCGCGGCCAGAACACCCAGCGCCCGGCGAGCGACAGGACCACCGGCAGGAACGTCATCATCACCAGATACGTGCATGCGATGCCGATCGCGGCGACGGGGCCGAGGCCCTTGTTCGAGTTCAGTTCGGAGAAGCCGAGGCACAGCAGGCCGAGGATGACGGTCACCGCCGACGCGGTGATCGCAGGCGCGGACTCGCGCCAGGCCCGGATCATCGCGTCGAAGCGGTTCTCGTACCCGTGCAGCTCCTCGCGATAGCGGGAGATCAGCAGCAACGCGTAGTCGGTGCCGGCACCGAGGACGAGCACCATCAGGATGCCCTGACTCTGACCGGTCAGCGTGACGACACCCGCCTTGGCGAGGAAGTAGATCAGCATCGAGGACAGCCCGAGCGCGAGCCCGGCCGACAGCAGCGGGAAGAACCACAGGACCGGCGACCGGTACACGACGAGCAGGATCGCGATGACGACGAGTACCGCGGCGAGCAGCAGGGTGCTGTCGAGCCCCTGGAAGGCGTCGATGAACGCGACCAGCAGTCCACCCGGACCGGCGGGAAGCACCTCGACTTCCGCGGTCGCGGCCGCCTTCGCGGCGTCCATCACCTGCTGTTCGGTGGCCGCGAGTTCGTCGCCGGTGACGTCGGTGCCGTCGGCCTTCGCGACGAGGGGAACGTACTGGGCGGCGGTGGTGCCGTCCGCGGAGTACTGCGTCGGCGTCATCCCGGTCGCGTCGACCCCGGGCACCTCGGCCACCGCCTTCGCGGCGCGGGCGATCGAGGCGCGGTCGTCGTCGGTGAGCGGGCCGTCCCGGTGGAAGACGACGAACCCGGGGATCGTCTGGACGGTGACGAATGCGGCCGCCTCGTTCGCCGCGACCGTCGACTCGGCCGAGGCGGGCAGGAAGGAGGCGTTGTCGTTCTTCTGGACCTCGGTGAGTTTGGCCTGATACGCACCACCGGCCCCGCCGGCGAGGAATGCGACCACCGCGAGCAGGAGAACGGCGACCACGGGCCACCCGCGGCGCGGTGTCGGGGGCTGCGCCGGAGCCTGGGTGTCGAGGTCCACGTCGGTCATCGGGTCTCCTCGAATGCACGGTTCGGGTAACACCAATGCGGTCAAGTACACCACGCCCTCCCGCCGCGCGAGCGGCGACGGATGCCGCCCGAACGTTCCCGGCGGCGGCCCGCGCGACCTGCCGCCCGGAGGGGGTCGAGTGCCGGACGTGATCGATCCGGACGTCGCGCCCGACAACAGGCGGGCCGGCGTTCCGGTGGCCGAGGATGGGGACCCCCGCCGGGTTCCCCGAATCCGTTGCCGGACAAGGTGATCAGGCGAGGATGTCACTGCTCGTCCGGGCGGCTACCGCCGCCCCCGCGTCCGGATGTGCTCGAAGATCAGGATCGTCTCGGTGGCCGCGACCTCGGGTCGCGCCGACAGGTGTTCGACGACGAAGTCGCGGAGGGCGGCCGTGTCACGCATCGCCACGTGCAGCAGGTAGTCGTCGGCGCCGGCGACGAAGTAGACGTCGAGCACGTCCGGGATCGTGGCCATGCGGTCGGCGAACTCGGCCATGTGGTGACGGGCGTCGGCGCGCAACCGGACCGCGATCATCGCCTCGAGGTCGCGGCCGAGCGCGGCCGGGTCGACCTCTGCGTGGAAGCCGCGGATCACCCCGCGGTCGATCAGTGATCGCACCCGCGCCAGGCAGGTGGACGGGGCGATGCCGGCGAGCTGGGCGAGCGCGATGTTCGGGGTGCGCGCGTCGCGGGTGAGCTGGGTGAGGATCAGGTGGTCGACCTCGTCGAGTCGGACCTGCCGAACATCGTTCGGCTGGCCGGCCGTGTCGGGCCTGGAAATCGAATCATCGACTGCCATATGACGAGAATAGAGAATTATCTGCAGTGATCTAGGCGATCCGCCGGCGGAAATTCATACTGGCAGTGGCGCCGATCGCGCCGATCAGTCACCAACGAAACCCCGAGGTCTCCCCACATGAGGATCGGAATCCCCCGCGAGCTCAAGATCCACGAGTATCGCGTCGCCATCACCCCTGCCGGCGTCCAGGAACTCGTCGCCCACGGCCACCAGGTACTGGTCGAGTCCGGCGCCGGCGCCGGCTCGTCGCTGCCCGACGACCACTACCGCGCCGCCGGGGCGCGCATCGTTCCCGACGCCGCCGACGTGTGGGCGGACGCGGACCTGGTTCTGAAGGTGAAAGAGCCTGTCGCGGAGGAGTATTCGCGAATGCGGGCCGGCCAGGTCCTGTTCACCTACCTGCACCTCGCCGCATCCCGGGAGTGCACCGACGCGTTGCTCGCCGCCGGGACCACGTCGATCGCCTACGAGACCGTCCGGTCCGCGGACGGGTCGCTGCCGCTGCTCGCTCCGATGAGCGAGGTCGCCGGGCGGCTGGCCCCACAGGTCGGCGCCTACCACCTGATGGCCAACGCCGGTGGGCGCGGCGTCCTGATGGGCGGCGTCCCGGGCGTTCGGCCCGCCGACGTGGTCGTGCTCGGCGGAGGTGTCGCCGGCCAGAACGCGACCGCGATCGCGGTCGGGATGCACGCCGACGTCACCGTCCTCGACGTCAACCCGGCCCGGCTGAGGGAGATCGACGAGCGCTACCGCGGGCGAGTGCGGACCCTGGCGTCCAACCGGTACGAGGTCGAGCGGGCGCTGCTCGGCGCGGATCTGGTGATCGGGGCGGTGCTGATCCCCGGTGCGCGGGCGCCGAAGCTGGTGACGAACGAACTGGTGGCGCGGATGCGTCCGGGCTCGGTGCTGGTGGACGTCGCCGTCGACCAGGGTGGCTGCTTCGAGGACACGCACCCGACGACGCACGCGGACCCGACGTTCCGGGTGCACGACTCGGTGTTCTACTGCGTCGCGAACATGCCCGGCGCGGTGCCGCGAACCTCGACGTTCGCGCTGACCAACGCCACCTTGCCGTACGCCGTCGCGCTCGCAGACCAGGGCTGGCGGCGCGCCACGGCGGCCGACCCGGCCCTCGCCGCGGGTCTGACCACCCACGACGGCGCCGTCCTGTCCGCCGCTGTCGCCGAGGCCCACGGCTACCTGGTCCACGCGGCCTAGCCGGGGCGGGCGCGCCCCGGTGCCTAAGGTGGGGCGCATGAGCGACGCGATCGAGATCCGGCGGGACGGCGACATCGTCACCTGGACGCTGAACCGACCGGACACCCGCAATGTCATCTCCGAGCCCGACATGGTGCAGGCCTTCGAGGAGGCCATCGCCGCGGTGAACGCCGACCGCACCGTCCGCGTCGTGGTCCTCGCCGCGAACGGTCCGGCGTTCTCCTCGGGCGGCAACGTCAAGCACATGCGGGACCGGGTCGGGATGTTCGGCGGTGCGCCCGCCGACCTGCGCGACGGCTACCGGAGCGGCATCCAGCGGATCCCGAAGGCGCTGTACCACTGCGAGATTCCGGTGATCGCCGCGGTGAACGGCCCGGCGATCGGTGCCGGGTGCGACCTCGCGCTGATGTGCGACATGCGGATCGCGTCGACCGCGGCGACCTTCGCGGAGAGCTTCGTCAAGCTCGGCATCATCCCCGGGGACGGCGGCGCGTGGCTGTTGCCGCGGGCGGTCGGGCTGGCGCGGGCGGCGGAGATGGCGTTCACCGGCGACGCGATCGACGCCGCGACCGCACTCGAGTGGGGGCTGGTGTCGCGGGTCGTCGACCCGGACGAGCTGCTGCCCGCCGCGCACGCGCTCGCGGCCCGGGTCGCCGCGAACCCGCCGCAGGCCCTGCGGATGACCAAGAAGCTGCTCCGCGAGGGCCAGCACCAGAGCCTCGAGTCGTTGCTCGAACTGTCGGCGGCGATGCAGGCGCTGGCGCACCACACCCGTGACCACCGGGAGGCGGTGGCGGCGATGCTGGAGAAGCGTGCTCCCGAATTCGTCGGCGAGTAGCCGTCGGCGAGTGGGAGATTGACCACGTCCTGCGCGTTTGTCGGTTCGCCACCGTAGAGTGTGCAACCGTGATCATCGTCAGTACGGACGGCTCCTGCCTGCGCAATCCCGGTGGAGCGATCGGGTGGGCGTGGGTGAACCATCAGGGTCCCAGCCGCTCGGGCGGCGAGCGGTCCGGCACCAACCAGATCGCCGAGCTCCGAGCCGTGCTCGAGGCGATCCGGGCGCATCCGGGGGATGAGCCGATGCTGATCGAGTCCGACTCCCAGTACGCGATCAAGTGTGCGTCCGAGTGGGTCGTGGGATGGAAGCGGAAGGGGTGGCGCACCTCCACCGGCGACCCGGTCAAGAACGTCGACCTGATCCGGGACATCGACGAGGCGCTGGCCGAACGGTCCGGTCCGGTCCGGTTCCGGTGGGTCCGCGGACACGTCGGCAACCACTACAACGAGGAGGCCGACCGCCTCGCGGGGGAGGCCGCACGCGCGGTCGCGGCGTCCACGGCGCATTCGCCGGCACGGCCCGCCACCCGGAAGCCCGCCGCCGGAACGGCCGGGTCGCCGGCGAAGAAGACCCGCCAGGTGCGTCGGCCGCAGGTGCCCACCGTCGACGCCGAACCCGGGTTGTTCGAGCTGCCCGAGACGATGGAGCTCACGCTCTTCTGACCGGAACCGGTCAGAGCGCGAACAGCCGCGCGGCGTTGTCGTGGCAGACGCCGCGGATCCACTCGTCACCGAGATCCAACCGCGCGACCGCATCGAGGGCGTGGATGTACGGGTACGGGATGTTCGGGAAGTCGCTGCCGAACAGGATCCGGTCGCCCAGATCACGCAGCCGCCGCGTGTCGGCGGGGTCGGACGGCCCCATCTCGCCGATGAAGTCGGTGAACGCCATCGTGGTGTCGAGCATGACGGACGCGTGCCGCACGGCCAGATCCAGGAACGCGCTGTACTCGGGCATGCCCATGTGGGCGACGATCAGACGCAGCCGCGGGTACCGGGCCATCAGCTTCTCGATCCGGTCCGGGCCGGTGAACCGGCCGGGTGCCGGGCCGGAACCGCAGTGGATGACGACCGGGACGCCCGCGTCCTCGAGTTGCCCCCAGACCTCGTCGAGCAGCGGGTCGTTGGGGTCGTAGTCGCCAACCTGGATGTGCGACTTGAACACTCGTGCGCCGGCGGCGAGTGCGTCGGCGACGTATCCGGGCGCACTCGGCTCCGGGTAGAAGGTGCTCGTGTGCAGACAGTCCGGGTTGCGGGCAGCGAACTCGACCGACCACTGGTTCAGCCACGCCGCCATGTCCGGCTTGTGCGGGTAGATCATCGACGTGAACGCCTGCACGCCGTAGGACCGGAGCCGGTCCAGGCGGACGTCCTCGTCGTGCCGGTACTGGATCGGCCACACCACGCCCGTCAGCGGCCCGGCGGAGTCGAAGTACGCCCACACCTTGTCCATCACCCGCTTCGGCATGAAATGGGTGTGGACGTCGATGATCCGCGCCAGCCCGTGGTCCTCGCGGAATCTGCGGACCGATTCCACGTCGGTGTGACGGTCGTCCGGGGCCTCCCGGTCGGGGCCGTTCTCCGTTTCGGGGGTTTCGCACATGTTGTCCACCCTGTCATGTCGCTGCCAATGTCCGGCGCTCGGTCGACAGCGGCGGGGTCGATGAATACCGTGACGGACGGTCCGTTCAATCGGATCGCCCGTGATGACGAAAGGACGTTCATGCTCACCACCGCGATCAACTGGATCCTCGGGTCGGTCGGCACCGTTGCTGCCGGCAGCAGCGGCTACCAGATTCAGCCCGGCACCCTGCCGTTCGGGAGCTGAGTCCCCCCGGGGGGTGAACGGGGGCGGTTGACCGGTCCGGTCGACCGCCCCCGCTCGCCTCCGGGTCGGCACCCGGTGTTTCCGCCCGAACGAGGGCGACCGCGGCCCGAGTCGCGGAGTGCCGCGCGCCCCGCCGCGGGTGGGTGGCGCGGCCGGTGCGGGGCGTCCAGGGGTCGGAGGCGGGTCAGAACGCGTCGGCCACGCGAACGACGGTCCGGCCGGACTGGCCGCCGCCACGGATTCGGTCGAGCACCGCGGTGACCTCGCCGATCGGCACCTCGTGCGTGAGCGCGTCCAGGTGACGGGGGCGCAGGTCCGTCGCGATCCGCTGCCACAGGGCGCGGCGGCGGTCGATCGGCAGCTGGACCGAGTCGATGCCCAGCAGATCCACCCCGCGCAGGATGAACGGCATCACCGTGGTGTGCAGGGCGGCGCCGCCCGTGAGACCGCTCGCGGCGACCGCGCCGCCGTACTTGACCATGCTGAGCACGTCCGCGAGCGTCGCGCCGCCGACGCAGTCCACGGCCGCCGCCCACTGCGCCTTGCCGAGCGGCCGGGGCTTCGCGTCCGGGTCGGCCGGCAGCCGGCCGATGACCTTCGCCGCACCGAGCGAGACGAGCAGCTCGTGTGCGTCGGGCTTCCCCGTCGACGCCACGACCTCGAAACCGGCTGCCGCGAGCAGGTCGACGCTGACGCTGCCGACCCCGCCGGTGGCGCCGGTCACCAGTACCGGGCCGTCGCTCGGAGTCAGCCCCCGGTCCAACAGCGCCTGCACGCTCATCGCCGCGGTGAACCCGGCCGTGCCGACCGTGGCGGCCTCCCGAGGCGTCAGGCCGGACAGCTTGACCACCCAGGCCGCCGGGATCCGCGCGTACTCGGCGTAGCCGCCGTGCCGGGCGGTACCGATGTCGTATCCGTGCGCGACGACCAGGTCGCCGGGGCCGAAGTCCGGGGACTCGGACGAGACGACCTCGCCGGCCAGGTCGATGCCCGGCACGATCGGGTACTCGCGCACCACGCCGCCGCGCGGGGTCACGGCGAGCGCGTCCTTGTAGTTCACGCTCGAATAGTGGACGCGGACGAGGACGTCGCCGGGCGGCAGCGCGGTCTCGTCGAGGGTTTCGTGGGACAGGGTGATCGCCCCGTCTGCTTCGCGGGCGACGAGGGCGGAGAAGGTGAGGGTCACCCTGTGGAGACTAGGGCGTGGCTCCGGCTCCGTCCGGGTGTGGCCCGGGTGCCGAACGGAGGGCCGGGAGACGCCCTGGGCGGGGGAGGTCGCGGCGCTCAGCGGCCGGGGCGCACGCCGAGCATGCTCGCGGCGAGCTCGGCGTACTGCGTGGCCAGCAGGTCCGGGTCGGTGCTGCGGCCCGGCTGGTACCAGCGGGCCACGTCGATGCCCATCGACAGGATCGCGCGGGCGGCGGTGGCGACGGCGGGCACGGTGAAGTCCCCGCTGTCGACGCCGGCCTGGATCTCTCGCCGCACGAATTGTTCTGTGTCGCGCCGGATGTCGGCGATCTCGGCGTAGTGCTCCTCGGTCAGCGCGGCGATCTCGTACTGCGCGACCCGGCAGGCCGTGTGGTAGCGCACGTGCCAGGTGGTGAAGGCCCGTACGACGGCGCGCATCCGGTCCGGTGGGGTGGACTCCTCGTCCGCCGCGGCACGGATGGCGTCGAGGACCCCGAGGTGTCCGGACCGGCTGACCGCATACAGTGCGGCCTCCTTCGACTTGAAGTGCACGTACAGGGCGGCCGGGCTCAGGCCCGCGCCCTCGGAGATGTGCCGGGTGGTGGTGGCGTGGTACCCGCGTTCGGCGAACGCGTGCATCGCGGAACCGATCAGCCGCCGCGCGACGTCGGAGTCGACCTCGGGGAACAGCATCGCGATCTCGGTGTCGAGGCCGGTCGGGTCGGCCTCGCTCGCGGTCGCGGGCGGCTTGCTCATTTGGGGCCTCTCTGCGTGGGTGCCGATGCCTTGACATCATGCACCACGCCCGCTCTACTAAGTGAGCGCTTAGTCACCCTCCTCGAAAGGTCACGCGATGAGCAACCTCTCCTTCGACTTCACCGGCCGCACCGTCGTGGTCACCGGTGCTGCCCGCGGCATCGGCAAGGAGCTGTCCCGGCAGTTCCGGGAGGCGGGGGCGACGGTGTTCATGGTCGACTTCGACGGTGCCGAACTCGACGCCGCCGCGGCGGAGGTGGGGGCGAAGGCCGCCCAGGCCGACGTGTCCGAGACCGAGGACGTCGAGCGCGTCGTGGCCACCGCGGTCGACGAGACCGGCCGGATCGACATTCTCGTCAACAACGCCGGCATCCTGCGTGACCGCGTGCTGTGGAAGCTCACCGACGACGACTGGGAGCAGGTCCTCGCCGTGCACGCCGGCGGCACCTTCCGGTTCACCCGCGCGTGCGTCCCGCACTTCCGTGCCCAGCAGTTCGGCCGCGTCGTGAACGTGACGTCCTACACCGGCCTGCACGGCAACCGGGGGCAGGCGAACTACGCGACCGCGAAGGCGGGCATCATCGGCTTCACCAAGACCGCGGCGAAGGAACTCGCCGCGTTCGGTGTCACCGTCAACGCGATCTCCCCGAACGCCGCGACGCGGATGACCGCATCGATCCCCGAGGAGAAGATCGCCGAGGTCACCGGCCCGATCCCGCGGTTCGCCGATCCCGCCGAGATGGCCGCCGCCGTTGCCTTCTTCGCGTCGGAGGAGGCCGGGTACATCACCGGTGTCGTCCTGCCTGTCGACGGCGGCCTGTCGATGTGACTCGTGGCGCAGCCACTTTTCGGAAGGATGTACCCATGACCACCGCACCGCTGTCCCGCCGCGATCTCGACTTCCTGCTCTACGAGTGGCTCGACGTCACGACGCTGACCGGTCGCAAGCGCTTTGCCGAGCACTCGAAGGAGACGTTCGACGCGGTGTTGGACCTGAGCGCCGACATGGCCGTCAAGCACTTCGCCCCGCACAACAAGAAGGCCGACGCCAACGAGCCGCACATGCTGCCGGACGGCTCGGTCGAGATGATCCCCGAGGTCGCCGAGGCGCTCCGGGTCTTCGGCGAGGCGGGCCTGATCGCCGGACAGTTCGACGAGGCGCTCGGTGGCATGCAGCTGCCCGCCGTCGTCGCCCGGGCGTCGCTGGCCTGGTTCCAGGCCGCCAACGCAGGCACCTCGGCGTACCCGTTCCTGACGATCGGGAACGCGAATCTCCTTGTCGCGCACGGCAGCCAGGAGCAGATCGACACCTACGTGCGGCCGATGCTCGAGGGGCGGTTCTTCGGCACCATGTGCCTGTCGGAGCCGCAGGCCGGGTCGTCGCTCGCCGACATCACCACCCGGGCGGTTCCCCGCGGCGACGGCACCTACCGGCTCACCGGCACCAAGATGTGGATCTCCGGCGGCGACCACGAGCTGACCGAGAACATCGTGCACCTGGTGCTCGCCAAGGTTCCGGGTGCCCCGGCGGGGGTCAAGGGCATCTCGCTGTTCGTCGTGCCGAAGAGGCTGGTGAACGCCGACGGCTCGACGGGCGAGCGCAACGACGTCACCCTCGTCGGCCTCAACCACAAGATGGGCAACCGCGGCACCACGAACACCCTGTTGAACTTCGGCGACGGCACCCACACGCCGGGTGGCGAGCCCGGCGCGGTCGGCTACCTGGTCGGCGAGGAGAACAAGGGCCTGTCCTACATGTTCCACATGATGAACGAGGCCCGGATCGGTGTCGGATTCGTGGCGATCTCGCTCGGCTACGCAGGCTACCTGCAGTCCGTCGACTACGCCGCCACCCGCACGCAGGGCCGCGCCGCCGACGACAAGGACCCCACCTCGGCGCCGGTGCCGATCAACCGCCACGCCGACGTGCGTCGAATGCTGTTGGCGCAGAAGGCGTACGTCGAGGGTGCGTTGGCGCTCGGGCTGTACTGCGCCAAGCTGGTCGACGACCAGGAGACCGCGGAGGGGGAGGCGGCGACGCGGGCCGGGCTGCTGCTCGACACCCTCACCCCGATCGTCAAGAGCTGGCCCTCGCAGTGGTGCCTCGAGGCGAACAGCCTCGCGATCCAGGTGCACGGCGGCTACGGCTACACCCGCGACTACGACGTCGAACAGTTCTACCGCGACAACCGGCTCAACCCGATCCACGAGGGTACGCACGGCATCCAGGGCCTGGACCTGCTGGGCCGCAAGGTGATCATGCAGGGCGGTGCCGGGCTGGCGGTGCTGGCGGAGGCGGTGGGTGCGACGATCGCGCGCGCCGGGTCCGTGGGCGGGCCGGCGGCCGAGTACGCGTCCCAGCTCGGCGCGGTGCTCGACCGGGTCGTCGCGACCACCGGGAGGCTTTGGGGTACGGGCGATCCCGCGGTCGCGCTGGCGAACTCGTCGGCCTACCTGGAGGCTTTCGGGCACATGGTGATCGCGTGGATGTGGCTCGAACAGGTGCTCGCGGCGGACGGCAGGTCCGGTGACTTCTACGAGGGCAAGCGGGCGGCCGCGCGGTACTTCTTCCGCTACGAGCTGCCGAAGACCGGACCGCAGCTGGATCTGCTCGACAGTCTGGACCGGACCCTGCTGGACGTGGACCCGGCCTGGTTCTGATCCGCGGCCGCGGCCGGACGCCGACGGTCACGAATGGGGCGGAAACCTTCCGCGCGGGCGACCTCCTGAGGTATGAACGACGAGAATTGACGTTCACTTCAGGAGGTCGTTCGTGTACGTGGGGAACTTTGCGGCCGTCACCCCGGACAAGCCGGCGATCATCCGGCCCGCCACCGGCGAGCAGCTCACCTATCGCGAGCTCGACGAGCGCTCCATCCGGCTGGCGAAATACCTGCGTGACGCCGGGCTGCGGCCGGGTGCCCACGTCGCGCTGATCGCGGGCAACGACCTGCGCGTGCTGGAGGTGTACTGGGCGGCGGTGCGTTCCGGCCTGTACATCACCGCGGTCAACTGGCACTTGACCCCGGCCGAGGCCGCGTACGTCGTCGACGACTGCGGCGCGACCGCGCTGGTGGTCGCGGCCGACGCCGCGTCGGCGGTCGACGTGAATCCCGGCGCCTTCCCGAACGTCATCCACCGCCTGGTCTTCGGCGGCACGCTAGACGGCTTCGACGACTACGAGGAGGCCCTCGAACGGTTCGACGCCTCGCCGCTCGCCGACCAGCCGCGCGGTTCGGACATGCTGTACTCCTCCGGCACCACCGGCCGGCCCAAGGGCATCAAGCCGCACCTGCCGGAGGGGCAGGTTCAGGACACGGCGGATCCGTACACGGCGGTGTTCGCCCCGATGTACGGCTTCGACAGCGACACCGTCTACCTCTGTCCCGCACCGCTGTATCACGCAGCGCCGCTGCGCTTC
The DNA here is from genome assembly GCF_039540555.1 of Rhodococcus olei. Classification (NCBI taxonomy): domain Bacteria; kingdom Bacillati; phylum Actinomycetota; class Actinomycetes; order Mycobacteriales; family Nocardiaceae; genus Rhodococcus; species Rhodococcus olei. The sequence continues at coordinate 24,487 of NZ_BAABFB010000021.1, read as the reverse complement.
TGCGGCACGATCACGTCGGTCGGCGGGACGGTCGTCGTCATGGACCGGTTCGACCCCGAGGAGTCCCTCGCGCTGATCCAGCGGTACCGCGTCACCCACAGCCAGTGGGTGCCGACGATGTTCGTGCGGATGCTCAAGCTGCCGGTCGAGGTGCGCGAGCGCTACGACGTCTCGAGCACGAAGGTTGCCGTGCACGCGGCCGCCCCGTGCCCACCCGAGGTCAAGCGCGCGATGATCGACTGGTGGGGCCCGGTGATCCACGAGTACTACGCCTCCACCGAGGGCTCCGGTGCGACGTTCATCGACAGCGCCCAGGCGCTCGCGAAACCCGGATCGGTGGGCCGGGACGGGGTGCTGGGCATCGTGCACATCTGCGACGAGCTCGGGGTCGAGGTGCCGACGGGCCAGACCGGCACGGTGTGGTGGGAGCGGGAGGAGCGGCCGTTCGAGTACCACAACGCCCCGGAGAAGACCGAGGAGGCGACCCACCCCGCGCATCGGACGTGGACCACCAGCGGCGACATCGGCTACCTCGACGACGACCGTTTCCTGTATCTGACGGACCGGGCCGCGTTCACGATCATCTCGGGCGGCGTGAACATCTACCCGCAGGAGTCGGAGAACGTCCTGACCATGCACCCCAAGGTGTTCGACGCGGCGGTGATCGGCGTACCGAACGAGGAGATGGGGGAGGAGGTCAAGGCGGTCGTCCAGCTCGCGGACGGGTTCGAACCGAGCCCGGAGCTGGAACGCGAACTCCTCGAGTACGTGCGCGCCCGCGTCTCCCACTTCAAGGCGCCGCGGACCGTGGACTTCACCGACGACCTGCCCCGCACTCCCACCGGCAAGCTGGTCAAGCACCGGCTGCGGGCGCGGTACCTGACCGCGCCCGCAGATCGGTAGCCCCGACGCCCCGTCACCCGGGGTGACGGGTCAGGGGGTGACGCCCAGCTCCCGCAGGCGGTCCCGGTACAGCTCCACGTTGCCGAGCTTGACGGACTCGTAGCCCCGCACGAGGTCCGGGAGCCCGGCGATCTCGGCGGCCCGGTCGTACGAGTCGACGGTCAGCGTGGCCGCCAGCTCCCGCACGGTCGCGGTGTAGTGGGCCAGCAGCTCGCGTTCGACCCTGCGGACGTGGGCGTACCCGAACGGGTCGAGCTTGGTGCCCCGCAGCACCTTGCCCTTGGCGAGGAGCTTCAGTGCCACATGGGACTTCGGCCGGAGCCCGATCTTCTTGGTGCGGCCGAGCGCACGCAGCGCCGGCGGGTGCAGCTTGTAGGTCAGGTCCGTCCCGCCGGGCACCTGCGCCTGTACGTCCACGACGAAGGCGGGGTCGACCAGCATGCGGGCGACCTCGTACTCGTCCTTGTAGGCGGTGAACTTGTACAGGCCGCGGGCCACCGCCTCGGTGAAGGCGGTGCGGTCGGTGACCGAGCGCTCGGCCGCCCACACGGACTGCACCGTGTCGACGTACCGGCGGGCGACCCGCTCGGACTGGAAGTCCACCAGACGGGCGGCGCGCAGCTCCACGAGTCGCCGTACCTCACCGTCGAAGGTGGTGCCGGCCAACAGGTGCGCGGGAACCGGCCGGGGCGCCCGGGTGGTGGCCGGCTCGGTCGCGGCGCGGAACGCGGCCGGGTCGGCCACCGCGACCCGGCCCCACCGGAACGCGGCGACGTTGGCGTCGACGGCGACCCCGTTGATGCCGATCGCCTCCTCGATCGCCTCGGTGGGCAGGCGCAGGGCGCCGCTCTGAACGGCGGCGCCGATCAGCAGGAAGTTCGCCGCCGCGGTGCCCCCGAACAGTTCCTGGGCCGCGGCCAGTGCGTCGAACGACGTCAGGGTCCGTGCGACCGATCCGAGCCGGTCGAGCAGCTGCTGCTCGTCGGGGTAGCGAACCGACTTGTCGTACACCATGTCCCCGGTCGGGGTCTGACTGGTCGAGGCGACCACGACGGTCGTCGTGGGGTCGCCGTAGCCGAGGTTCTTGGCGTCGGTCGCGGTCAGCAGGTCGAACGCGATGATCGCGTCGGCGCTGCCCGGTGTGAGCCGGTTCGCGGGCTCGAGCGCTCCGGCGGAGAACCGCAGGTGCGAGACGACCGGGCCCGCCTTCTGGCTCAGACCGATCTGGTCGAGGGACTCGACCTCGAGGCCGGCGCGCAGCGCGGCCGTCGCCAGGACCTGGTTGACGGTGACGATGCCGGTGCCGCCGATGCCGGCCAGGAAGACGTTCTGCGTGCCGGTCGCGTCGGCGAGGCCCGGGTCGGCGACCGCGGGCGGCGTGGGACGGGACTTCTTGGCGGACTTGGCCTTCCCGGGAACGAGTTCGACGGTGACGAACGACGGGCAGTCGCCGTCGAGGCAGCTGTAGTCGGTGTTGCAGGACGTCTGGTCGATCCGGGTCTTGCGGCCGAACTCGGTGTCGACCGGTTGCACCGACAGGCAGTTGGACTTGGTGCCGCAGTCGCCGCAGCCCTCGCACACCTCCTCGTTGATCACCACCCGGGTGGTGCGCGCGGGCAGGGTGCCGCGCTTGCGCTGCCGACGCGCGTCGGCGGCGCAGTGCTGGTCGTAGATCAGGACGGTGACGCCCTCGATGTCGCGGAGCAGCCGCTGCGCCTCGTCGAGCCGGTCCCGGTCCCAGAGCAGAGTGCCCTTGGCGAGCGCTTTCCTGTTGTGCCGCTTGGGTTCGTCCGCGCAGATGATGATCTTCCGGACACCCTCGGTGGTGAGCTTGTGCGTCAGCTGCGCGACGGTCAGCATGCCCTCGGCGTCCTGTGCGCCGGTCATCGCGACGACCTCGTTGTAGAGCAGCTTGTAGGTGATGTTGACCCCGGCCGCCACACACGCCTGCACGGCGAGCTGGCCGGAGTGGAAGAACGTCCCGTCGCCGACGTTCTGGAACAGGTGCGGGATGTCGGTGAACGGAGCCTGCCCGATCCACTGGCTGCCCTCGCCGCCCATCTGGGTCAGCCCGGTGACCTTGCTGTCGTCCCGGTTCGAGATCGTCACCATCGTGTGGCAGCCGATGCCGCCACCGCCGATCGAGCCCTCCGGCAGGGCGGTGGAGCGGTTGTGCGGGCAGCCGCTGCAGAAGTAGGGGGTCCGCTTCGCGGACAGCACCTCGAGCGAGAGCTGGGGCGGGAGGGGCTTCTTCAGTTCGACGGTGTCGCGAAGTACGCGGCGCAGCGGCCCGAGCAGCCGGCCCGCGGTCAGCTCCCCGTCGACCGGCATCAGGGGCCGTCCGGCGGCGTCGCGCTTGCCGAGGATCTGCGGTGTGCGATCGGTGCCGTAGAGGATCTCGCGGATCTGCGTCTCGACGAACGCGGTCTTGTCCTCCACCACGACCAGTCGGTCGAGCCCGGCCGCGAACTCGCGGACCCGGTCGGGACCGAGCGGGGTCGGCATGCCGATGCGCAGCAACCGGATCCCGGCGCGGTGCATCGTCTGTTCGTCGACTCCGAGGTCGAGCAACGCCTGGCGCAGCGAGTCGAATGCGGTTCCGGTGGCGGCGAATCCGATCCGCGCGGACGCCGGGTCCACCTCGATCACGTCCAGGCCGTTGGCGGCGCCGTACGCGCGGACGATCTCGGCGCGCGGGCCGTACAGGTCCGCCTCGGCGATCACGCTGTCCGTCGGAACCGCCATCGGCCGCTGCAGGTACGTGAACGGCCGCCCCTCCCATTCGATCTCGGGGACCGTGATGTCGAGGTCCGCGACCGAACCGTCGAGGGTCCAGGCGCCGTCGGCGACGTCGGCGACGATCTTGAGCGCGACGATGCACCCCGACGCCCGGGACAGCGCGATGCCGTGCATGCCCATCGTGACCAGTTCGGCCGCGTTGCGCGGGAACAGGACGGGGATGCCGAGGGCGGCGAGGGAGCGTTCGCTGACGGCGGGGACCGTCGAGGACTTCGACGCCGGGTCGTCGCCGACGAGCAGCAGCATGCCGCCCCGGGCGCTGACGCCGTACATGTTGGCGTGCCGCAGGGCGTCGGTGGCGCGGTCCACGCCGGGGCCCTTGCCGTACCAGACGCCGACCACCCCGTCGTGGGTGGCGGTGCCGCCGAACGCGGTCAGGTCCGCCTGGCTGCCCCACACCGCGGTGGCCGCGAGCTCCTCGTTGAAGCCCGGCACGAACGTGATGTCGTGCTCGTCGAGGACCTTCGGCATGCCGCCCAGCATCTTGTCGACCCCGCCGAGGGGGCTGCCCTGGTAGCCGGAGACGAACGTCGCGACGCGCCGTCCGGCCCTCAGGTCGCGCATGTGCTGTTCGACGAGGAGTCGGGCGATGGCCTGTACCCCGGTGAGCAGGACCGGGCCCGCGCCGGGACGGTACCGGTCGTCCAGGTCGTACGGCGTGACGACTGCAGTCGTGGGGCGATCGGCGAGTTCGGTCATCTGCGGCCACCTGTTCCTATGTCGCTGTAGCGTCACCGGAGAAAATTCGGTCTTTCGGTGCAGCAATAATTGGCTCAGGTATCGGGCACGTCAACACTCGACGGAACAACGTGTCATCGTGCATAGTTATGACGTACATCACCCCCGAAAGGTCAGCATCGTGATCAGCATCGACAAGCTCGACGCCGCACTGCTCCAGCAGCTCACCGACGACCCCCGGGCCCAGATCATGGATCTCGCCACCCGGCTCGGCGTCGCACGCAACACGATCGCCTCCCGGATGCGCCGGCTGGAGGAGTCCGGGGTCGTGACCGGGTACCGGCCCGACGTGGATCTGTCGGTGCTCGGGCTGTCGGTGCAGGCCTTCGTCGGCGCCGAGTTGGAGCAGGGGCGCATCCAGGCGGTGATCGAGGAGCTCCGAGGTGTCCCGGAGGTGCTCGAGGTGCACACCACCACCGGGCGCGAGGACCTGTTGATCCGTATCGCTGCGCCGTCCCACGAGGAGTTGCTCCACGTCCTCGAGCGGATCCTCGGACTCGCCGGCGTCGCGCACACCACGACGACCCTCGCGCTGACGACGCCGGTCAAGTACCGCACCCAGCCGCTCGTCGACCACATCACGCGCGAGGCCGGCCACGGCCGGTCCGCCGCCGCCTACCGGGCGGACGACTGACCGGCACCGCCGGCCCGGTCCCGTCCGGCGCCCGCCTATCGTGGGGGTCATGACCGTCTCCGCTGCCGCGCCCGTGGAGACGCTGCACCGCAGCGGCCGGCCGCTGCTGCTGGCGGCCTCGCTTGCGACGCTCGGCCGCGGCAGGGGCGACCCGTGCCACCGCGTCACCCCGGACGGTGCGCTGTGGCGGACCTCCCTGATGCCGGCCGGCCCGGTCACGTACCGGCTCGTCCAGCGCGACCCGACGTCGGTGCACTGCCGGGCCTGGGGGCCCGGGGCCGTGGAGTTCGCCGACACCCTGCCGGATCTGCTCGGGGAACGGGACGAGGCAACGGGATTCGCGCCGCGGCACCCGAAGCTGGCCGAGGCGCACCGCCGGTGCCCCGGGCTGCGGATCCCGCGCACCGGCCGGGTCTTCGAGGTGCTGGTGCCGACGATCCTGGAACAGAAGGTGCACGGCATCGCCGCCCGGGCCTCCTGGCGACGGCTGGTCGGCGCGCACGGCGCCCCGGCTCCCGGACCGGCGCCGGCCGGGATGCGGGTGCCGCCGCCGGCCGAGGTGTGGCGCCGGATTCCGTCCTGGGAGTTCCACCGCGCGGGTGTCGACCCGAAGCGCTCCCGGGCGATCGTGACCGCCGCCGCGGTCGCCGACCGGCTCGAGCAGACGGTGGCGATGGCGCCCGAGGAGGCGGCGGCCCGGTTGCGCGCGGTACCCGGCATCGGGGTGTGGACCGCGGCCGAGGTCGCGCAGCGGGCGCTCGGCGACGCCGACGCGGTGTCGGTCGGCGACTTCCACCTGGCTGCGATGGTCGGGTGGTCACTGCTCGGACGTCCGCTCGACGACCCCGGCATGGTCGAGTACCTCGAACCGCTCCGGCCGCACCGGTACCGGGCGATCCGGCTGCTCGAGGTCACCGGTCAGGCGGTGAAGCCGAAGTTCGGGCCCCGGACTGCAGTCACGGACCATCGCTCGCACTGACCCTTGGACACGCGCGATGGTGGCGCGATCGTCCGCGCGAACTGTTCACGGATGCTGTTGCTCCGCCGTGTCCGTACGACGACGCCGAGTGGGCGCTGATCGCCGGCATCACCACGGCGGTGCCCCGTGGATGCCGTGAGCGGCCGCCCCCGGCCCGTTGTTGCGCAACATGATCAGTGCTTCGGCGCCGGGTATGTCGGTGGCGGCCAGTTCCGACCTACGCCTATAGGCGCAGCCGAACGGTTCGACCGCGTATTGCCGGTTGATGCTGCGCAGGAATTTGGATGTGATGTGGGAACTGCTCCAGTGGCCTCGATCACAGTCGATCGGGACGGTCCGCGGCCGAGCGCTCACATTTCGGAGGAATTCATGGTGCTGACGCAAGACCGCCCCAGCGAGACTGGGGCGCAGCCGAAGCGGCCGGCGAACCGGCAAGCGTGGGGCATCGTCGTGCTGCTCTTCCTGTTCTTCACGCTCAACTTCGCGGACAAGGCCGCAATCGGTCTCGGTAGTCGGCAGATCCGTGCGAGCCTCGGCCTGAGCGCGGGCCAGTACGGTCTGCTCGGCAGCGCCTTCTTCTGGCTGTTCGCGGTCGGCGCGGTCACCCTCACTGCCGTGCTCCGCAAGATCTCGTACACCTGGGGCGCCGGCCTGCTGATGCTCGCTTGGGTCGTCAGCATGCTTCCGCTGACGGTCCCGACATCGTTCGGTGTTCTCCTCGCGTGCCGAATCGCGTTGGGCTTCTTCGAAGGTCCCGCACACGCGCTGTGCCAGTCGATCGTCGCGGACCGATTCGCGCCCGACAAGAGGGCGACGGCCGGGGCCATGATCAACGCCGGGTCGTCGGTGGGTCCGCTGGTGGCCGCGCCGGTGCTGACCTGGGTGATCCTGACCTGGTCGTGGCATGCCGCCTTCATGGCCCTGGTGGTCGTCGGAGTGCTCTGGCTGATCGGGTGGTCCTGGTACACCGAGAAGCTGCCCTTCAAGCGGAGCGACGCGGCGGTCGAGGGCGGCGGGCAGGGCGAAGATCCCAACGGCAATATCGTGGTTCCGTTCCGCCGGCTGCTGACCCTGCAGAGTTTCTGGGGCCTGGTCCTCCTCTCGTTCGCCGGCTACCTCATCTCGTCGCTGAAGGTGGCGTGGCTGCCGGCGTACATGAACGAGGGCCTCGGGTACTCCGCGAGCACGGTCGGCATGCTGGTGACGCTGCCGTACATCGTCGCGGTCGTCGTCCTGCTCTCGGCGGGCCTGCTGTCCGGTCGGCTGATACGCAAGGGCTACACCTCGCGAGTCGCGCGCGGCTACGTCAGCGGCGCGTACCTGCTGGTCGGCGGTCTCTCGATGGTCGTGTTCACCCAGCTCCCGGCCGGGCCCGTGCAGTTGGTCTTCGTGATCGCGGCGTTCGCCGTCAACAGCGTCGCGTTCTCCGTCGCGTTCGCCGGGGCGTCGGACTTCCTGCCGGCCAGGCAGCGGGTGGCGTTCTTCGGGTGCATCATCGCGGCCTACAGCGTCGCAGGCATCGTCGCGCCGTTCGGCCTCGGCCTCATCGTCGAGCACGCGCCGAGCGCAGCACAGGGCTACTCGACCGGCTTCCTGTTCGTCGGCATCACCGTGTGCGTGCTCGGGATCGCCGGAGGCCTCATGCTCAACCCGGAGAAGGCCAAGGCGCGACTCGAGCAGCTGACCGCGCAGTACGCGGCACGAGAGGCGCAGTGATCACCATGTGCGGGCCTCTCACAGGAATTCGAGTGCTCGACCTCGGCCAGTACATCGCCGGGCCGGGCGCAGGCCAGACCCTGGCCGATCTCGGCGCGGACGTGCTCAAGGTGGAGAGCCTGAGCGGTGACCAGGCCCGTGGGATCGGCACCTTCGGCGAGGCGATGGTGCAGGCCTACAACCGGGACAAGCGCAGCATCGCCCTCGATCTCGGCCGAGAGGAAGGCCGGGAGATCCTGCACAAGCTGCTGGCGGAGGCGGATGTGTTGGTCCAGAACTTCCGCCACGGCTCGGCCGAACGGCTGGGCATCGGCCCGGACGAGCTGAGCAGGCGCTACCCCCGGCTGGTCCACGGCGGCGTGACCGGGTTCGGGGTCAACGGACCGTCGCGTGGCCGTCCGGGACTCGACATCGCCGCCCAGGCGGAGTTCGGGCTCATGTACGCCACCGGTGAGGCGGACGGGGAACCGCAACGCCTGGGCCTGCCCGTCGCCGACGTCACCGCGGCCAACGCTCTCGCCACCGGAATCCTCGCCGCACTGTTCCAGCGGACCTCGACGGGGCGTGGCGCGCACGTCCAGACCTCCCTGATGGAGGCGACGTTGTCGATGCAGGCGTCCAACTGGGGCGAGTACACGCTCACCGGGCAGGCGCCGCGACGCAAGGGCAACGGACAGGCGCTGGTCGCGCCCGGCGCCGATGTCGTCACAGTGGCCGACGGGACGATCGTGCTCTCCGCCTACACCGCCGAGAAGTGGTCTGCGCTGTGCAATCTCATCGACCGACCGGAGCTGATCGACGACCCACGGTTCGTCGACAACCCGGCGCGGGTCGCGCACCGCGCGGAGCTCCTGGCGGCGCTGTCCGAGGCGTTCGGCGCGATGACCAGGCACCAGGCCGTCGAACGGTTGCAGTCCGCCGGAATCGTCTGCGGCGCAGTCCGATCGTTCGACGATCTCGTCGACGACAAGGATGTCGCGGCGTCCGAGATCCTCGTCGATGTCGCCACCTCCGACGGGGGCAGGTACACCAGTCCGGGGCTGGCCTTCACGCTCGACGGCCGTCGCCGCACCACCTCCGTCTCGGCACCGGTGGTGGGTCAGCACACCGTCGCCGTCCTCCGTGACCTCGGCTACCCGGATTCGGCCGTCGCCGCGCTGCTCGACAGTCGGGTCGTCGGCGCCCCTGCTTTCTCCCTACGTCAAATAGAAAGGCACTCTTCATGATCAACCCCGAGATTCTCGACCATGACTTCCCCACCTACTTGAAGGTGATCGCCGAGTTCACCGAGAACGAGCTGATCCCGGCCGAGAACGAGATGGTCGAGGCGGGCGAGGTTCCCGTCCGCCTCGTCGAGCGGATGGCGCAGCTCGGGCTGTTCGCGATCACGATTCCCCGGGAGTACGGCGGGCTCGGTTGGTCGATGGAACAGCAGGTGCTGCTGACGTTCGAGTTCACCCGCGCGTCGTGCGTGTACCGCTCGCGCTTCTCGACGGTGATCGGCCTGTGCTCGCAGGCGATCCTCGATCACGGCACCGAAGACCAGCGCCGCCAACTGCTTCCGGCGATGGCGGCGGGCACGCTGGTGACCGCGTTCGCGCTCACCGAGGAGTTCGCGGGCTCCGACGCGGGCGCCCTGCGCACCACCGCGCGGCGTCGGGGTGATGTGTACGTCCTCGACGGGAGCAAGCGGTACATCACCAACGCCGCGTGGGCGGACGCGTTCGTCGTCTTCGCGCGCACCGACGAGGCCGAGCCCGGCGCCGCGGGAGTCTCTGCCTTCATCGTGGACGCCAAGTTGCCCGGAGTGCGAACGGCATTGCCCGCCATCATGAACGGGCATGCGGAGGCGCCGGTCGGCGAGATCCACCTCGACGGAGTCGAGGTGCCCGCCGCGAACCTGCTCGGCGGTCCCGAGGGTGAGGGGAAGGGGCTGACGATGGCGTTGCGCGGCATCAACCACGCGCGCATGCACGTCGCGGCGACCTGTATCGGCCAGGCGACCCGGATGCTCGAGGAGACGACGGCGCATCTCATCGGGCGCAGCCAGTTCGGGTCCCCGCTGTCCGAGCTCGGTGCGGTACAGGCGATGCTCGGTGCGAGCTTCGCTGAGATGGAGGCCGGCCGGGCCCTGGCGATCGAGAGCGCGCGGGCGTTCGACACGGGCGTGATCCCGCGGCACCGGATCGCCGCGGCCAAGCTGTACGGCTCCGAGATGGCCGGCCGCGTCGCCGACCGCTGCGTGCAGCTGCTCGGCGGCGAGGGCATCGTCGGTCCGCACCCCGTCCCCCGGATGTGGCGAGACGTCCGGGCGCTGCGCATCTACGAGGGCTCCTCGCCGATCCACGAGCGCAACCTCGCCAAGGCCATGATCAAGCAGGTCGGGGCCGACGGCGCACTGCCGGATTCCTATCGCGTCTGACGCCGCGGTTACGCCGGTCCGCCGTGGGTGGAGGGAAGATTGACGCTGTGGATATCCGACAACTCGAGTACTTCCTTGCCGTTGTCGAGCACCAGGGGGTGAACCGGGCGGCTCAGCACCTGCAGGTCGCGCAGGCGTCCATCTCGCAGGGCATCCGTCAGCTCGAACGTGAGCTGAAGCTGAGCCTGTTCCACCGGACCGGCCGTAACCTCGTCCTCAATCCGGCGGGTCAGCTGCTCGTGGAGCCGGCGCGGAAGGTGCTCGGTGACCTCGTCGCAGCGCAGGACATCATGCGGGGGGCCCGGGAACTGCAGGTCGGGTCCGTCACGATCGGCACGATGCCGGAGATGTCCAGTGACGCGGTCGCCGCGTGGAGTGCCTCGTTCACGCGTCTCCACCCCGAGATCCGGATCGACGTGCTGGAGTTCCCGGGCGCGCGAGAATTGTGCGACGAGGTGCTCGCCGGTCGTTGCGAGCTCGGCTTCACCACCTTTCCGGTTCCGACCGAGAACCTCGAGCGGATCGAGCTGGGGGACCAGCGGCTGTTGCTCGTGATGCCGCCCAGGACCCCTCCCCCGGTGCAGCCGCTCGCGCTGAGGCGGCTCGGGGATGTACCACTGGTGGTGAGCAATTCGGCGCTGCGCGAGAACGACCTCGTCACCTCGATGCTGCGTCGGGAGTCGGTGCTTCCACTGGTCCGGGCCCAGATGCCGGACCGGCACGCGCAGATGACGCTGGTCCTCAACGGCGCCGTCAGCGCCTTCCTGCCGCTGCGGATGGCGACGGCCGCGCACCGGTTGGGCGCGGTCGTCGTCGAGACCGATCCCCAGATCCGGACGCCGTTCGGCATCGTGCACCGCCCCGGGTCGCTGAATCCGGCTGCCCGGAGCTTCGCCGTCCAGAGCCACGCGGAGCTGACGCGGCGCAACGCACGGATCGCCGAACTGCAGGCGGCCGGTGCATCGCTGCTCGACGCGGCCCTGACGGAGCAGTCCGAACGGGGATCGGACAGAAGCCGCACCCGGAAAGGACCCGGCACCTGATGCCGAACCGGGCACCTTGTGGTTCCGGAGTGGACTCCCACCCGCATTTCACTCTCGCGAAGGCAGGTACCCGGCCCGGATGAGCACGACCACACCCGGGGGTGCAACGGGTGGTCTGAATCTCTGCCGACCGGGTGTTCGCCAAGAGTATCAACGCCGGTGACCACGGCAGGCGCCTGCCCGGGTGAACCCTCTTTCCAGGTGGGCTCCGAGTGGTGGCACGCGTGTGCGGCGGTGGGTTCTGGTGTGTGAGTGATGCTTTGGCCGATTTCGACGATGGCGCCGTCGTGTGACGGCTGGTTCAGGTTTGGAGGGATGACAGTGGAGCTGATCGGAGTCATCGGTGGCGGCACCATGGGTGCCGGCATCGCCGAGGTGTGCGCGAAGGCCGGGAGCGACGTCCTGGTGCTCGAGACCAAGCAGGAGTTCGCCGACGCCGCGACCGAGCGGATCGCGTCGTCGATCTCCCGCGGCGTCGCGAAGGGCAAGATCACCCAGGAGGAGGCCGACGCCGCCATCGCGCGCGTCCGCGTGACCCTCGACATCGAGGAGTTCGCCGACCGCGACCTCGTCATCGAGGCCGCCCCGGAGATCGAGGCGCTGAAGTACGAGATCTTCGGCAAGCTCGACAAGATCGTCAAGCCGTCCGGCATCCTCGCCACCAACACCTCCTCGATCCCGGTCATCAAGGTCGCGGGCGCCACGCAGCGTCCCGAGCGGGTCGTCGGCGTGCACTTCTTCAACCCGGTCCCGGTGATGCCGCTGGTCGAGATCATCTCGACGCTGGTCACCGCCCCGGAGACCGCCGCCGCGGTCACCGACTACGCGAAGAACACGCTGCGCAAGACCACCGTGCAGGCCGGGGACCGGTCCGGGTTCATCGTCAACGCACTGCTCATCCCGTACCTGTGCCAGGCGGTGCGGATGCTCGAGTCGGGTTACGCGACCGCCGAGGACATCGACGCGGCGATGAAGGGTGGCTGCGGCTACCCGATGGGTCCGCTGACGCTGCTCGACACGGTCGGTCTGGACGTCGCGCTCGCGGCGTCGGAGTCGTTGTACGCCGAGTTCGCCGAGCCGCACTACGCGCCGCCGGCGTTGCTGCGCCGGATGGTCGACGCCGGTCGCCTCGGTCGTAAGTCCGGCCGCGGCTTCTACGACTACAGCTGACGGCGGCACCGGTGGGCCGTTCCCGTGCCGGCGGCCCGCCCGTTCGGGGCGGCCGCCGGATGCAGGTTCGCCGGGAGGCGACGGGTCGGTGGAGCGCGGCCGACGCCGGTCGTCGGCGGCACAGAGCACCTCCATCCGGCCTCCGTCGCCGCCGACCGCTGCACACGGATCTGCGCACCACCGCCCGGCGACCCGGCGGTGGGGTTGCTCAGAACGCCCCGGGTGCCCGCAGCAGCGCGACGGCGGTGCTGACGAGTTCGCGTGCGAGATCGTCGAGTGGCTGCGCCTCGTTGCCCTCGCGTTCCCAGGCGGCGAGTGCCGCGATGACGAACCGGGACATCAGCGCGACCCGCCGCGTCCGTGCCTCCGGCGGCAGGTGGTCGAGGGTGGCGGCGATCTCGGTGAACAGCTCGTGCACGACCATCACCGACTCGACGTGCGGTTGGTCGGCCGCGGCCTGCTCGTCGAGGCGGAAGAAGTCGAGCCGGATCGTCGCCAGCCACTGCTCGGAGAAGCGCGCCCAGTAGCTCGGCCGGTGCCGGTCGAGGTCCGCGACGAGCGGTTCGACGTACGCGCGGACCATCGTGGGCAGGTCGAACCCGTCGTGGGCGCGGGCCGCGGCGATCAACGCCGACCGGTCGGCGTTGACGCGGACCGTGTGCGACTCCCACACCGCGATCAGCAGGTTCTCCCAGGTGCCGAAGTGGTAGGTGATCGCCGAGTTGTTCCGGTGTCCGGCAGCCTTGACGACCTCGCTGGCGCGGACACCGTGCAGTCCGCGCTCGGCGACCAGGCGTTCGGCCGCCTGAACCAATGTGTCCTTGCCTCTTGACTGCTGTGTCGGCGCCACGGTACTAAGAAACCCTTCTTAATTCTTTTCCGAGGCGAGTTCCTCGTACCCGTTCGGAGGTTGTCGATGCGTTTGGTTCCTGCTGCTGTTCCCGTCCGCATGATAGGGGGATTCGCGGTCGCCGCGATCGCGTTGGCCGGCTGCTCGTCCGGCGGTGACGCCGACGCGCCGGCCACCCCGAAGGCCGGCGACGTGCTCTCGACTGCGCCCCTGACCAACGCCGCCGTGCTGCCGAGTGCGGGCCGAAGCGAGCTGATCACCTATGCGTCGGAGAACGGCAACGGCACGCCGATCGTGGTGTCGGGGACGGTGGCGTTCCCGCACGGGTCGGCGCCCGAAGGCGGCTGGCCGGTGATCAGCTGGGCGCACGGCACGACCGGCATCGCGGACACCTGCGCGCCCTCGGGGGACACCGTCGACGGCGCGGTGCACGACTACGTCGGCAGCGTCAGCGCCACTCTCGACGACTGGGTGAAGAAGGGCTACGTGGTCGTCCAGACCGACTACGAGGGCATGGGAACGCCCGGAGACCACACCTACCTCAACGCGACCTCGGAATCGAACGCGGTGACCGACATCGTCAGGGCAGCAAGGCATCTCGATGCTGGTGTCGGAAGCAAATGGTTCGTCGGCGGACACAGCCAGGGTGGCGCGGCCACGGTCAGCGCGTCCGATCAGGCGGTGGGCCGCGCTCCCGAACTGTCCCTGCTCGGCGCGATCGCCGTCGCCCCCGGGAGCGGGCTGAGCCAGACTCCCGCGTACATCAAGTCCGGGAATCCGGCCATCGCACCCGCGCTGGCCTTCCTGCCGATCACGTTGCTCGGTGCAGCGGCCGCCGACCCGGCCGTCAAGCCGGAGCAGATCGTCACCGACGCTGCGGCGCCGCTGATGACCGCGGCCCGGCGCGGCTGCATCGCCGACATCCGCGCGGCCGTGCCGTCGGTTCCGGTGGACAAGGCGATCCGACCGGATGCCGATCTCGGTCCGTGGACGTCGTATCTGGCCGCGCAGGAGCCCTCCAACGCTGCGCCGAAGGTGCCGCTGCTCGTCGCGCAGGGGACCGCCGACCAGCTCGTCACCCCCGCCGCCACGAACGCGCTGGTGAAGGAACTGTGCGGCAAGGGAACTCGCATCGACTACCGCACCTACGACGGTGCCGACCACCGCGCGGCGGTGCAAGCGTCGCTGGTCGACGCGGAGGCGTTCACCACTGCCCTCCTGAACGGGCAGGAAACCCCGCAGACCTGCTGAGACGGCTCGACCGATGCGAGAGTCCCCGAGGTCCCGGCAGGGACCTCGGGGACTCTCGGCGCGTCACCGCAGCTTGATGCTGCCCCCGTCGACCATCAGGGTCTGGCCGGTCATGTAGCTCGCGTCCTCGCTGGCCAGGAACACCGCGACCCGTCCGATGTCGGACTCGGGGTCGCCGAATCGGTGCAGCGGGGTCTTCGCGAGCAGCACCTCCTCGACACCGGGGTTGGCCTCGACGTACGCCTTGACGCCCTCGGTGAGTGCCAGCGGGGAGATCACGTTGACGTTGACGTTGTCGGCCGCCCACTCGTTGGCGGCGACCCGGCTGATCGCGCGGATGGCCTCCTTCGCGGCGGCGTAGGAGCCCTGCGTCAGCTGCCCCTCCAGACCGGCGCCGGACGCGAAGTTGATCACCGACCCCTCGTTCGCGGCGAGCTGGGCGTGCGCGGCCTTCATCAGCCAGAACGTCGGGTAGAAGCCGGTCCCGAACGACAGGTCGAGCATCTCCTGGGTGGTCTCGAGCAGGGGCGCCTGCCGGGACGCGTGCGCGTTGTTGACCAGGACGTCGACCTTGCCGAACGCCTCGACCGCGGCCGCGACGATCGTCGCCGCGCTCTCCTCCTTCGAGATGTCCGCGTGCAGGTACCGTCCCGCGCCGCCGAGTTCGTCCTCGAGCGCCGTGCCCGCGTCGTCGTTGATGTCGACGAACAGGATTTTCGCGCCTTCCTTCGCGAACGCTCGGACGATGCCTCGGCCGATGCCCCCGGCGCCGCCGGTGACGATCGCAACCTTGCCTGCAAGCCTCATGTCAGCTCCTTCGAATCAGTCGACCGCCAGCGCGGCCTTCTCCAGCTCGGCAACGCCGTACGCGGAGTAGGTCTCGTACTGCCCGCGGCCGGTGAAGTACGACGAGAGCTGCTGGTCCAGCTCCTCGACGGTGAAGGCGGAACCGGATGCGTCGAAACGGTTCTCGACCTTCGGCGACGCCATCAGGGCGACCATCTTGCCGTAGACGACGAAAACCTGACCGGTGATCTCGTGCGATGCCGGGGAGGCCAGGTAACTGACCAGGGTGCCGACCCGCTCGGGGGCGAGCGGGTCGAGTCCGGCCGTCGTGCCGTCGGACTCGCCGAACGCCTCGGCGGTCATCGCGGTCCGGGCGCGCGGGCAGATCGCATTGGCGGTGACGCCGTAGCGGGCCAGGCCCTGCGCGGTCGACAACGTCAGGGCGGTGATGCCTGCCTTCGCCGCCGAGTAGTTCGGCTGTCCGGCGGAGCCGAACAGGAACGCCTCCGAGGAGGTGTTGACGACGCGGCCGTAGACCGGTCCGCCGGCCGCCTTGCCGGCCGCGCGCCAGTGCACGGCGGCGGCGTGGGAGGTGGCGGCGTGGCCCTTGAGGTGGACGCGGATGACGTCGTCCCAGTCCGACTCGGACAGGTTGAAGATCATCTTGTCGCGCAGGATGCCCGCGTTGTTGACGAGGATGTCGAAGGAGCCGAAGTGGGTGACGGCCTCCTCGATCATGCGGGCGCCCAGTGACCAGTCGGACACGTCGCCGGTGACGGCGACGGCCTGGCCGCCGGCGGTGCGGATCTCCTCGGCCACGTCGTGGGCAGCCTGGCCCATGTCGTTGACGACGACCGCGGCTCCGGCCTGCGCGAGCGCGAGGGCCTCGGCGCGGCCGAGTCCGGCGCCGGCTCCGGTGACGACGGCGGTCCGGCCGTCCAGGCTGACGGATTCACCCATGTTTGTCTCCTGTGGTCTTTGCAGCAGTTCTTCCGCTGACACTGCGGCGAAAACTAGTATTGATTCTATTTCCCGGCAAGGTGTCGTCCCACCCTCGACGCGATCCCGGTGACCGGGAGTGACCCGGCCCACATCTGGGCCTTGTGGCACCGTCTGGGCGCCCGATCACACTGCGCGAGAAGGACCCTGGATGTCGCTGAACCTTGCCGACCTGTTCGAAGCAGCCGTTGACGGCGTGCCCGACCGCACCGCGATCGTGTGCGCCGGCGAACGCGTGACCTACGCCGAACTCGACGCCGGAGCCAACCGGCTCGCCCATCACCTCGTGGGTGCCGGGGTCGGGCCGGGCGATCACGTCGGCATGTACATGCGCAACAGCATCGAGTTCGTCGAGTCCCTGCTCGCGTGCCTGAAGATCCGGGCCGTCCCGGTGAACGTCAACTACCGGTACGTCGACGCCGAACTGACCTACCTGTTCGGCAACGCGGAACTCGTCGCGGTGATCGCCGACGGCGAGTTCGCCGCCACCACCGCCGCGGTGCTGCCGCAGACCCCGACCGTCCGCCACGTCCTGACCGTCGGACCGGCCGCGGACCTCGACTGGGGGGCCGTCACCGCCGCCGACTTCCACGACGCCGTCGCCGCGCAGTCCGCCGACCGCGACTTCCCCGAGCGCAGCGACGACGATCTGTTCATCATCTACACCGGCGGCACCACCGGGATGCCGAAGGGCGTGATGTGGCGGCACGAGGACTTCTTCCACGCGGCCCTGACCGGCGGGAACCCGTTCGGTGAGCCGTACGCCGGCCCCGAGGCGGTGGCGGCCGCGGTCCCGCACATCCCGGAGATGACGTGGATGCTGACCGCTCCGCTGATCCACGGCGCCGCCTTGTACACGCTGTTCACCGGGTTCTGCGTCGGCACCACCCATGTGCTGATGCCGAGGTTCGACGCGCGGGAGGCGCTCGCACTGGTCGAACGCGAGCGTGTCATGACGCTGACCGTGGTCGGTGACGCCATGGCCCGGCCGCTCGCCGACGCGATCGTCGAACACGGTGCCGAGTACGACCTGAGCTCGCTGCTGGTCGTCGGCTCCGGTGGTGCGCTGTTCTCCAGGGGAGTGCGGGAGCAGCTCGTCGCGCACCTGCCGCAGCTCACCGTCCGGGACGGCTTCGGGGCATCCGAGTCCGGCGTCGACGGCAACCTCGAGATCGGCGCCGACGGGCTGATGCGGATCGCGGGCAAGCCGACCGTGCGGGTCGTCGACGAGCGGATGCAGCCGGTCACGCCGGGGTCGGACGAGGTCGGGTACATCGCCCGGTCCGGCAACGTTCCGCTCGGCTACTGGGGCGACCCGGAGAAGACGGCCGCCACGTTCCCGGTCGTCGACGGCGTGCGGATGTCGATCCTCGGGGACCTCGGCCGGGTCGAGGACGACGGCACCATCGTGCTGCTCGGCCGCGGCTCCATGTGCATCAACACCGGCGGCGAGAAGGTCTTCCCCGAAGAGGTCGAGATGGCGGTCAAGAGCCACCCGGCCGTGATGGACGCGCTGGTCGCCGGCGTGGACGACGAGCGGTACGGCCAGCGGGTCGGCGTGGTCGTCCAGCCGCGTGAGGGGCACGCCGTGCCCGATCTGGACGAGCTGATCGACCATGTCACCACCCAGGTGGCCCGCTACAAGGCGCCCCGACTCGTGGTCGCGGTCGACGCGATCGTGCGGTCGCCCGCGGGCAAGGCGGACTACCGGTGGGCGAAGGCCACGCTCGAAGCGGCACCCCGCTGACCCCGGCCCGCGAATGCCCCGGCGGAACCGTTCCGCCGGGGCTTCCGGTGTCCCGGTCAGACGGTCGCGGTGACGCCGGCCGCGAGGATGTCGCGGGCCTCGGCGCGTCCGTCGAGCAGGCGGTTGGTGCGCAGGGTGACCTTCCACTCCCCGTTCAGGCGGGCGAACTCCCACCGGTTGGCGGTGATCCGCGCGACCCGGTTGGCGCCCGTCTCGGTGTCGCGGAGGACGAGCTGGGAGTGGCAGGTCGCGACCGCGGTGTCACCGTCGATCGCGATGTGCGGCGGCCCGACCAGGTGCGCGCAGCCGCCGTGGATGTACGACTGGTGGTTCGACGACCGGACCATCGACTCGATCTCGGCGCGGCCGCTCATCGATCCGGTGTCGACGTCGTAGACGCCGTCCTCGGTCCACAGTCCGGCGACCGCCTCGGCGGATCCGCTGTCCACGGCCGGACCGTAGGCGCTGATGATGTGCATGATCGCGAGCTTGTCCTCGAGCAGCTGGACGCGGTCGGCGAGCTGGGCGACGAGCTCGGAGGTGTCGGTCATGGTGTTCCTTTCGGTTGTCGATCAGTCGAAGTCGATGCCGAGCGGGCCGGCGAGCTCCTTCAGCTCGGCCAGCTGGTCGCAGTAGTGGTCGACGCCGGTCGCGGCTATGGTGACGCCGGCCGCGGTCGCGCCTGCGTCCCGAAGCCGCGCCAGCGCCCGGATCGCGACGTCGGGCGCGCCGGCCGGGTCGAGTGGGCGCGGCGCCGCGAGCACGATCTCCATGTCCGGCCGCGGCGGGGTTGCCTCGAGCATCGCGGCCAGGTCGTCGAGTCGCAGCCCGAACGGCACCCAGCCGTCGCCGAGCTCGACCGCGCGACGCAGGGATCTCGCGGTTCGGCCGCCGATCCACAGCGGCACCGTGTCCTGCACGGCGTGCGGTCGTACGACCACGTCGGCGAAGTCGTAGAACTCGCCGTGGTACTCGGGTTCCGGTCGAGAGAGCGAGGCGCGCAACGCGCGCAGGGCGTCGTCGGCGCGCTCGCCGCGCCCCGAGAACTGCGCCCCCAACAGGTCGAACTCCTCGCGCAGGCTGCCGATGCCCAGGCCGAGCGTCAGGCGCCCGCCGCTGACCCGGTCGAGGGTGCCGTAGCGCTTCGCGATCTCGAGCGGGTGGTGATAGCCGAGCACGACGACCTGCGTGACCAGCCGGATCCGGGTGGTACGGGCGGCCAGGTAGCCGAGGGTGGCGAGGGGATCCCAATAGGTCCCGCCGCGTTCGGCGGCGACAGCGGTCGGCACCGCGACGTGCTCGCTGCAGGTCAGGTGGTGGTATCCGAGTCGATCCGCGGTTTCGCCGATCCGGGCGACCTCGTCGATTCCGGCGCCGACCTCCCAGTCCGCCCGTGTGCCGGGGTGCTGGATCAGCACCGGGGTGACGATCCCGATTCGCATGCCTTCTCGCTCCCGTCGGTCGGGGACTGCGCCGGACCGTGGTGGACCCCGCGTCCGCTTTCTACCCCGGCCCGGTCGGCCGGTTACGGGCGCTCTCGGTGGCCGGGACCGCGCGAATCAGGACACAGTGTTCTACATCACCCCGAGGCTTGGTACAGTTTCAGAATTCATTTCAGTTTTGTGGATCGTACGATGACCATCCATGCGATCCACCGGACCGGAGGAGCCGCCATGACGGTCGTCACCGATGCGCCCACCCCCAAGGCCACCCGCGATGTGCCGCCGTCGATGGTCGAACGGATGACGCTGATCCTCGACGCCTTCGACGGTCGCGCCGCACGGCTCACTCTCGAAGAGGTCGCGTGCCGATCCCGCCTCCCGCGGTCGACGGTCCACCGCATCCTGGACTCGCTGGTGAAGCTGAACTGGGTCGAGCACGCGTCGTTCGGATACCGCCTCGGCCGCCGCGCACTCGGCACGGGCGGTGACAGCGGCCAGGCCGAGCTCCGCGAGGCGGCCGCGCCGCTGCTGCACGAGCTGCACCTGCAGACCGGCATGGTCGTGCACCTGTCCGTTCTCGACGGCCACGAGATCGTCTACCTCGACAAGGTCGGCGGCCGGATGGCGGCCGCGATCCCGTCGCGGGTCGGCGGCCGGCTGCCCGCCCACGCGACCGCCGCAGGCAAGGCGATGCTCGCCTGGCTCGACCCCGAGCGGGTCGACGCGGTCTGCGGCGACCGGCTCGGCCGGGTCACCGCCAACACCATCACCGGGCTGGGCACCCTGCACCTCGAACTGAACCGGATCCGGCAGCGTCGCGGCCTCGCGTTCGAGCGGGAGGAGTCGACCCGCGGTGTCGCGTGTGTCGGTGCCGCGGTCCGCGGCACCGAGGGCCCGGTCGCGGCGGTGTCGCTGAGCGGCGACGTGCGCACCGCGCCGCTGGAACGGGTCGCACCGCTCGTCGTCGACGCGGCCCGGGAGATCGGTCGCACCCTCCACCCCGAGATGGCGGCACCACGCCGGGCCGTGCGGCCCGCGGAGCCGGTGCCTGCCGACACCTGGTCGCCGGAGGCCCGCACCCGCGTGCTCGGCGGTCGGGTCGGCGGCTGGATCTAGTCAGCGCCGCGCGGCGAGAACGGGCCGGTCAGGAAGCTGTGGCCGGCCCGTCGGCGTGCCCGTTGTCAGCGGTTGTCCTTCTTCGCCTGCCGCCGGTCGCCGGCCGCGATCGTCGACGCCTCGTACTTCATCCGACCCGGCGACTCGCGGGTGCGGTCGACGCGGATCACGCCTTCGGACGGCACCCGGGAGCCGTCGGTGTCGACACCGCCGAACGACGGGGCGTCCTTGCGGGCCCGGGCCAGCCGCTCCTGCTTGAGTTCGAGCGCGGTCTGTTCGGCCACGACGGCCAGGCGCCTGCTGACCCGCGCGAGGGCGTCCTCGAAGAGTTCCGCCTTGCGGGCGTTGTGCTTGTTCGCGGCCTTCGCGGCGCCCCGGGCGCCTTTCTGCACGACCTTCTTCGCGCCCGCCCGGTGGTACAGCTTCACGTACTTGTTGCGGTGCTTGCGCACGCGACTGTGCAGAGCGATCAGGTCGTCCTCGTCGAGCTCCGCCATCCGCGTCTTCCTGGTGTCGCGGACGAGCAGGAATTCGTCGTCGGTCAGGGACTTCAGCATCTTCGCCATCTCGGCTCCGATCCATGTCGACGGATGCACCTGATGGTAGTCGCGGGGGCACATCGGGGCCGGGAGTTCGGCGGCCGAGGCGGCGCCGCGGGATTCGGCG
Organism: Rhodococcus olei; assembly: GCF_039540555.1. Lineage (NCBI taxonomy): Bacteria > Bacillati > Actinomycetota > Actinomycetes > Mycobacteriales > Nocardiaceae > Rhodococcus > Rhodococcus olei. The sequence goes on along the minus strand of NZ_BAABFB010000021.1, from coordinate 3,226 downwards.
ACGGCACCGCACACCATGCCGGATGATCTCGCTGATCGGGAATTCACCTGCCCGCGACCCACCTGGACTGGCACCGTCGGGTCCATGACGAGCGAACTCACCTACGAGTCCACGAAGAGGGAGGTCGTGACCGACCTCGGAGTGCTGCGATACCACGAGGCCGGAGACGGCCCGCCGCTGCTGCTGCTGCACGGCTCCGGACCCGGCGTGACCGGATGGCGCAATTACCGCGGCGTCCTCGCCGACTTCGCCGAGCACTTCCGGTGCCTGGTGCTCGAGTTTCCGGGCTTCGGCGTCAGCGACCCCGGGGACGGGCACCCGCTGGTGATGGCCGGAGCGTCGGTCGGGGTGTTCCTCGACGCTCTCGGCATCGACGAACCGGTGCACATGATCGGCAACTCGATGGGCGGCATCGTCGCCACCACCGTCGCGATCAACGCGCCGGAGCGGGTGAACAAGCTGGTCACCATCGGCGGCGTCGGCAAGAACGTTTTCGCGCCCGGCCCCGGTGAGGGCATCAAGCTGCTGATGGAGTTCACCGACAACCCGACCCGCGAGGGCCTGATCCGGTGGCTGCACTCGATGGTCTACGACCCGGCGGTGGTCACCGAGCAGCTGATCGAGGAGCGCTGGGAGCTGGCCACAGAGCCGCTCACCCTCGAGATCGCCGCCCGGATGTACGGCAGCAAGGCCTTCGCGGCCAACGCCGCCGCCGCGCAGGCCTCCGACGTCACCCCGTACTGGGCGCAGCTCCACAAGGTGACGGCCCCGACGATGCTCACCTGGGGTCGCGACGACCGGGTCAGCCCGGTCGACATGGCGATGCTCCCGATGCGCGACATCCCCAACGCCGAACTGCACGTGTTCCCGAACTGCGGGCACTGGACGATGATCGAAGCCAAGGACGCCTGGACCTCCGCCGTGCTGGCCTTCCTGCGTCGCGCGGACACCACTCGATGACGGAACAAGCCTGGGACACCGCCGTCGACTTCCTGGTCGTCGGCAGCGGCGGTGGCGGCATGGCCGCAGGCATCGCCGCCGCCGACCTCGGCCTCGACACCCTGATCATCGAGAAGGGCAAGAAGTTCGGTGGATCGACCGCGATCTCGGGCGGCGGCATCTGGATTCCCAACGCCCCCACCCTCACCCGCAAGGGTATGGTCGACGATCCGGGCGCGATCCGCCGCTACCTGCGCACCCTGACCGCGGGGACGGTGTCCGACGCACGGATCGACGCCTACGTCGAGAACGGCCCCGAGCTGATGGGGCTGCTCGACCGCAGCAAGCACATGAAGCTGTACTGGGTGAAGGGGTACTCCGACTACCACCCGGAGGAGGAGGGCGGCAGCCCGCTCGGCCGCACCATCGAGTGTCTGCCGTTCGACACCCGAAAGCTGAAGGAGGACGAGCAGTTCCAGCGTCCGAACAGCATGAAGGGTCCGCTCGGACTCTGGGTGACGTCGAAGGACTACCACGACCTGGCGATGGTCAAGCGCACCTGGGCGGGCCGCCGGGCGTCGATGGTCGCGGCGTGGCGCGTTGCGTCGAACGTGGTTCGGCGGCGGCACATGTCGACCGGTGGCCGTGCGCTCGTCGCCCGGCTGCGGATGGTGCTCAAGGACGCGGGTGTGCCGTTGTGGCTGCGTACCTCGATGACCGAACTCGTGACCGACGAGCGCGGCGCGGTGATCGGTGTGGTCGCCGAGCGTGAGGGCAGGACGGTCCGGATCCGAGCGCGCCGTGGGGTGCTGCTCGCGACCGGTGGTTTCGACCACAACCAGGAGATGCGCGACAGGTACCTTCCCGAGCACGGGCGGGCGAACATCAGCGCGGGTGCGCGGGAGAACGTCGGCGACGGGATCCGGGTCGGCCAGCAGCTCGGTGCCGCGGTGGACCTGATGGACGACGCGTGGTGGATGCCGTCGGTGTTCCACCCGATGGGTGCGGTGATCCCGCTCGTGTCCGAACGCTGCATCCCGCCGTCGGTGATCGTCAACGCCCAGGGCGAGCGGTTCACCAACGAGTCGTCGCCGTACGTGAACTTCGTGCACGACCAGCTCGAGGGCGGCCACGTGCCTGCCTGGTTCGTCATGGACACCAAGGCGAAGAACCGCTACCCGTTCGCGCAGGTGCTGCCGAACATGCCGTTCCCGCAAGGCTTCTACGACTCCGGGGTGGTGCACCGGGCCGACACCCTGCCCGAGCTCGCCGCGCAGATCGGTGTCCCGGCCGACAAGCTGGTCGCCACGATCGAGCGGTTCAACGGGTTCGCCCGCGCCGGCAAGGACGAGGACTTCGGCCGCGGCGACAGTGCGTACGACCGCTACTACGGGGACCCCACGATGAAGAACCCGAACCTGGACGAGATCGTCAAGGGGCCGTTCTACGCGATCCGCTGCGAGGCGGGTGACCTCGGCACGAAGGGTGGCCTGGTCTGCGACGAGAACAGCCGGGTGCTGCGCGCGGACGGCACGGCCATCGAGGGGTTGTTCGCGACCGGCAACACCACGGCCTCGGTGATGGGCAACGAGTACGCCGGCGCCGGAGCCACGATCGGACCGTCGATGGTCTTCGGATATCTGGCCGCGAAGTACGCCGCTGCGCATACGCTCCCACTGAGCAAGAGCACCGAAGGCGCATCCGCCTGACGGCTGGGACGATCGAAAGCAGGCGACGGTAGGCCGCCGGATCATCAGCGAAAGACGAGGGAAATCATGGGGCAGGTCCTGGATCGGATCGAACAGCACGCGGACGAGATCCGTGCGGACGGCGTCGAGGGCGACAAGCTGATGCGCCTGACCGACGCCAGCGCCAAGCGACTGCGGGAGTCCGGTGTGATCCGGATGCTGCAGCCCAAGAACCACGGTGGCCTCGAGGTGCACCCGCGTGAATTCGCGGAGACCGCGATGGCGATCGGCGCGATGGACGGCGCCACCGGCTGGGTCGCCGGCATCGTCGGGGTGCACCCGTGGGAGCTGGCGTTCTTCGACCCGAAGGCGCAGGAGGAGGTGTGGGGCCAGGATCCCGACACCTGGATGGCCTCGCCGTACGCGCCGATGGGCGTCGCGGTGCCGACCGACGGCGGCTACATCCTCAACGGTCGCTGGTCGTTCTCGTCGGGTACCGATCACTGCCAGTGGGTGATGATCGGCGCGGCGGTCGGCGACCAGGACGGCAACCGCGTGATGCCGCCGCAGATCCTGCACGTGCTGCTGCCCCGCAGCGA